>NZ_CP084758.1:2214166-2552500 GCF_020535565.1 Shinella sp. XGS7 | reverse complement strand
CTTTTTGAGAGGCCTCGGGCTGCGGTCCGTTGCAAGCGCATCTCAGATGGAGAAGAACCCGCGGCACCATGGATGCGGCGGGTTCTTCGCGGGCGCCGGGCTTGCGCGGCGCAAGATCCTGGATGCGGCGCCCGAGAGCGCCGCGCGCGGAATCAGTCTTCTTCCTTGAAAGCCTCTTCGCGCTTGTTCTTGATGGACGGCAGCATCACCACCACCACCATCAGGGCCGCAGCGATCAGCAGACTGGCCGAGAGCGGGCGGCTCATGAAGGTCGTCGGGTCGCCGCGCGAGAGGATCATGGCGCGGCGCAGATTCTCTTCGAGCAGCGGGCCGAGCACGAAACCGAGCAGCAAGGGCGCCGGTTCGCAGCGCAGCTTGACGAGCAGATAGCCGCCGAGACCGAACAGCGCGACCGCATAGAGGTCGAACACATTGGAATTCACGCTGTAGACGCCGATCGAGCAGAACGCCATGATGATCGGGAAGAGCACATAGTAGGGCACCGTCAGCAGCTTCACCCAGAGGCCGATCAGCGGCAGGTTCAGGACGACGAGCATCAGATTGCCGATCCACATGGAGGCGATGATGCCCCAGAACAGCGTAGGCTGTTCCGCTGCCACATTTGGCCCCGGCACGATGCCCTGAATGATCATCGCCCCCACCATCAGCGCCATGACCGGGTTCGCGGGAATGCCAAGCGTTAACAAGGGGATGAAGGACGTCTGAGCGCCGGCATTGTTGGCCGATTCCGGACCCGCGACACCCGCGATCGCCCCCCTGCCGAACTTGCTGGGATCCTTGGCCAGCTTCTTCTCCAGCGTGTAGGCCGCGAAGGAGGACAGCAGCGCGCCGCCACCGGGCAGCACGCCCAGGATGGAACCCAGACCGGTGCCGCGCACCACGGCGGGCCAGGCGTCCTTGAAGTCCTGCTTGGTCGGCCACAGGCCCTTCACATCCTTGGTGAAGACCTCGCGGTGCTCGGCCGGCTTGCCCAGATTGGCGATGATCTCGCCGAAACCGAACACACCCATGGCGATCACGACGAAGTTGATGCCATCGGTCAGTTCCGGGATGTCGAAGGAGTAGCGCGGCGTGCCGGAGATCACATCGGTGTTGATCTGGCCCAGCAGCAGGCCCAGCAGGATCATCGAGATCGCCTTGACCAGGGAGCCCGAGGCCAGCACCACGGCGCCGATCAGACCCAGCACCATCAGCGAGAAGTACTCGGCGGGGCCGAACTTGAAGGCCAGCTCGGTCAGCGGCGGCGCGAAGGCCGCGATCACGATGGTGCCCACGCAGCCGGCGAAGAAGGAGCCCAGGCCCGCGGCCGCCAGCGCGGCACCGGCACGGCCCTGACGAGCCATCTGGTAGCCGTCGATCGCGGTCACCACCGAGCTGGACTCACCCGGCACATTGATCAAGATGGCCGTGGTCGAGCCGCCGTACTGCGCGCCATAGTAGATACCGGCCAGCATGATCAGCGCGGGCGTGGCGTCCAGCGCATAGATCGAGGGCAGCAGCATGGCGATGGTGGCCACCGGGCCCAGGCCCGGCAGCACGCCGATCAGGGTGCCCAGCACCGCACCGCCAAAAGCGTAGAGCAGATTCTGCAGCGTCAGCGCCGTGCCGAAGCCCAGCGCGAGGTTGTTCAACAGTTCCATGTTCGGGCACTCCTCAGCTGCCCAGGAAGGTGGGCCACAGCGGGATCACCAGATTCAGGCCCCACACAAAGATGACCCAGCTGCCAACGGTGAGCACCGCCGCGGTGAGCAGGGCTTCATGCAGCTTGAACTCATCACCGGCCAGGGCCGACAGCACCACCAGCAGGGGCAGCGCGATCACCATGCCCAGATGCGGCAGGGCCCAGCCGAACACCACGATGGCGCCGACGATGATGCCCAGCGGGCGCCAGGCAATGGCACCGATGGGGTCGCCGTCTTCCGACTCGATGGTCAGGGCCTTGAACAGCACCACGCCACCCAGCACGGCCAGCAGAATGCCCAGACCGAAGGGGAAGTAGCCGGGGCCGGGACGGGCCGAATTGCCGAAGTTGTATTCCGTGGCGCCCCAGGCAAAGCCCAGACCCACCACCAGAAACATCAACCCCGACCAGAAGTCTCTCTGACTCTTGATCTTCATGTGAGGAACCCTCTATCGCATTGGACCGGACGGATTCTAGGCAGCGCCCTCTGTCCGCCCTGTGTGGTTTCCACGTAAGCAAACACAGCCACCACTCACGCGGGCGACACAAAAAACCCGGCCGAAGCCGGGTGGGGGCAGGGAAAAACCCGCAGGAGCGGCGCCGGCGCTCAACTCTCCCACTGGGGCGTGCTGCGCAACACCTCTTCCAGCGTGGTCAGGCCCTCGGCCACCTTCATGGCACCGGCCAGGCGCAGGGGCCGCAGCCCCTCCTGCACCGCCTGGCGGCGCAAGGCCGACACATCGGGCGTGGGATGGATGGTGCCCTTGACGGCCTCGCTCACCGTCAGCAGCTCGAACAGGCCGGCGCGGCCGCGGTAGCCGGTGTTGCGGCAGTCCAGGCAACCCACGGGCTTGTAGGGCTTGACCCCGCCGCTCATGCGCCAGTGCTTGAGCATCTCGTTGAGCGTGTCGCGCGTCACCGCCGGATCGGGCTCCTTGCAGGCCGGACACAGGGTGCGCACCAGGCGCTGGGCCAGCACGCCAATCACCGTGGCCGTGATCAGATAGGGCGGCACGCCCAGATCGGTCAGGCGGGTGATGGCCGAGGCCGCGTCATTGGTGTGCAGGGTGCTGAAGACCAGGTGGCCGGTCAGCGCCGCCTGGATGGCCATCTCGGCCGTCTCCAGATCGCGGATCTCACCCACCATGATGATGTCCGGGTCCTGGCGCATCAGGGCGCGCAGGCCCTCGGCAAAGCCCAGATCCAGGGCCGGCTGCACCTGGGTCTGGTTGAAGGCCGGCTCGATCATCTCGATCGGGTCCTCGATGGTCGTGACATTGACCTCGTCGGTCGCCAGGCGCTTGAGCGTGGAATACAGGGTCGAGGTCTTGCCGCTGCCGGTGGGGCCGGTCACCAGGATGATGCCGTGAGCCTTTGCGGTCAGCTTGGTCCAGCGCTCGGCGTCATGGCCCGAGAAGCCCAGCTGGTCCAGGCTCTTGACGGCGGTATCCGGGTCGAAGATGCGCATCACCATCTTCTCGCCAAAGGCCGTGGGCAGGGTCGAGAGGCGCATTTCCACCTCGTCCCCGGCCGGATTGCGGGTCTTGATGCGGCCGTCCAGCGGCCGGCGCCGCTCCACCACGTCCATGCGGCCCAGCAGCTTGATGCGCGAGGTCATGGCGCTCATCACCGAGGGCGGCAGCTGGTAGACCGTGTGCAGCACCCCGTCGATGCGAAAGCGGATCACGCCCATATCGCGGCGCGGCTCCAGGTGGATATCGCTGGCCCGCTGGTCAAAGGCGTACTGCCACAGCCAGTCCACCACCTGGACCACGCCCTGGTCGTTGGCGTCCAGCTGCTTATTGCTCTTGCCCAGCTCCACCAGCTGCTCGAAGCTGGCAATCTGGGTGACCTCGCCGGTCTTGGTGGCGGCGCGCACCGAGCGCGCCAGGGTGTAGAACTCGGTGGTGTAGCGCGCGATCTCCAGCGGATTGGCCACCACCAGGCGCACCGGCTTGCGCGCGTGCGACTCGATCTGGGCCACCCAGCTGCGGTCATAGGGCTCGGAGGTGGCGATCACCACCTCGGTCAGCCCCACCTGCACTGGCAGACAGCGCTTGGCCTCGGCGTAGCCCACCGACATGATGTCCGCCACCCGGCCCACATCCACCTTGAGCGGATCGATGCGCAGATAGGGCAGCTGGGCGCGCGTGGCCAGCCACTCGGTCAGCTGCTCCAGCTCCAGAGGCTTGCCCGTGCCCGCACGCACCAGGCCTGCATGGCCCAGGCGCACCAGGGGATGCAGGGAGGAGTCGCCCGCGGCAAAACGCGCTTCCATGCGCGGCACCTGCTCGGCGTCGATCAGCCCATCCTCCTGCATCCAGCGCAGCAGGCTGCGCCATTCGAGCCGCCCCTCGGGCTTGACGGCAGCGGTGCCGGCGGCCGGCTTGGTCGGGGATGGGTTCGCACTCATGGTTGCGACTCGCTCAGCAGCTGGTTGATGACACTCATGGGCAGGGGCCGCACCAGGCGCAGCCATTTGCGGGCCGGCAGCTGGTACAGCGACTCGATATTAGCCGCGCGCCGTTCCAGTTCCTCGCGCTCGGGCACCTGCACGCCGCGCGCGGCCACCACCACGGTATTGCCCTCCTTGGTGGGCGCCAGGCTCCAGACCTGGTCGCTGCCGAAAACCCGCGCGATGCGGGCCGCACTGCGCGCGAAGCTGGCGTGGCGCCCGAAGAGGTTGACGGTCATCAAGCCGCCCTCCTCCAGCACGGCACGGCAGCCCGCATAAAAGGCCTCGTCATCCAGCACCGGGGAGGCGGCATCATGGTCGTAGAGGTCCACATTCAGCACCGCCACGCTCTGCCAGTTCGCTGGCTCCGCCACCCAGGCGGCCGCGTCCTCGTTGAGCACGCTCAGGCGCTGATCATCCTCGGGCAGGTGGAACCAGGCCCGGCAGGCCGAGATCACCGTGGGGTTGAGCTCCACGGCGGTGGTCTTCATGCGCAGCACCTTGTGGCTGAAGCGGGTCAGCGCCGCCGCGCCCAGGCCCAGCTGCACCGCCCGGCCTTCCCGAAGGGCAGCGCTCTCGCGCCAGAGCATCCAGGCCATCATGCGCTGGATGTACTCCAGCTCCAGCTGCTGGGGCTTGCGGATGCGCATGGCGCCTTGCACCCAGATGCTGTCCAGGTGCAGATAGCGCACGCCGTCGTGCTCGCTCAAGGTGGCGGGCACCCAGTCGATCTTCTTGTTGGGGCTCTTCTTATTCATGGCGTGAGTAGACCATGGGCCGCGAAGACCTCGCGCCAGGCCGCCAGCTTGCGCTCGAAGGACCAGCTGGCGTTGGCCGGGCTGCTGGAAGGCAGGCGGTAGACCGGCCGGCCCAGGGCGGCCGTCACCTTCATCAGCCGCGCCGACTCGCCGCCGTTGTGGGCCACGGCCTGCAGCCGGGGCAGGCGCGCGGCCAGGCCGGCCAGGTCATTGGGCTGGGCGGCGCGGATGGCGCTGTCCAGGCTGCCCTCGCGCTCGCAGGCGGCATAGACATCCCAGATGGCCAGGCCGCGCGCGCGCACCCGCTCCAGGCGCTGCGCATAGTCCAGGGCGCGCAGGTCCTCCCCCCACAGGGCCGAGAGCAGGGGCCAGAACTGGTTGCGCGGGTGACCGTAGTACTGCTGAGCCGTCAGCGAGGCGGCACTGGGGAAGCTGCCCAGCAGCAGCAGGCGGGCATCCGGCGCCCAGACGGGGGCCAGGCCTTGCCATCTTGGGGGGTGGGCAAGCGCAGCGGGCTTTGCCATCATGGGCCGATCCGGCTCAAACACAGGGAGAGTTCCTCATCATGAATACCGAAGCCATCTGGCAATTCCTCAGCACCCAAGGCATGGATTTCGGGCTCAAGATCCTGGCCGCCCTCGCGGCCTGGATCATCGGCCGCTGGATTATCAATCTGGCCGTGCGCCTCTTCACCCGCGCGCTGGAAGCCGGCAAGCGGGTGGACTCCACCCTCTCCAACTACCTGCGCTCCATCCTCACGGTGCTCTTGAACATCGTGCTGGTGCTGGCGATTCTGGACATCTTCGGCATCAAGACCACCTCCTTCGCCGCCCTGCTGGCCGGTGCAGGCCTGGCCATCGGCACGGCCTGGGGCGGCCTGCTCACGCATTTCGCGGCCGGCGTCTTCATGCAGGTGCTGCGGCCCTTCAAGGTGGGCGACTTCGTGCAGGTGGGCGGCGTCACCGGCACGGTCAGCGAGATTGGCCTCTTCGGCACCACGGTGATCACGCCCGACAACGTGCAGACCATCATCGGCAACAACAAGATCTTCTCGGACACCATCCAGAACTACTCCACCCTGCCCCACCGCCGGGTGGACTGCGTGGCCAAGGTGGCCAACACCGTGGACCCGCTGGATGCCATGGCCCGCCTGCGCAGCGCCGTCGCTGCCATTCCCAATGTGGTGGCCACGCCCGCGCCCGATATCGAGATCCTGAGCTTCACGCTCGAGGGCCCGCTGCTGTGCGTGCGCCCCTACTGCCACACCGACCATTACTGGCAGGTCTATTTCGACACCCACAAGGCCGTGGTCGCCACCTTTGGCGCGGCCGGCTATCCGGTGCCGGAAACCCCGCTGGCGCCGCGCAACCGCTAGGCGCGAGCACCCGTAGCGCGCGGCCGGGCGCGCACCCCAAGCTCCCTTGAGCCCCGGCCTCCCCCCAAGCTGTCCGCAAGCTGTCGTACGTGAAAACCGACGCCGGCGCGGGGCAGCCGAGTCCCTACAGTGGGCCGCAGCGGCCGCGTCCCCCCACTTGTCCAGGGATCGCTATGAACAACCGGAACATCGTCCGAGGTCTTTTCCTCGGCGCCATTGCCTTGTCCTTCGGACTGGGCGCCTTGCAGTACCCCATCGGCAGCTTCGCGCGCGCTGGCGCCGGGCTCTTTCCCCTGCTGGTCAGCGGCCTGCTGCTGCTCATCGCCCTGCTGACCCTGCTGCGGGCCCGCTTCGAGAAGCCCGTGCCCCTGGGCTTCAGCCTGCGCAATATCGGCCTGGTGCTGGTTTCGCTGTGCGGCTTCGCCCTGGTGTCGGAGAAGCTGAACATGGTGGCCGGCATCGTGCTGATGGTCTTCGTAGCCTCGTTGGCCAGCACCTCGTACTCCTGGAAGCGCTGTCTGAAGATCGCCGCCGGCCTGGTGGCCGTGGCCTTCGCCTTCCAGAAGCTGCTCGGCCTGAACCTGCCCCTGGTCTGAAGCCATGATGGACGTCCTGCACAACCTGGCCTTCGGCTTCGAGCACGCGCTGACCTGGCAGAACCTGCTGTTCTGCGCCATCGGCTGCACGGTGGGCACCCTGGTGGGCCTGCTGCCCGGCCTGGGCCCCCTGGCCACCATCAGCCTGCTGCTGCCGCTGACCTACTCCATTCCCACCGGCGGCGCGCTCATCATGCTGGCCGGCATCTACTACGGCGCCCAGTACGGGGACAGCGTCAGCGCGATCACCATGAAGATCCCGCATGCCAGCTCCATCGTCGCCTGCATCGACGGCTACCAGATGACGCTCAAGGGCAAGACCGGCCTGGCGCTCTTCACGGCCGGCGTGTCCAGCTTCATCGGCGGCACGGTGGCCATCGTGGTGCTGTCCTTTCTGGCGCCCAGCCTGGGCGAGGTGGCCTTTCTCTTCGGGCCGGCCGACTACTGCGCGCTGATGCTGGTGGGCTTTGTCTGCGTCAGCTTCGTCACCACCGGCAGCCTGCTCAACGGCCTGGCCATGTGCCTGATCGGCATCCTGCTGGGCCAGATCGGCACCGATGTGAACAGCGGCCTGCAGCGCTACACCTTCGACCTGCCCTTCCTGGCCGAGGGCGTGGGCCTGGTAAGCATCGCCCTGGGCTGCTTCGGCATTGCCGAGATCAGCAAGAACCTGGACGCCCGCGAGGAGCGCACGCCCTTCAACGGCAAGATCAAGCTGATGCCCACCTGGCCCGAGTTCAAGCGCATCATCCCCAGCGCCCTGCGCGGCAGCGCCATCGGCTCCTTCCTGGGCATCCTGCCCGGCGGCGGCCCGGTGATCGCGCAGTTCGCCGCCTACGCCATCGACAAGAAGGTCAGCAAGTACCGCCACGAGATCGGCCAGGGCGCCATCGAGGGCGTGGCCGGCCAGGCCGCGGCCGACGAGGCCGCCGCGCGCACCAGCTTCATCCCGCTGATGAGCATCGGCATCCCCGAGAACGCAGTGATGGCCCTGATGATGGCCGCCTTCGTGATCAAGGGCATACAGCCCGGCCCGAACATGATTGCCGGCCATCCCGATCTGTTCTGGGGCCTGGTGGCCAGCATGTGGGTGGGCAACTGCTTCCTGCTGCTGCTCAATGTGCCCCTGGTGCGCTACTGGCTGTCGGTCTTCAAGATCCCCTACAACGTGCTGTTCCCGGCCATCCTCTTCTTCTGCTGCATCGGCACCTACAGCGTCAACAACAATCTGGACGACATCTTCGTCACCGCCGTCTTCGGCTTTGCCGGCTATCTCTTCATGCGCCTGGACATGGACGCCGCGCCCCTGATGCTGGGCTTCATCCTGGGCCCCATGCTGGAGGAGAACTTCCGCCGCGCCATGCTGATCAGCCGCGGCAGCTTCCACACCTTCATCGAGCGCCCCATCAGCGCCAGCCTGCTGGGTCTGGTGGCCCTGTTCATAGGCTGGCAGCTGCTGAGCTTCGTGCTGAAGTCCCGCCGCACGGGCAGCGAGGCCACGCCGGCCGTCGGTGAAAGCGCCGTCTCCTGACGCTCAGGCCGGGAAGCGCACGCTGACGCACAGGCCGCGCCCGCCCGGGCCGGCCTGGGCCTCGGCCACCGCACCATGCAGGCGGGCGATATCGGCCACGATGGCCAGGCCCAGGCCGCTGCCCCCGCCCTGGGCCGCGCGGCCACGCTGGAAGCGCTGCCACAGCAGGGCCAGTTCCTCGGGCGGCACGCCGCGGCCCTCGTCCTCCACGCTGAGCCAGCTGCGGTCCTGGGCATCGCACCCGCAGCGCACCGTGATGCGCACGCCCGGGCCGGCATGCTCGATGGCGTTGTGCAGCAGATTGCCCAGCAGCTCCTCCAGCAGCAGGGCGTCGCCGCGCAGCGGCGCGGGCGCCAGCTCGAAGCCCAGGTCCTGGCCGGCGGCCAGGGCCGGAGCCAGCAAGCGGTCGGCCGCCGCCGCGGCCAGGGTGCTCAGGTCCAGGGCCTGCTGAGGGCGCGCGGTCTCGGCCTGTAGGGCCTGGCTCTCGGCCCGCGCCAGCACCAGCAGCTGCTGGGCCAGGCGGCTGCCGCGCTCGGCCGCGGCGTGCAGGCGCAGCAGGGCCGGGTGCAGGGCCTCGGGATGCGGCGCGGCCAGGACCTCGGCCGCCTCCAGCCGCATCACGGCCAGCGGGGTACGCAGCTGGTGCGCGGCATCGGCCACAAAGGCGCGCTGGGCCGCGGCCGCCTCGCGCAGACGCGCCAGCAGCTCGTTGAGCGCCTGCACCAGGCCGGCCACCTCGCCCGGCAGGGCCTGGGCCGGCACCGGCTCCAGGCGCTGCGGCGTGAGCGCCGCCACCTGGGCCGCCGCCACCTGCAGCGGGCGCAGAGCCCGGCGCACCGCCAGCAAGGACAGGCCCAGCAGCGGCAGGGCCAGGGCCAGGGCCGCCAGGCCCGCGCCCAGCAGGGCTGCGCGCTGGGCCAGAGCCCGCTTGCCCAGGGTCTCGGCCACCACGATCAGGCAGGTCTGCGCCGCACCCGGCCCGCAGGCCTGACCCTGGGCCGCCAGGCGCAGGGCCTGCCCCGCCAGCGTGGCGTTGAAGAAACGACGTTCGCCCGCCGCTGGTCTTTCGCTCACCAGAGTCAGCAATGCGGCCTGCCCGGCCAGCAAGCGTCCCTGCGGATCGGCCACGGCGAACTGGCTCTCGTCCACCGCATCGGCGCGCAGGGCGCGAGCGGTCTGCTCGCTCAGAGGCAGCTGCACCCGGCCCTGGGCATCGGTGTCCAGCATCTCGGCCAGGGCCACGCCGGTGTCGGTGAGGGCCCGGTCCAGCGCGTCCAGGGCGGGGCTCAGGGCCAGGCCGTAGATCAGCAGGGCCGCCAGCGGGATCAGGCCGGTCAGGGGCAGCAGCAGCCACAGCAGCAGGGTGCGGCGCAGGCTGGGCTGGCGCGGCCCCGGGCGCGCGCTCATGGCGCCTCGGCCGGCTCCAGCCGGTAGCCCAGGCCGCGCACCGTGCGCAGGTTCACGCCGCCCGGCTCGATCTTGGCGCGCAGGCGCGAGACCAGCAGCTCCAGCGCGTTCTCCGAGCTGGCCGCCGCCCAGCCCGGGATCAGGGCCGTGAGCTGCTCGCGCGTGACCACCTGACCGGCCTTGAGCAGCAGGTACTGCAGCACCACGCATTCCCGCGCCGTCAGGTGCACCGCCTGCTCGCCGATGAAGGCGCGGCGCGCCCCGGCATCAAAGCGCAGGGCCGCCAGGCTGAGGGTCTCGTTGCGTCTGAATTCGTGGCGCCGCACCAGGGCGCGCAGGCGGGCGATGAGCTCGTCGATGGCAAAGGGCTTGAGCAGATAGTCATCGGCCCCGGCCTCCAGGCCGTCCACCCGATCCTCCACCCCGTCGCGGGCGGTAAGCATCAGCACCGGCAGAAAGCTGCCCTGCTCGCGCAGGCGACGCAGCACCTCCAGGCCGTCGATGCCGGGCAGGCCGATGTCCAGCACCAGGGCGTCATAGCTTTCCTGGCGCAGCGAGGCGGCCACCGGCTCGCCGCGCGCGCTCAGCTCCACCCGCCAGCCACGGGCGCGCAGGGCCGCGGCGATGGCCTCGGCCAGCGCGGCATCGTCCTCCACCAGCAGGATGTGCATGGCGGCTCAGGCGCCGGCCAGCGCCGCCAGGCGCGGCAGGGCCTCGAAGGTATTGGCCCGGGTGCAGGCCGCGGTGGCCTCAAGGGTCCAGCCGCGCAGGCGGGCCAGGCTCTGGGCGATGCGCGGCAGCTCGGCCGGCTGGTTGCGGCCCTGGGCTTGGCCGGCGGCGCGCTGCTCGGCCGTGGCATAGAGCCAGTGCGGCGGGATATCGGGCGCATCGGTCTCCAGCACCAGGCTTTGCGCCGGCAGTTCGGCCGCGAGACGGCGGATCTGCAGCGAGCGCTCGTAGGTGAGCGTGCCGCCAAAGCCGAGCTTGAAGCCCTGGGCGATGAAGGTGTCGGCCTGCTGGCGGCTGCCGTTGAAGGCGTGGGCGATGCCGCCCCGCACCACGGTGCGGCGCAAGCCGCGCAGCAACTGGTCCGCGCTCTTGCGCACATGCAGGATCACCGGTAGCTCGAAGCGCTGCGCCAGCCTGAGCTGCTCGGTGTAGAAAAACTGCTGGCGGGCCGCGTCCAGGCCCGGCACGAAGAAGTCCAGGCCGATCTCGCCCACGGCCACCAGGCGCGGGTCCTCGCGGTGGCGCTCCAGCAGGCCGGCCAGGGTGGCCAGATCCTCATCCCGCGCCTTCATCACGTAGAGCGGGTGGATGCCCAGGGCATAGGCAAAGCCATGCGCATGCGCCAGGTCGCGCGCGGCCTCGAAGTCGAAGGCCCCCACGGCGGGAATCACCATCTGCGAGACCCCAGCCGCGCGCGCGCGGGCTACAACCTCGCCCCGGTCAGCGCCGAACTCCGGCGCGTCCAAATGGCAGTGGCTGTCCACCCACATGAGCTTGAGCTCAGCGGAACACCACCGTGCGGTGGCCGTTGAGCAGCACGCGGTGCTCGGCATGCCACTGGATGGCGCGCGCCAGGGTCACGCATTCCACATCGCGGCCCATGGCCACCAGTTGCTCGGGCGCCAGGCTGTGGTCGATGCGCGCCACCTCCTGCTCGATGATGGGGCCCTCGTCCAGGTCCGAGGTCACATAGTGCGCCGTGGCGCCGATCAGCTTGACCCCGCGCTCATAAGCCTGGTGATAGGGCTTGGCGCCCTTGAAGCTGGGCAGGAAGCTGTGGTGGATATTGATGGCCCGACCCGAGAGGTATTGGCACAGCTCGGGGCTGAGGATCTGCATATAGCGGGCCAGCACCACCAGATCGATGCGGTTCTCCTCGACCACCTCGATGATCTTGCGCTCCTGCGCCGCCTTCTGCTCCGGCGTGCTGTTCAGCAGCGGGAAGTGGTGGAAGGGAATGTTGTGGGAGGCGGCCAGCTGGTAGAAGTCGCGGTGGTTGCTGACGATGGCCGGAATCTCAATGGGCAGATGCCCGGTCTGCACGCGGAACAGCAGATCGTTCAGGCAGTGGCCCAGCTTGGACACCAGCAGCAGCACGCGGGTCTTGGTCTCGCGGCCCACCAGCTCCCAGTCCATCTGCAGGCGCTGGGCCAGGGGCTCGAAGGCCTGGCGCAGGGCCGCGCCCTCGGCCGGCGCTGCCGCCTCGAACTCGATGCGCATGAAGAAGCGCCGGTGGTCGGCGTCGCCATGCTGATGCGAGGTGACGATATTGCCGCCCTGCTCCAGCAGAAAACCGGTCACGGCATGGACGATGCCGGCCTGGTCGGGGCAGCTCAGTTTCAGGATGAAGCGGGCGGTCTGGCTCATACAGCGGTGGCGGCTGGGTTGGAGAGAAATCGGGCCCGAGATACTACTGCAGGGCGCCGCCCACCAGTTTCAGCTGCGTTTCGCAGCGCGAGGCCAGGCTCTGGTCATGGGTCACCAGCACGAAGGCCGTGCCCTGGGCCTGGGCCGTCTCCAGCATCAGGGCGAAGACGGCATCGGCCGTGTCGCGGTCCAGATTGCCGGTGGGCTCGTCGGCCAGCACGCAGGCCGGCTGGCTGACCAGGGCGCGGGCGATGGCCACGCGCTGGCGCTCGCCGCCCGAGAGCTCGGCCGGCCGGTGCGACAGGCGCTGGCCCAGGCCCAGCCGGGCCAGCATGGCCGCCGCACGCTCGCGGGCGGCCGCCACCGGCTCGCGCCGCACGCGCAGGGGCATGGCCACATTGTCCAGGGCGCTGAACTCGGGCAGCAGATGGTGGAACTGGTAGACAAAGCCCAGATGCTGGTTGCGCCACTGGCCCAGCGGCGCCTCGCCCATGGAAGCCAGATTGCGGCCCATCAGCGTGACCTGACCGCTCGTGGGCTTGTCCAGCCCGCCCAGCAGATGCAGCAGGGTGCTCTTGCCCGAGCCCGAGGCGCCCAGCACCGCCAGGGTCTGGCCGCGCGCCACGCGGATATCCACGCCCTTGAGCACCTGCACATCCAGGCCGCCTTCCTTGAAGCGGCGGCTCAGGGCCACGCCCTCAAGAACAAGATCATTCATAACGGAGCGCCTCGGCCGGTTGCACGCGGCTGGCGCGCCAGCTCGGGTAGAGGGTGGCCAGGAAGGCCAGGATCAGGGAGGTCACGGCAATGGGAATGATGTCGGCGCTCTGCGGGTCGCTGGGCATGCGGCTGATCAGGTAGATGCTGCCGGGCAGGAAGCTCACGTTCAACGCGCGCTCGATGGCGGGCACGATCACATCGATATTGAAGGCCACCAGCAGGCCCAGGCCCACGCCCGAGAGCGTGCCGATGATGCCGGCCGTGGCGCCCTGCACCATGAAGATGGCCATGATGGAGCGCGGGCTGGCGCCGAAGGTGCGCAGGATGGCAATGTCGGACTGCTTGTCCGTCACCGTCATCACCAGGGTGGAAACCAGGTTGAAGGCCGCCACCGCCACGATCAGGGTGAGGATGATGCCCATCAGGCGCTTCTCCACCTGCACCGCGTCATACCAGTTGGCATTGGTGCGGGTCCAGTCGCGCACGCGCAGCTCGGGGCCCAGGCTGCGCGCCAGTTGATCACCCACCTGGCGCGCCTGGTGCACATCGGCCAGCTTGAGCTGCACGCCGCTCGGGCCGCTCACGCGAAAGAGCTTGGCCGCGTCCTCCAGATCGATCAGCACCAGGCCGCTGTCGTACTCGTAGTGGCCGGCATGGAAGATGCCCACCACGGTGAAGCTCTTGAGCCGCGGCGCCGTGCCCGCGGGCGTGACCTGGCCACCGGGGGTCACGAGGGTGAGCTTGTCGCCCTCGCGCACGCCCAGCTGGCGCGCCAGCTCGCCGCCGATCACCATGCCCCATTCGCCGCTCTTCAGGCGGGTGCTGACGCCTTCCTTGAGCAGCTGGGCCGCCAGAGGCGTGACCTCGGCCTCGCGCCGCGGATCGATGCCGCGCACGATGGTGCCGCGCATCTCCTCGCCGCGCGCGATCAGGGCCTGCGAGACCACAAAGGGCGCCGCGCCTTGGATCTGCCCGCCCACGGACGGATTGGCCCGGGCCCGCGCCGCCACGGCCTGCCAGTCGTCCAGGCCCTGGCCGTCATAGCTCATCAGCTCCACATGGGCGATCACGCTGAGCATGCGGTCGCGCACCTCTTTCTGGAAGCCGTTCATCACCGAGAGCACGATGATCAGCGCCGCCACCCCCAGGGCGATGCCCAGCACCGACACGCCGGAGATGAAGGAGATGAAGCGGTTGCGCCGCCCGCCCCGTCCGGCGCGGGTGTAGCGCCAGCCGATCTGCAATTCATAGGGCCAATTCATGGGGCGGGATGCTAACCGAGGGCAGCGCCGGTAAGCGCCGCGTAGCAGCGGTAAGTGTTTGCACACAAGTGGGCGGATGGCATGTCGGCTGTTCAGAATCGCGCCCCGCTCGGCCCCGCGGCCGGGCGTCAACAAGAACCCCAACAAGAAACCCGGACGACAGCCCAGGAGGAACCCGATGTCGAACTTCACCCACAGCCGCAAGCGCCCCGCACCGCGGACGCCGCAGCCCCGCAACCCCTTCCGCGCCATCACGCTGGCCCTGCTGGGCCAGAGCCTGGCCCTCAGCGCCCTGGCCCACGGCTATCTGAGCCAGCCCGAAGCCCGCGGCCTGCTGTGCCGCAGCGGCGCCAACAGCCAGTGCGGCGCCGTGCAGTGGGAGCCGCAGAGCCTGGAAGGCTTCTCCGGCTACCCCGAGCGCGGCCCGGCCGATGGCCAGATCGCCAGCGCCGGCCTGAGCCAGTTCGGCGCCCTGGACGAGCAGAGCGCCGTGCGCTGGACCAAGCGCCCCTTGAGCGCCGGCGCCCAGACCTTCAGCTGGACCTTCACGGCCAACCATGTCACGCGCAACTTCCGCTACTACATCACCCGCGCCGACTGGAACCCCAACCAGCGCCTGAGCCGCGCCGTCTTCGAGCCCCAGCCCTTCTGCAGCCATGACGGCGGCATGCGCCAGCCACCCAAGCAGCTCAGCCATGTCTGCCAGGTGCCGGCGCGCAAGGGCTACCAGCTCATCCTGGCCATCTGGGAGGTGGGCGACACGCCCATGAGCTTCTACAACGTGGCCGATGTGATGTTCGAGGGCAGCGGCGGCACCCCCACGCCCGCGCCGGGCTGGGAGTCGCGCGGCGTGCTCCACCCCTCCACCGATCTGGCCGTGGGCGACCAGGTGATGACGCGGGTGTTCGACGCGCGCGGCGAGCGCCGCGAGCTGCAGACCCGGCTGCGCATCGCCAGCGCGGCCGACGGCCAGCGCGAGAGCTGGCCCTATCTGCTGGCCCAGCGCATCAATGCCGAGCAGCCACGCCTGCTGCAGGCGGGCGTGCGCGCGGCGGACGGCCGCATCGCCCCGGCCCCGGGCCGCAACGAGGTCTTCGCCCAGGCGGCCAGCGGCATCGAGCGTGTGGAAGTGCAGATCGAGAAGGCGCCGGCCCCGGCGGCCGATCTGCTGGTCAACGGCCTGAATACCAGCCCCGCCATCGTCAACGGCCAGTTGAGCCTGAGCTTTGCCCTGACCGCCGTGGGCGAGCTGGACATCACGGCCACGGTGCTGGACCACGGCGGCCGCACCAAGGGCACGCTGAGCCTGAGCCTGGCCAACACCGGCCAGACCGTGCTGCTGCCCCTGCAACAGCCCCAGGCCGGCCACCACCAGCTGGTGCTGCGCGGCGTGGTCAAGGGCAGCGGCGCCCTGGTGCAAAAGACCTTCGACCTGATGATCGCGGGCGGCGGCGGCACCCCGCCCGGCCCGGCGAGCTATCGCTTCCCCGAAGGCCTGCGCGAGTACAAGGCCGGCACCCGCGTGCTGCAGCCCAAGGACGGCCGCGTCTACGAATGCCGCCCCTGGCCCAACGCCGGCTACTGCGTGCAATGGTCCCCCCAGGCCACGCATTTCGAGCCCGGCGTGGGCACGCACTGGCAGGAGGCCTGGATCGCCCGCTGAGATCCGCCACACCGTGCTGCAGCGGCGGTTCAGCCGCGCTTCATGAACGGCCGCTAGGCTGCCGTCCCTCGACCGGCCCGGAGTTCCCGCAACATCCGACAACAAGGCCGGCGCACACAAGCGGCCCAGGGGCCGGCACAGGGATGGAATCGTGAACACAAGCAGTACCGTCGGCGCGCTGGTCGCCGCCTTGCTGGGCGGCGCCAGCGCCTATGGCCAAGGCCCGGGCTCCCCGGAGCCCGACTACATCGTCTCCGCCCGCGAGCCCGGGCATTGCCTGCGGGTGCAGGGCGCACTGCGCGCGGGCGCCCGCCTGGAGATCGCGCCCTGTGATGTGGCCGATCCCGCCCAGGCCTGGGACCTGCGCGAGCAGCGCCTGCGGCCCTTTGGCCAGAGCACCCTGTGCGTGGGGCCGCGCCAGCTGGGCGAGGGTGAGCGACTGACGCTGCAACCCTGCCGGCCCGGCGCGCTGCAGACCTGGCGCTACCAGGACCAGAGCTTTCGCCTGCAGGGCTATGCCATGGACCTCAGCGCCAACGAGGAACCCATCGACATCTACGAGCACCACGGCGAGGCCAACCAGCGCTGGCGCCTGCTGTCCGAGGCACGGCAGATCGCCGAGCGCGGGCGCCATGTGCAGGTGCGCTATCCCCTGGCTGTGACGAATACGCCCCTGATCGCGCTGGAGCTGGCGCGCGACCAGGTCAACCGGCTCACGCCGCTGCACCAGGCCCTGCCCTACCCCCGGGATGTCGCCACCTACCCGGGCCTGATGCCCGCCGATGCCCCGCCCGGCAGCGCGCGCTTCAGCCTGGATCGGCGCATCGGCGCCTTCCGGCATATCGGCTGGCAGCCCGAGTGGCATCAGACCCTGCACACCGGGCTGTGGGCCCCGGCCGGCCGGGTGATACGCCTGCGGGTCGAGGCCGCGCGGCCGGCCGACCTGGCGCAGCTGACGCTGCAGATCAGCGAGCAGAACGAGGTGCTGGCCACCAATGGCAAGCCCCTGGACGGCGATCCCCAGCTCAAGCGCTTCCCGGCCGTCAGCATGCTGGCCCCGCTCAAGCCCGGGCTCAACGAGATCCGCAGCCAGTACGGCGGCTTCATCCAGATCAATTCGCACAAGGCGGCCGAGGCCACCGTGCACATCGCCATCGAGGAGGCGGTGGCCGCGCCCTACTTCCATGCGGAGCGGCACGGCCCGCAGGACTGGGCGCGCATCCGCCAGCTGCCCGGCCCCTGGGTGCTGCTGGAGGGCCGGCGCAGCGTGATCACCGTGCCGCGCGAGCAGGTCCGCGATCTGAAGGATCCGCAGGCCCTGATGGCCCAGTTCGACACCCATGTGGAAAACATCGAATGGCTGGCCGGCTTTGACGGCAGCGGTCCCCTGCATCCGCGCCAGCGCCTCAAGCACCACATCACCTGGAGCCCCCAGGTGGGCTTTGGCTGGGCCCATGCCGGCTACCCCATACGCACCAGCGGCGACTGGCCGCTCACCGATGTGGACGCCGTCAAACGCTTCTGGGGCAATGTGCATGAGCTGGGCCACAACTACCAGCAGTCCACCTGGTGCAACACCTTCGGCAGCGAGTCCACGGTCAATCTCTTCTCGCTCTACGCCATGGAGCAGATGGGCCAGCCGGCCCAGACCGTGGTGGAAGACATGTATGGCCAGGCGGTGCGCAAGCTCAAGGCGGGCCGCATCCGTGACTTCGCCCGCGATGCCGACGACAACGACAAGCTGGTCTTCCTGGTGCAGATCATGGACGCCGTGCCCCAGCGCGGCTGGCAGATCTACCGCGAGCTCTTCCGCGCCTACCGCGAGCTGAGCCCCGCGAAGCAGCAGGCGCTGGAAGAGGGAGAGGCGGCCGCGCAGTATGACCAGCACTATGTGCTGATGTCGCGCATCACCGGCCTGGACCTGCGCGACCATTACCGCCACTGGGCCATTCCGCTCTCGGCCGGGGCGCTGGCCGAGGTGGCAGCACTCAAGCTGCGCAAGCCCGCCACGCCCACCTGGCTCTACGTGAGAACGCACTCATGACGCGCACGGCCGCCCGCTGGCCCGCCCTGCTGCTGACGCTGAGCCTGCTGACCTGCCCGGCCGCCGCGGCCAGCCTCTTCGGCGCCGACAGCCCGCTGCCCACGGCCGAGGCCCGCATGCAGGCCCTCATCACCGAGCTGAGCAGCCCGCGCTACGACGGCCGCCTGGCCGGCTCGCCGGGCGATGCCCTCACCCGCCGCCTGATCCAGGCCGAGTTCCGAGCCCTGGGCCTGCAGCCCGCGGGCGAGGACGGCGATCTGCAATGGTTTGAGACCCGCATCGCCAGCCCATCACCCGAGGATGAGGAGACCGACGAGCGCTCACCCCAGCACGGCCGCCGCGTGCGCAGCGCCAATATCGCGGCCTGGCTGCCGGGCCAGGATGCGCGGCTGGCACGCGAGCTCATCATCATCAGCGCCCACCACGACCACCTGGGCCCCACGGCCTCCGGCCGGGCCTACTACCCCGGGGCCAATGACAATGCCTCGGGCGTGGCCGCCCTGCTGGAGCTGGCGCGCGGCTTTGCGACGCGGCGCGACAACCGGCGCAGCCTGCTCTTCATCGCCTACGGCGCCGAGGAGCAGCCCTTGATGGGCTCCATGCACCACGCCGCCCATCCCCTGCCGGTAGAGCGCGGCCGCGAGCTGATCCTGATGAGCACCGTGGACATGATCGGCCTGGGCTTTGGCGACTGGCTGCGCTACAGCGCCGCACAGCGCTGCGGCTTTGTGCAGCGCTGGCTGGCCGCCCTGCAACGCCCCGCTGCAGGCCATGCCGACGATTACTCCCATGAGTACCAGGCTCGCGACGACGAGGACAGCTACGACTTCGACGCCGGCCCCTTTGCCGCGCGCGGCGTGCGCAACCGGGTCTTCGGCCGGGTGGCGGGTGTGGCCCACTATCACCGCAGCAGCGACACGGCGCAGCGGGTCGAGATCCGCCCGGCCCTGCAATTCCTGCGCAGCGTCGAGGACTATCTGCGCACCGTGGACCGCGACGGCCTGGGCCGGCCCGCGGTCGGCGCGCGGCCTCTGTGCAGCGACTGAGTCACGAACCGTAAGCCGGAAGCAGGTCCCCGGAGGTAAGCTGCGCCGGCCCGCCCTTCTCCCGGTTCAGCCCGGGTCCCGACATGACTTTGTTTCCGCGCCGTCGCCTGCTGCAGCTTGCTGCGACGCTGCTCCCCGCCAGCCCCTTCCTCGGCGCGGGTGCGAATCCCGCGCCCCTGCGCCTGGCCTACTACGACAACTTCGCGCCCTTCTCCAGCCTGGGACCCCAGGGCGAGGTGCGCGGCGTCTTCGTGGACATCATGGAGGAGCTGCTGGTGCGGCGCCTGGGCTGGCAGGTGCGCCACGAGGCCTTCCCCTGGGCGCGTGCCCAGCAGCGCGTGCAGCAGGGCGAGGCCGATGGTTTCATCACCGTGCCCACGCCGGAGCGCCTGGCCTACACCCTGGCCAGCAGTCACTGGGTGACCCAGGGCCGGCTGGTGATGTTTGTGCGCGCCCAGGACACGGCCCTGCGCCAGCGCCTGCAGGGGCTCAGGAGCCCGGACGAACTCCGCGGCCTGCGCCTGGGCGCCTATCTGGGCAATGGCTGGGTCAAGGCGCGTTTCGCCGGGCATGAGATCAGCTTCAGCCCCAGCCGCCAGCATGCGCTGCGCATGCTGCTGGCCGAGCGCTTCGATGTGCTGCTGGACTCGGCCAATGCCACGCAGGCGGCGCTACGCGCCGCCGGCCTGGAACGCGAGGTGCTGGAACTGCCGCCCACCCTGGACAGCAGCGAGACCCGGCTGATGCTGGGCCGCAGCTCCCCGTATGCCGCGCGCCTGGCCGAGGTCGACACGGCCCTGGCCCGCATGCGCCGCGACGGCAGCCTGGCGCGGCTGGGTCAGCTGCCGGCGGACTGAGCCGGCCCGTCGGCCCTCAGTGCGCCTCGTCCCAGTTGGCGCCCACGCCCACCTCGGCCAGCAGGGGCACCTTGAGCTGGGCCACGCCGGCCATCAGGCGCGGCACCTCGGTCTTGATCCAGTCCAGCTCGGCCGCGGGCACCTCGAAGACCAGCTCGTCGTGCACCTGCATGATGATGCGCGTGGCCAGACCGCGGGCATCGAGCTCGTTCTGCACCGCCACCATGGCCAGCTTGATCAGGTCGGCCGCCGTGCCCTGCATGGGCGCGTTGATGGACTGGCGCTCCGCGCCGGCACGGCGCGGGCCGTTGCCGCCCTTGATCTCGGGCAGGTAGATGCGGCGGCCGAACAGGGTCTCCACATAGCCCAGCTCGGCAGCGCGGGACTTGGTCTCGTCCATATAGCGCTTCACGCCGGCAAAGCGGGTGAAGTAGCGGTCGATATAGTCCTTGGCCGCCTTCTGCTCGATGCCCAGACTCTGGGCCAGACCGAAGGCGCCCATGCCGTAGATCAGGCCGAAGTTGATGGTCTTGGCATAGCGGCGCTGCTCGCTCGTGACCTCGTCCAGCGGCACGCCGAAGACCTCGCTGGCGGTGGCGCGGTGCACGTCCTGCCCCTCCTGGAAGGCGCGCAGCAGGCCCGGGTCCTCGCTGATATGGGCCATGATGCGCAGCTCGATCTGGGAGTAGTCGGCGCTGACGATGCAATGCCCCGGTGGCGCGATGAAGGCCTCGCGCACCTTGCGCCCTTCCGCGGTGCGGATGGGGATGTTCTGCAGATTGGGCTCGTTGCTGGACAGGCGCCCGGTCACCGTCACCGCCTGGGCATAGGTGGTATGCACCCGGCCGGTGGCCGGGTTGATCATCAGGGGCAGCTTGTCGGTGTAGGTGCTCTTGAGCTTGGCCAGGCCGCGGTACTCCAGGATCTTGGCCGGCAGCGGGTAGTCCTGAGCCAGCTTGTCCAGCACCTCCTCGTCGGTGGAGGGGGCGCCGGTGGCGGTCTTCTTGACCACGGGCAGGCCCAGCTTGTTGAACAGGATCTCGCCGATCTGCTTGGGGCTGCCCATATTGAAGGGCTGGCCGGCAATCTCGTAGGCCTGCTGCTCCAGCGCCACCAGGCGCTGGGCCAGCTCGTGGCTCTGGGCCTGCAGGCGGCTGGCATCGATCAGCACGCCGGTGCGCTCCACCCGCGCCAGGGCCGTCGAGGTGGGCAGCTCGATCTGCTCGTAGACGAAGTTCAGCCCGGCCTCGGCCTGGATCTGGGGCAGCAGCAGCTCGCTGAGCTGCACGCACATCTCGGAGTCCTCGCCGGAATACTCGGTGGCGCGCGCCACATCCACCTGGGCAAAAGGAATCTGGTGGGCACCCTTGCCGCAGAGGTCTTCGTAATTGATGCCGCTGCGGCCCAGATGGCGCTCGGCCAGGGCCGAGAGGCCATGGGTCTTGTGCGCCTCCAGCACATAGCTCTGCAGCATGGTGTCGTGCGCATAGCCGGCCACGGCAATGCCATGGTTCATGAACACATGGCCGTCGTACTTGATGTTCTGACCCAGCTTCTTCTTGCTGGCATCTTCCAGCCAGGGCTTGAGCCGGGCCAGCACCGCGTCCAGCGGCAGCTGCTCGGGCGCGTCCGGGCCCTCGTGGCGCAGCGGGATGTAGGCGGCCTTGCCCGGCTCCACGGCAAAGGAAATGCCCACGATGCGGGCCTGCATGCCATCCAGGGAGTCGGTCTCGGTGTCGAGCGCGGTGAGCGGCGCGGCCTCGAGGCGCGCCAGCCAGGCGTCCAGCTGCTCCCAGCTCAGCACGGTCTCGTAGTGGCGCTCCAGCGGCGCGGCAGACGGGGTAGGTGCGGCCGGGGCCTCCGCGGCTGCCGCGGCCGCGGCCGTCTTGGCCTTGGGTGCGGGCAGCTCGCCGCTCAGCTCCTTGAGCCAGGTCTTGAAGCCGTAGCGGCCATAGAAGGCGGCCAGGCCGCTCTCGTCCACCGGCTTGAGCGCCAGGGCTTCCAGGGCCGGCCAGCCGGGCACATGGCCGTGCAGATCGCAGTCGCAGCGCACGGTCACCAGCTTGCGGCCCATGGGCAGCCAGTCCAGGGCCTTGCGCAGGTTCTCGCCGGCCACGCCCTTGATCTTGTCGGCATTGGCCATCACGCCGTCCAGCGAGCCATGCTCGGCAATCCATTTGGCTGCGGTCTTGGGGCCCACCTTCTCGACGCCAGGCACGTTGTCCACCGTGTCGCCCATCAGGGTCAGGTAGTCGATGATGCGGTCGGGCGGCACGCCGAACTTCGCCAGCACGCCGGCCTCGTCCAGGCGCTCGGGCGGCTTGGCCATGGTGTTGATCAGGCTCACATCGGGCGTGACCAGCTGGGCCAGGTCCTTGTCGCCGGTGGCCACCACCACCTGGTGGCCGCTGGCCGCACCCAGGCGGGCCAGGGTGCCGATGGCGTCATCGGCCTCGATGCCGGGCACTTCCAGCACCGGCCAGCCCAGCAGGCGCACCACCTCGTGGATGGGCTCGATCTGGGCGCGCAGATCGTCGGGCATGGGCGCGCGCTGGGCCTTGTACTCGGCGTACCACTCGTCGCGGAAGGTCGGGCCCTTGGCGTCGAAGACGCAGGCGGCATGCTCGGCGCCGATGTCCTCGCGCAGCTTCTTCATCATGGCCACGATGCCATGCACCGCCCCGGTGGGCTGGCCCTCGGGGCCGCGCAGATCGGGCAGGGCGTGGTAGGCGCGGTACAGGAAGCTGGAGCCGTCGACCAGCAGCAGAATCGGTTTGCTCATGGGGCGCGATTGTCCGCGAAGCCGCGGCCGCCCCGGTGCCGGGTGCCCCTTAGAATGGCAGCATCATGACGATGAAGCGCCCGCTCCTCTCCCTGCTGCTCGCCGCCCCGCTGGGCCTGGCCGCGTCCGCCGCCCTGGCCCGCGACGTGCCCGAGCCCCAGGTTCAGCAGATCGTGCTGGAGGACGACCACACCCGCGTCGAGGAACTGCGCGTGCGCGGCCAGACCCAGAAGGTCACGGTCCAACCCAAGAACAGCAAGGCCCCCGCCTACGAGATCATCGTGGGCGACGGCAGCCGCGAGCTCTCCGCCGGTCCCGGGTCCACCCGCGGCGCCGCCGGACAGCGCGTCTGGCGCCTGCTGGATTTCTGAGTCCCGGGGCCCGCCCCGCCCCGGCATCCGCGACCCCACCTTCCCTCATGGCCGTCTTCACCGAAGTCTCCCTGGCCCAGGCCCAAGCCCTGGCCGACCGTCTGAACCTGGGCGCCGTGCAGGCGCTGCAAGGCATCAAGGCGGGCATCGAGAACACCAACTACTTCCTCACCACCGAGCGCGGCAGCTATGTGCTGACCGTGTTCGAGCGCCTGAGCTTCGCGCAGCTGCCCTTCTACCTGCGCCTCATGGAGCATCTGGCCCGGCGCGGTGTGGCCGTGCCGGCTCCGCATGCCGACGCCCAGGGCGAGATCCTCTTCGAGCTGGCGGGCAAGCCCGCCGCCGTGGTGGACAAGCTGGCCGGCGGCCATCAGCTGGCGCCGGATCTGCACCACTGCGAGCAGGTGGGTGCGCAGCTCGCCCGCATGCACCTGGCCGGCCAGGACTTCCCCTTGAGCCAGCCCAATCTGCGCGGCCTGGCCTGGTGGAGCGAGACCGTGCCCGTGGTCCTGCCCTTTCTGACGCCGGCCCAGGCCGAGCTGATCCAGACCGAGCTGGCCTACCAGCAGCAGCTGGCCGCCTCGCAGAGCTATGCCGAGCTGCCGCGCGGCCCCATCCACGCCGACCTGTTCCGCGACAACGTGATGTTCGCCGCGGTGGAGGGCGGCCTGCCCGGCCGCGAGCGCCTGACCGGCTTCTTCGACTTCTACTTCGCCGGCGTCGACACCTGGCTCTTCGACCTGGCCGTGTGCCTGAACGACTGGTGCATCGACCTGGCCAGCGGCCGACTGGATGCCGCGCGCGCCCAGGCCTTCGTCGATGCCTACGAGCGCGTGCGCCCGCTCAGCGGCGCCGAGCACCGCCTGCTGCCGGCCCTGCTGCGCGGCGCCGCCCTGCGCTTCTGGATCTCGCGCCTGTGGGACCTGCACCTGCCGCGCGACGCTGCCCTGCTCAAGCCCCACGACCCCGGCCACTTCGAGCGCGTGCTGCGCGAGCGGGTGGCGGAGCCCTGGCACGCCCTCAAAGACTGAGCCCGCGTCCAACCCTTTCTGCCCATCGCCGCCGTGTCGAATTCCTCGTCGTCCATGCCTCTTCACCTGCAGACCGTGCCGGCCCGCCATGGCGTGCTGTGGGTGCGGCACGGCTTCAAGGTCTTCCAGCGCCGGCCCATGGCGCTGACGGGCATGATGGCCCTGTGCATGCTCAGCGCCGTGCTGGTGCTGCTGCTGCCGGTGCTGGGCTCGGTGCTGCTGCTGATGGCCCTGCCCCTGATGAGCCTGGGCTTCATGCTGGCCACCCATCTGGTGCTGCAGAACCAGACGCCCAAGCCCGATGTCTTCCTGGCCCCGCTCAAGCTCACCCAGCAGCGCCGCAACAGCCAGCTGGCCCTGTGCGGCGGCTATGCCCTGGCCACCGTGCTGGTGATGGCGCTCAGCGGCGCCATCGACGGCGGCGCCTTCGAGACCCTGCAGGCCCTGATGGCCGATCCCAAGACCAAGGACCCGGCCTACGATGCGGCCCTGCAGGCGGCGATGAGCGATCCGCGCCTGCTCACGGGCATGTTCTTCCGCCTGTCCCTGGCCACCCTGCTGGCCGTGCCCTTCTGGCATGCCCCGGCCCTGGTGCACTGGGGCGGCCAGGGCGCCCTGCAGGCGCTGTTCTCCAGCACCCTGGGCATCTGGCGCAACCGCAGCGCCTTCCTGCTCAACGGCCTGATCTGGGTGGGTCTGATCATGGGCCTGTCCATGCTGCTGGCCCTGCTGGGCGGACTGCTGGGCCTGGCCCAGCTGCTGCCGGTGCTGGCCCTGATGATGGGCCTGATGCTCTCCACGGTGTTCTACGCCTCGCTGTACTTCACCTTCATCGACTGCTTCATGTTCGGCGCGCCACGCGATCTGCTGAGCAAGACGAGCTGATTCCCCGCACGGGGTCATCACACTGACACACGCACTTCCTAGAGTGCGCCCCTTGTGACAGCTGGGGGGTCAATGCATGGTCCGAACGCGCTCCCTGGCACCTCCCGGCCGGAGCATGTCCTTGGGCACCCGGCCTCACCTTCATCCGTGAGTTGCAATCAGCATGACCCGTACTTCCCAGCCCACCCGTCGCCAGGCCCTCAAGCTCTTCGGCAGCCCCCTGCTGCTGCCCCTGGGCGGTGCCCTGGGCGCCGGCCTCAGCCTGAGCGCCTGCGGTGGCGGCGATGACGACACCCCGGCCGCCAGCTTCGTCTCGGCCAGCTTCACCGCCATGGCGGCCCCGGCCCTGAGCACCCCGGCCAATATGGCCACGACCTATATGGCCTCCAGCCTGACGGTCAAGCTCAGCGACGACAGCAGCCTGAACTACAAGCTGGCCTACCAGCCCTTCTTCATCACCGGCGACCTGGTGCCGGACGGCAAGGGCGGCACCATCCTGGCCGGCGGCTACTACGACATCAATGGCAAGGCCATCATCGACACCACCGTGGCCGGCAAGGAGCGCCACTTCTTCAGCGACTCGCCGGACGGCACCTCGCTGCTGAGCCTGCCCAACGCCAGCGTGGCCGGCGTCAAGGGCAAGCCGGTCTTCGCCGTGGTGCAGTTCGAATACACCACCTGGGCGCAGGACGGCAAGACCGATATGTACGGCAAGCTGCCCTCGCCCATCGCCGTGCTGACCCTGGACCAGGACCCCGCGACCGGCAAGCTGAGCCTGGTGAAGTACCACAATGTGGACACCTCGCCGGCCCACGGCCTCTGGATCACCTGCGGCTCCAGCCTCTCGCCCTGGGGCACCCATCTGTCCAGCGAGGAGTACGAGCCGGACGCCTTCACCGCCGCCAGCAGCGCCCAGTTCAAGGCCTACAGCAAGAACCTGTACGGCGACGAGACCAAGGCCAAGCCCTACCACTACGGCCACCTGCCCGAGGTCACCGTCAACCCCGACGGCACCGGCAGCATCAAGAAGCACTACTGCCTGGGCCGCATCTCGCATGAGCTGATCCAGGTCATGCCCGACAACCGCACCGCCATCATGGGTGACGACGCCACCAACGGCGGCTTCTTCATGTTCGTGGCCGACAAGGAGAAGGACCTCTCCGCCGGCACCCTGTACGTGGCCAAGGTGGGCAACGGCTTCTCGCTGGACCCCAGCGCCGCCGGCGCCCCGCTGAGCTGGATCAAGCTGGGCTCTGCCACCAGCGCCGAGATCGAGAAGCTGGCCGACACGCTCAAGGCCACGGACATCATGGACGTGTCCAATACCGACCCGGCCGATGCGACCTACACCAAGATCTGGTTCAGCGGCAAGCCGCAATGGGTGCGCGTGAAGGCCGGCATGGACAAGGCCGCCGCCTTCCTGGAGACCCACCGCTACGCCGCCCTGAAGGGCGCCTCGATGGCCTTCACCAAGATGGAAGGCACGACGGTCAACATCAAGGACAAGATCGGCTACTCGGCCCTGCAGAACGTGCAGAGCTCCATGGTCAAGAACAACGCCGCCTGGAACGAGGCCTACAACGTCACGGTGGACAAGGCCCTGAACGCCGGCGCCATCCTGGCCCACACCCTGAGCGCCGGCCAGAAGGACACGGCCGGCACCGCCATCAACAGCGAGTGGGTGCCGTCGCAGACCAAGGCCCTGCTGACCGGCGAGGACATCACGGCCGACGCCCTGGGCAATACCGGCAACCCCGACAAGATCGCCAACCCGGACAATCTGAAGTTCTCCGAGAAGCTGCGCACCCTCTTCATCGGCGAGGACAGCAGCCAGCACGTGAACAACTTCGTCTGGGCCTACAACGTGGACACCAAGCAGCTCAGCCGCCTGCTGTCCATGCCGGCAGGTGCCGAGGCCACCGGCCTGGGCGTGGTGGACGACATCAACGGCTGGACCTACATCACCAGCAACTTCCAGCACGCCGGTGACTGGGGCTCCATCCACAATGTGGTCAAGAGCACGCTGCAACCCCTGCTGGAAACCAACTACAAGGGCCGCTTCGGCGCCGCGGTGGGCTACATCACCGCCGAGTCCAGCAGCGTGAAGCTGAGCAAGGCCTGATGCCAGGGTAGCCACCGCCAGGTGGCCGCCAACAAGGCAAAAGGGGTGGCGCCGCGGCGCCACCCCTTTTTTCTTTGCTGCCGGACAGGCTTCAGTCGATGGGCGTGAGCTTGGCCACGCCCAGGGCCAGCCACTTCACGCCGTGGCGGCCGAAATTGACCTGGGCGCGCGCGTCGGCGCCGCTGCCTTCCAGGGTCATCAGCACGCCTTCGCCGAACTTGGTGTGGAACACGCCCTTGCCCACGCGCAGGCCGCCATGCTCCTCGTCCACCTTCTTCTTCATCGAGGCCGGCACGGGTGGCTCCACCCAGGCGGCCTTCTCGTTGCTGTGGGCGCGCTGGCCGGCCCCCACCATGGACTTCAGCCCCGAGCCGCGGGACCAGGCCTCCTGGTACTCCTTGGCAAAGCCCGAGCCGAAGCCCTGGTTGCGCGGGGTCAGCCACTTCAGCGCAGCCTCGGGCAGCTCGTCGAAGAAGCGGCTCTTGACGTTGTAGCGCGTCTGGCCGTGCAGCATGCGGGTCTGGCAGAAGCTCATGTACAGGCGTTGGCGCGCCCGCGTGATGGCCACATACATCAGGCGGCGCTCTTCCTCGAGCCCATCGCTGTCGGAGAGCGAATTCTCGTGCGGGAACAGGCCCTCCTCCAGGCCGGTGATGAAGACGGCGTCGAACTCCAGGCCCTTGGCCGAGTGCACGGTCATCAGCTGGATCGCGTCCTGGCCGGCCTGGGCCTGGTTGTCGCCGGCCTCCAGGGAGGCGTGGGTCAGGAAGGCCGCCAGGGGCGACATGATCTCGCCCGTCTCCGCATCCGGCGTCACGGCCGCGGCCGCCACCGCCAGGGGCAGGCCCGGGGCGATGGTGCCCGGCGCGGTCTCGTCCACCGGCAGGGCGACGGCGTCCTTGCCAAAGCCCTCCTGGGTGACAAAGGCCTCGGCCGCGTTCACCAGTTCGGCCAGATTCTCCAGGCGCTCGGCGCCTTCCTTCTCGGTGCGGTAGAAGTCCGCCAGGCCGGAGGCCTCGACCACCTGCTCGATGATCTCGCGCAGGGTCAGGCCTTGCGTGAGATTGCGCATGGAGTCCACCCGCTGGGTGAAGCCCACCAGATTGGACCCGCCCTTGCCCGCCACCGCGCCCACGCTCTGCCACAGGCTGCGGCCGCTGCTGCGCGCCGCGTCCTGCAGCTGCTCGATGGTGCGGGCGCCGATGCCGCGGGTGGGGAAGTTCACCACGCGCAGGAAGCTGGTGTCGTCGTTGGGGTTCTCGATCAGACGCAGATAGGCCAGCGCATGCTTCACTTCGGCGCGCTCGAAGAAGCGCAGGCCGCCGTAGACACGATAAGGAATGCCGGCATTGAAGAGCGCCGACTCGATCACCCGCGACTGCGCATTGCTGCGGTAGAGCACCGCGATCTCCTGGCGCGGCATGCCCGCGCGATGCAGGCTTTGCGCCTCCTCGATCAGCCACTGCGCGTCATTGAAGTCGCTGGCCGCCTCGTGCACGCGGATGGGCTCGCCCGGTCCCATCTCGGTGCGCAGGTTCTTGCCCAGGCGCCGGCTGTTGTTGGAGATCAGGGTATTGGCCGCGTCCAGGATATTGCCGAAGCTGCGGTAGTTCTGCTCCAGCTTGACGACCTTCTTCACGCGGAACTCGCGCTCGAAGTCCGACATATTGCCCACCCGCGCGCCGCGGAAGGCGTAGATGCTCTGGTCGTCGTCGCCCACCGCGAACACGCCCTGGCCCGCGCCCGGCGGCGCAAACATCTTGAGCCAGGCGTACTGCAGCTTGTTGGTGTCCTGGAACTCATCCACCAGCAGGTGCTGGAAGCGGTGCTGGTAGTGCTGGCGCAGCGCCAGGTTGTCGCGCATCAGCTCATAGGAGCGCAGCATCAGCTCGGCGAAGTCCACCACGCCCTCGCGTGCGCACTGGTCCTCGTAGGCCTGGTAGATCTGCACCAGCGTCCTGGTCTGCTCGTCGCGCTGCTCGATGTCCTTGGGCCGCAGGCCGTCTTCCTTGGCCCCGGCGATGAACCAGCCCACCTGCTTGGGAACGAAGCGTTCCTCGTCCAGCTTCATGGCCTTGATCACGCGCTTGATGGCCGAGACGGTGTCGCTGGCGTCCAGGATCTGGAAGCCCTGCGGCAGGCCGGCCAGCTTCCAGTGCGCGCGCAGGAATCGGTTGCACAGGCCGTGGAAGGTGCCGATCCACATGCCGCGCACATTCACCGGCAGCATGGTGGACAGACGCGTGAGCATCTCCTTGGCGGCCTTGTTGGTGAAGGTCACGGCCATGATGGCGCCCGGCGTGGCCTGCCCCGTCTGCAGCAGCCAGGCGATGCGGGTGGTCAGCACCCGGGTCTTGCCCGAGCCGGCACCGGCCAGGATCAGGCTGGGCTCGGCGGGCGCGGTCACGGCCGCGTACTGCTCGGGATTCAGGTTCTTCAGCAGGCCGCTGCCGGCCCCCTGGGCGGGCGGCGGTGGGGCGGCAAACAGATCTTCTTGGGGGGGCAGGCTCATGCCTGCATTCTAAAGTTCGGGGTCGGGCCGTCCCGCTTGCGGGCCGACATGCGGCCCCGCATCATGCGGTCCATGCCGCCCGACGCAGCCCCCACCGCTACGCCCGCCTCCGATGTGCGCCTGCGCGCCCTGCGCCCCGGCGATCTGGGCTGGGTGATCTCGCGCCATGGTGCGCTCTACCACCAGCAGTTCGGCTGGGACTGGCGCTTCGAGGCCCTGGTGGCCCGCATCGCGGCCGACTTTGCCGAGCGCTTCGACCCCGGCCGCGAGGCGGGCTGGATCGCCGAGCGAAGCGGCGGCGAGCGCCTGGGCTGCGTCTTCCTGGTCCAGGCCCGCGATGAGCGCAGCGGCGCACCCGATCCCGGCTGGGCCCAGCTGCGCATGCTGCTGCTGGAGCCCGCGGCGCGCGGGCTGGGCCTGGGCAAGCACCTGACAGCGACCTGCACCGAATTCGCCCGCCAGGCCGGCGTCTACCGCGGCATCCGCCTGTGGACCAACAGCCTGCTCGGACCGGCACGCGGCATCTACCAGGCCCAGGGCTACCGCCTGGTGGCCAGCGAGGCGCATCACAGCTTCGGGCATGATCTGGTCGGAGAGACCTGGGAACTGCTGCTGGATGAGCACCAAGAAAACGAACACCGCTGAGCCCTGCCCCTGTGGCCTGGGCATGCCCTACGAGGATTGCTGCGGCCGCTGGCATGCCGCCTTCGCCGCCGGCCAGAGCCTCACGGCCCCGGATGCCGAGCGCCTGATGCGCTCACGCTACAGCGCTTTTGTGCGTGGCCTGAATGACTATTTGCGGGCCAGCTGGCATGCCAGCACCCGGCCGGCCACGCTGGAGACGAACGAGCCCGGGCTGCAATGGCTGGGCCTGGAAGTGAAGCGGCACCAAGTGCAGGATGCCGACCATGCCACGGTCAGCTTCGTGGCCCGCAGCAAGCTGGGCGGACGCGCCCATCGGCTTGTTGAAACCAGCCGCTTTGTCCGCGAGGACGGCGCCTGGTACTACGTGGATGGCGACCTGGGCTGAGGCGCCGAGCTCAGCGCCTCAAGCCGGGTTCAGCCGATCTTGCGACGCGGCGGCCAGGTCTGCGGCTGTGAGCGGCCCAGCAAATTCAGCAACCAGGCCTGGACCGAGGTCATGAGCGGGCGGTGTCCGACGGTATAGGTCTTGGGCATGGCTGACTCCTGGGAGCTTTCGGCTGCGGGAACAATGATGGGCGTTGTGAATGACAGCATTCTTTCCTAAGGGTTTTCCCCTCGTCACTCCCCCTTTTGGGGCTGAAGCCCCATCACGCGCACATTTCACGGCGCTGCCCCTCAAGCCAGGGACAGGCGCCAACTCCATCACGAAACCGATGTTGCAGATCCTCCACGCCGACGAGCACCTCGTCGCCATCAACAAGCCGCCGGGCCTGCTGGTGCACCGCAGCCAGCTCGATGCGCAGGAAGAAGTGTTTGCCCTGCAGTTGCTGCGCGAGCAGCTGGGCCGGCCGGTCTGGCCGGTGCACCGGCTGGACAAGGGCACCTCGGGCCTGCTGCTGTTCGCGCTATCGGCCGAGGTGGCTTCGGTCCTGGGCCAGGCCTTCGAGCAGGGGCGCGTGGCCAAGCGCTACCAGGCCCTGGTGCGCGGCTGGCCGGCCGCTGGCGAGGGCCTGATCGACCATGCCCTGGCCAAGGACCCCGAGCGCGCCTCGGCCGGCCAGACCCTGCTGCCCTCGCGCACCGCCTGGCGCTGCCTGGCCCGCGGCGAGTGGCCGCTGGTGAGCGATGCCCGCTTCCCCGGCACCCGCGTGGCCCTGCTGGAATGCCGGCCCGAGACCGGGCGCCGGCACCAGATCCGCCGCCACCTCAAGCACATCGCCCATCCCATCCTGGGCGACGCCACCCATGGCAAGGGCCCGCTGAACCGGGCGGTGGCGGGCTTTCTGGGTCTGCAGCGCCTGTGGCTGCATGCGGCCGAGATCCGGCTGCAGCACCCGGCCGATGGCCGCTGGCTGGAGATCGCCGCCCCCTGCGGGCCGGAATGGGCCACCCTGCGCGAGCGCGGCCCGTGGCAGACGGCGGCAGATGGAGCGCTCTAGCCGCTAGCGCTTGCCGGCCGCCCACTCACGCGCCAGCAGGGCGTGCAGTTCCAGGTCTTCGTGCCGGCCGCCCCAGAAGGCCACCTCGCGCAGCAGCCCCTCGCGGGCAAAACCCAGGCGGCCCACCAGGCTCAGCGAGGGCGTGTTGCGCGGGTGGATCAGGGCCTCCACGCGGTTCAGGTTCATGCCCTCGGCCGCGAAGCCCCAGTCCAGCACGGCACGCAGGGCCTCGGCCATCAAGCCCTGACCCTGGGCGGCGGGGGCCAGCTCATAGCCCAGCACGCAGCGGCGCCAGGCGCGGTTCCAGTTGAAGAGGCCGCAGCTGCCCACGAGCGCACCGTCCTCACGCCGGGCCAGGCCCCAGCGCGTGCCGGGGTTGGGCTGGCGGCGCCAGCTGGCAAAGGTCTCGACCAGCTGCTCGGCCTGGGCCAGGCTCTGCAGCGGGTCGCTGCCAAACCAGCGCATGGCCTCGGCATTGCCGTGGATGGCGAACAGGGTCGGCGCATCGGCCGGTGTCAGCTCGCGCAGCAGGAGCCGCTCGGTCTGCAAGGTCGGAAAGCTCATGCGCCAAAGCGTAGCGCATAGATGGGCGGCAGCCCGCGCGAGACCTCCAGCCAGCGCTCGCCGCCGGCCTCGCCGGCCCAGAGGCTGCCCGTGGTCGTGCCCATCAGCAGACGCTGGCCGCTGGCATCCACATCCAGGCCGTGGCGGTAGACCAGCTCATAGCAGTGCTGCTGGGGCAGGCCGATGCGCAGCTGCTCGAAGCTCTGGCCGCCGTCGCGGGTGCAGGTCACGCACAGGGCGCCGTCCACCGGCACGCGGCGCTCGTCCTTCACGGCGGGCACGAACCAGGCGGTCTGCGGGTCGCCGGGGTGCGCCGCCACCGCAAAGCCGAAGCTGGAGGGCTGGGCCTGCAGGGCCTGCCAGTGGGCACCGTTGTCGCTGGAGCGCCAGATGCCGCAGTGATGCTGGCACCACAGCACCTCGGGCGCGGCCGCGCAGCGCACGATGCGGTGTGGGTCCTGGATGTTCTGGTCCTCGCTGCGCTCGGGGGGCATGAAGTCGGCCCGCATGCCGGCGGCGCGCAAGGCCCAGCTCTCGCCGCCATCGCTGCTGCGCCAGGCGCCACCGCAGGAGATGCCCAGCAGCAGCTCCCCGGCCTGGCCGGGATGGGGGCAGATGGAGTGGATGCCCGGGGCCTCATAGCCGCCGCCCATCCACTCCAGGCGTTCAGGCCGGGTCCACAGGCTCTGGACCAGTTGCCAGCTTGCGCCTTCGTCCTCGCTGCGAAACAGCCCGCCCGGGATGGTGCCGGCCCAGAGCGTGCTGCCGGCGCGTTCCAGGGACCAGATCTGCTGCAGCTTCCAGGCCGGGCCTTCGGCGCCCTCGGGCTGGGGTGGGTAGGCCGGCGCGGCCAGCTCGGTCCAGCTGCGGCCGCCATCGTCCGAGCCCTGCAGCTTGGTGCCGAAATGGCCCAGGTTCAGGGCCGCCAGCAGGCGTCCGCCTCCGGCGGGCGGCGGCAGCACCATGCTGACGGGCTCGCCCAGAAAGCTCACACGCTCGATGCGCCAGGGCGCGCCGGGCCCGGCGCTGCGCAACTCGAACAGGCCCTTGCGGGTGGCAAGCCAGGCACTCGTCTCGCTCATGGTTTCATCCTCCGGACAATGCTTGCAGCACATGGACCTGGGCCTCGGGGCCCAGCGCATCGCTCAGGCCGCGCAGATCGCGCAGGCGGCGCCCGTCCACAAAGATCGTGACGTTGGCGCGCAGATGGCCCTGCTCGTCCAGCACATAGGCGCGCAGGCGCGGCTTGTCCGCCAGGGCGGCGTCCAGCGCCTCGCGCACGCTGGTCGCCTCCACCAGGACCTCGGGGGCCTCGACGAAGCGGCGCAGCTGGGGGGTGAAGATGATGCGGGCCATGGCGGCATGGTGCCCGGCCGGGACCGCTGCGACCACCGGGAAGATAGGGAGGCCGCCGTGTCGATCCGCGCGGCCCTCAAACGTCCCGGGAGCTTGGCGCACAGGCACTGAAAGTCCTGCAGCTGCGGCACGGGCTGCAACTGATCATGCGCGACAAGATCGCGAGGCCCATGCCGCGGCAGAGCTTTCCATGACGGTCTGGCGCTCCTGGCAGCCATCAGCCATTGAGGACTCGACCGTTCTTGCCCCGGCAAAACAAAGGCCGGTCAACAAGCATTGACCGGCCTTCTCTTTCGCTGTCGCCCCGCCCGCCGCAGCGCGCGGCCGCGGCAGGCGTGCGCTCAGTGACGGATGATGTGGTCGAAGGCGGCCAGCGCGGCCTTCGCGCCCTCACCGGCGGCGATGATGATCTGCTTGAAAGGCGTCGTGGTCGCGTCGCCGGCGGCAAACACGCCCGGCACCGAGGTCTCGCCCTTGGCGTTGACGATGATCTCGCCGAACTTGGACAGCTCCACCGTGCCCTTGAGCCATTCGGTGTTGGGCACCAGGCCGATCTGCACGAACACGCCTTCCAGCTCGATGCGCTTGGCTTCGCCGCTGGCGCGGTCGGTGTAGTTCAGGCCATTGAGCTTGCCGGCTGCGCCGGTGAACTCGGTGGTCTGGGCCTGCTTGATGATGGTGACGTTGGCCAGGCTTTCCAGCTTCTTGACCAGCACCGCGTCGGCGCGCAGCTGCTCGCCAAACTCCAGCAGGGTCACATGCGAGACGATGCCCGCCAGGTCGATGGCGGCTTCCACGCCGGAGTTGCCGCCGCCGATCACCGCCACGCGCTTGCCCTTGAACAGCGGACCGTCGCAGTGCGGGCAGTAGGCCACGCCCTTGTTCTTGTACTCCTGCTCGCCGGGCACATTCACATTGCGCCAGCGCGCGCCGGTGGAGAGGATCACGGTCTTGCTCTTGAGCACGCCGCCGTTTTCCAGCTGCAGCTCGATCAGGCCGCCGGGCTCGCTGGCGGGCACGAGCTTGGTGGCGCGCTGCAGGTTCATGGTGTCCACGCCGTAGTGCTTCACATGCTGTTCCAGCGCGGTGGCGAACTTCAGGCCGTCGGTCTCCAGCACCGAGATGTAGTTCTCGATGGCCATGGTGTCGTTGACCTGGCCGCCGAAGCGCTCGGCGGCAATGCCGGTGCGGATGCCCTTGCGGGCGGCGTAAACGGCGGCGGCAGCGCCGGCGGGGCCACCGCCGACGATCAGCACGTCAAACGCTTGCTTGGCGCTGAGCTTCTCGGCGTCCTTGGCTGCCGCGCCGCTATCGAGCTTGGCGACGATCTCTTCCACCGTCATGCGGCCCGAGCCGAAGGGCGCGCCGTTCAGCCAGACGGCCGGCACGGCCATGATCTCGCGGCCGTTGACCTCGTCCTGGAACAGGGCACCGTCGATGATGACGGACTTGACCTTGGGGTTGAGCACCGACATCAGGGACAGGGCCTGCACCACGTCCGGGCAGTTGTGGCAGGACAGGCTCATGTACACCTCGAAGGCGTAGTCGCCGTCCAGGCCCTTGATGCGCTCGATGGTGTCGGGCTCGACCTTGGGCGGATGGCCGCCGGTCCACAGCAGGGCCAGCACCAGAGAGGTGAACTCATGACCCAGGGGGATGGCGGCAAAGCGCAGGCTCTGCTCGGTGCCGGTGCGCTTGAGGCTGAAGGAGGGGCGGCGAGCGTCCTGGCCGTCCAGCTTCAGCGTGATCTTGTCAGACATCGCGGCGATGTCCTGCAGCAGTTGCTGCAGCTCGCGGGAGCTCTCAGAGTCGCTCAGGGAAGCCTCGATCTCGAACGGCTGGGTGACGCGCTCCAGGTAGGCCTTGAGCTGGGTCTTCAGGGTGTCGTCCAACATGGTGATGCTTCCTTCTTGTATCAAGCGACTTTGAGAGCTGGCCTCCTTTGCGAACGGGCGGCCAGGGGCATCCCGGCGGCACGCGGGCCGCCGGAAATGCTGCAATCGGTGATGAGGCTGAACCTCAACACGGGGTGGGCTGGGCGAGGCTTAGATCTTGCCGACCAGGTCCAGCGAGGGAGCGATGGTCTTGGCGCCTTCGTTCCACTTGGCCGGGCAGACCTGGCCGGGGTTCTTGGCGGTGTACTGGGCAGCCTTGAGCTTGCGCAGGGTTTCCTTGACGTCGCGGGCGATCTCGTTGGAGTGGATCTCGGCAGTCTTGATCACGCCTTCCGGGTTGATCACGAAGGTGCCGCGCAGGGCCAGGCCTTCTTCCGGGATGTGCACGCCGAAGGCGTTGGTCAGGGCGTGGGTCGGGTCACCGACCAGGGGGAACTTGGCCTTGCCCACGGCCGGGCTGGTCTCGTGCCACACCTTGTGCGAGAAGTGCGTGTCGGTGGTGACGATGTAGACCTCGGTCTCGGCCTTCTGGAACTCGGCGTAGTGCTCGGCAGCGTCTTCCACTTCGGTGGGGCAGTTGAAGGTGAAGGCGGCCGGCATGAAGATCAGCACGGACCACTTGCCCTTCAGGGACTCATCGCTCACCTCGATGAACTTGCCGTTGTGGAAGGCTTGGGCCTTGAAGGGCTGGACTTGGGTGTTGATCAGGGACATGGATGCACTCCGCTGTGGGTTGATGGAATGGAGTGAATCATATCGATGGCTATCGGCTCTTAGGTTTGTTTAATCAAATCACCCCGATTGCCTGCGCCTATTGAGGAAAGCTATTGCACAAAATTTGTGCAATAGCAACATCCATATCAGAGCCCGGATTCCAGGGCCAGCAGCTCCTCCACCGTCTGGCGGCGGCGGATCAGGCGGGCCGAGGCGGGGTCATCGCCCTCCACCAGCACTTCGGCGATCAGGGGGCGGCTGTTGTAGTTGCTGGACATGGAGGCACCGTAGGCGCCGGTGTCATGGATCAGCAGCAGATCGCCCACCCGCGCCTCGGCCAGGTCGCGCGGCACCACCACGCCGCCGTCTTCCTGGGTGAAGACATCGCCCGATTCGCACAGCGGCCCGGCCACCACGCTGGGGCGCTGGGGACGCGCCACGCCGTCGCGCGGCAGGATCTCCATGGCGTGGAAGGCGCCGTACATGGCGGGGCGCATCAGCTCGTTGAAGCCGGCATCCACCAGCACGAAGTGGTTGGCGCCCGCGTTCTTGGTCGCGCGCACCTCGGCCAGCAGCAGGCCGGCCTCGGCCACCAGGAAGCGGCCCGGCTCGATCTCCAGATGCAGGCCATGGCCCAGCAGGGCCTCGGCCTGCTGGCGGGCCGCGTCCCAGAGGCCGAAGTAATGGGCCGTGTCGATCACCGCCCCGCCCTCGCGGTAGGGAATGGAGAGCCCGCCGCCGGCCGAGATGGCCTGCAGATCGTGGCCGGCCTCGTGGGCCTGGCGCACCAGGTCCACCATGGCGCCGCAGACCTGGGCCAGATGGCCATAGTCCACGCCCGAACCGATGTGCATGTGCAGGCCGACCAGCTTCAGGCCCTGGGCGCGGATCACGTCCAGCGCGGCGCCCAGCTCGCTATGCCAGATGCCGTGCTTGCTGTGCTCGCCGCCGGTATTGGTCTTGTTGCTGTGGCCATGGCCGAAGCCGGGGTTGATGCGCAGCCAGACCGGGTGACCGGGCGAGACCGCGGCCAGCTGGCCCAGCATGTCGATGGAACCGGCATTCACCGGCACGCGGTGCTCGGCCACGGTGGCCAGGGTCTCGCGGTCCAGCAGATCGGCGGTGAAGACGATCTCGCCATCCGCGCCGGCGCGGTAGCCGGCGGCCAGGGCGCGCAGGATCTCGCCGCGCGAGACGGCATCCACCTTCACCCCCTGCTCGCGCATCAGCTTGAGGATATGGGTGTTGGAGCAGGCCTTCTGCGCGAAGCGGATGGTGTCGAAGGCCTGGAGCGCCGCGATCCGGCTGCGGATGAGGGCCGCGTCATAGACCCAGAGGGGGGTGCCGAAGCGTTCGGCCAGATTCCAGAGCAGGGGGGCGGAGACGGGACGGGGCATGGTGCAGGCCGGGCAGGATTCTTGAAGAGCACCAGCATGCCTGCGCCACATCATTCAATCAAATGCTTTGATTTCTTTAATCAATTCAATCCTGATATGGTTTAGCCCATGAGCATCGGTCACCGCCATATCGAGGTCTTCCGCGCCGTGATGACGGCCGGCAGCGTCACCGGCGCTGCCGCCCTGCTGCACAGCAGCCAGCCCACGGTGAGCCGGGAGCTGGCGCGGCTGGAGCAGTTGCTGGGCTATGCGCTTTTCGAGCGCCAGGCCGGGCGGCTGCGCCCCAATGCCCGCGCCCTGGCCCTGTTCGACGAGGTGCAGCGCAGCTTCCAGGGGCTGGGCCGGGTGATGGAACGGGCCGCGCAGCTGGGGCGCGCCGAGGCGGCCTCCCGGCTGTCGGTGCTCTGCCTGCCGGCCCTGAGCCATGCCCTGCTGCCCGCGGCCTGCGCGGACTTTCTGCGCCAGCACCCGGCGGCCGAGCTGGCGATCACGCCCCAGGAGTCGCCCCTGCTGGAGGAATGGATGGGGGCGCAGCGCTTCGATCTGGGCCTGTCGGAATCGGGCCTCTCGGCCCCGGGCACGCGCAGCGAGGCCCTGCTGGCCCTGGACGAGGTCTGTGTGCTGCCCGCCGGGCACCGCCTGCTGGCCAAGCCCTGCCTGACGCCGGCGGATTTTGCGGGGGAAGATTTCGTCAGCCTCTCCCCCGAAGACCCCTACCGGCAGCAGCTGGACGCGATCTTCGGCGCGGCCGGCGTGGCGCGGCGGCTGCGGCTGGAGACGCACAGCGCCGTGGCCGTCTGCGCCCTGGTGCAGCAGGGCCTGGGCCTGGCGGTGGTGAACCCGCTCACGGCCCTGGCCTGCGCGGGGCCGGGCCTGCGCCTGCGGCGCTTCGGGGTTTCGGTGCCATTTCGGGTGCAGGCCTTGCTGCCGGAGTTCCGACCGGCTCAGCCCCTGGCGCTGGCCTTGCTGTCCAGCCTGCGCCTCACGGCGCAAACGCTGGCCGCCCAGCTGGATCAGGCCCTGGAGGGGCCCATCGCTTACTGATTCGCCGCGCGCACCAGGGCCGGGCGAGCGCCGAAGCGCTTGAGGATGCTCTGCTCGATGCCAGCGGCATCCAGGCCGCACTGGCTCATCAGCTTGGCCGGGTCGCCATGCTCGATGAACTCGTCGGGCAAGCCCAGTTGCAGCACCGGCACATTCAGGCCGGCAGCCTGCAGGGCTTCCAGCACGGCCGAGCCGGCACCGCCCATCAGGCAGCTGTCTTCCACCGTGACGATGGCCTCGTGCGTGCGCGCCAGCTCGGCCACCAGGGCCGTGTCCAGCGGCTTGACGAAGCGCATATTCGCCACCGTGGCGTCCAGGGCCTCGGCGGCCTTGAGCGCCGGGTACAGCAGGGTGCCGAAGGCCAGGATGGCAATGCGCGAACCCTGGCGGCGCACCTCGCCCTTGCCCCAGGGCAGGGCTTGCATCTCCTTTTGCACCACGCTCCCCACGCCGCTGCCGCGCGGGTAGCGCACCGTGACGGGTCCGTTGTGCTGGAAGCCGGTGAACAGAGCCTGGCGGCACTCGTTCTCGTCGGCCGGGGTCAGCAGCGCCATATTGGGAATGCAGCGGGTGAAGGCGATGTCGTAGTTGCCCGCATGCGTGGCGCCGTCAGCGCCCACCAGACCGGCGCGGTCCAGGGCGAACAGCACCGGCAGGTTCTGGATGGCCACATCGTGGACCAGTTGGTCGTAGGCGCGCTGCAGGAAGGTGGAGTAGATCGCCACCACCGGCTTGAGGCCCTCACACGCCAGACCGGCGGCAAAGGTGACCGAATGCTGCTCGGCGATGCCCACATCGTGATAACGGGTGGGGAAACGCTTGTGGAAGTCCACCATGCCCGAACCCTCGCGCATGGCGGGCGTGATGCCCACCAGGCGCTGGTCCTGCTCGGCCATGTCGCACAGCCACTCGCCGAAGATCTGGGTGAAGGTGGGCTTGGGCGGCGTGGCCGGCTTGACGAAGCCCACGGCCGGATCGAACTTGCCCGAGGCGGCGTGGTACTTGACCGGATCGGCCTCGGCCAGCTTGTAGCCGGCACCCTTCTTGGTCACCACATGCAGGAACTGCGGACCCTTCTTGTCGCGCAGGTTCTCCAGCGTGGGGATCAGGGCGTCCAGATCATGGCCGTCGATGGGGCCTACATAGTTGAAGCCGAACTCCTCGAAGATGGTGCCGGGCACGACCATGCCCTTGGTGTGCTCCTCGAAGCGGCGCGCAAACTCGTAGAGCGGCGTGTTCTTCAGCACCGACTTGGCGCCCTCGCGAGCCGCGGCGTAGAACTTGCCGCTCATCAGGCGGGCCAGATACTTGTTGAGCGCGCCCACCGGCGGGCTGATCGACATATCGTTGTCGTTCAGCACCACCAGCACATCGCCCAGCAGGCCACCATGGGCCACACCGGCGTTGTTCAGCGCCTCGAAAGCCATACCGGCGGTCATGGAGCCGTCGCCGATGATGGCCACCGCCTTGCGATCCTCGCCCTTGAGCTTGGCGGCCATGGCCATGCCATGGGCGGCCGAAATCGAGGTGCTGGAGTGGCCGGTGCCGAAGGTGTCGTACTCGCTCTCATCGCGGCGCGGAAAGCCGCTGATGCCGCCCAGCTGGCGCAGCGTGGCCATGGCCTCGCGGCGGCCGGTCAGCACCTTGTGCGGATAGGTCTGGTGACCCACGTCCCAGACCAGCCGGTCCTGGGGCGTGTTGAACACGTAGTGCAGGGCGATGGTCAGTTCCACCGTGCCCAGATTGGAGCCCAGGTGGCCACCGGTCTTGGAGACCGACTCCAGCACATAGGCACGCAGCTCATCGGCCAGCCTGCCCAGGTCGGCGCGCGGCAGGCGGCGCAGATCGGAGGGGCTGTTGACGGTCTTCAGCAGGGCATAGTTCATGCTCTTATTCCCAGCTTGCTTGAGTTGTTGGAAGCGCGGACATGCGGGCTCAGTTGTCCCGCTCCACCACCTTGTCGGCCAGCACGCTCAGCCAGGCGGTGCTGGCCAAGCCGCTGCGGGCCAGGGCTTCGTGGGCCTGGTCGCGCAGACGGCAGGCATAGGCGCGCGCCTCATCCAGCCCCAGCACGGACACATAGGTCGGCTTGTTCGCGTCCTGGTCCTTGCCGGCGGTCTTGCCCAGCACGGCAGAGTCCTGCGTCACATCCAGAATATCGTCCACCACCTGGAAAGCCAAGCCGATGGCGGCACCGTAGTCCGACAGGGCCTGCCAGGCCTGTGCGCTGGCCGGGCCGCAGGCCGCCCCCATCAGCACGCTGGCCTGCAGCAGCACCCCCGTCTTGCGGCGGTGCATATCGCGCAGGGTGTTCTCGTCCAGGGCCTTGCCCACGCTGGCCAGGTCGATGGCCTGACCGCCGGCCATACCGGCATGACCCGAGGCCCGCGCCAGCAGCGCGCACAGCCGGGCCTGCAGGGCGGGCGCCACGCCGCTCTCGGGCGTCAGCACCTCGAAGGCCAGGGCCTGCATGGCGTCACCCGCCAGCATGGCCTGGGCCTCGCCATAGGCCACATGCACCGTGGGCTTGCCACGGCGCAGCACATCGTTGTCCATGCAGGGCATGTCGTCATGGACCAGGGAATAGGCGTGAATCAGCTCCACCGCGCAGGCGGCACGCAGCGCGGCCTCGGCCTCGCCCTGCACGGCCTCGCAGCCGGCCAGCACCAGCAGCGGACGCAGACGCTTGCCGCCGTCCAGCACGGCATAACGCATGGCCTCACCCAGCCCCGCCGGGGCATCGGCCGGCACCCAATCGCTCAAGGCGACTTCAACGCTCTGCAGCGACCGCTGCACCCATTGCTCAAACACACCAGCATCCACGGCTTAAGAGTCCTCCCACGACTTCATTTCCCCGCCCTCCAGTACCTTCACCTGTTGTTCTACGGCCTGCAGGCGCGCGCGGCAGAAGCCGAGCAACTCTGCCCCCCGCCGATAGCTGTCCAGCAGCTGGTCCAGCGGCAGCTGGCCGCCTTCCATGGACGCTACCAGGCGCTCCAGTTCCTCGAGCGCTTGCTCGTAACTGGGCGAAACGGCGTCCCGGGACGCATTCTTGGCGGTGGCTTTGGTCATTTCAGAACGCGAAACACTCAATTGTAGTAGGGCAGACCCCTAGCCTCTTGTCGCCCCCATGGGGGCCTGTCAGCCCGGCACCACAGGGGGAAGCCCGGACATACGTCGGGGCGCGATTGCGATGCCTCAAAACCGTGCATGGGGTCCCGGGTACAATCCCGCCCTCGCCTCCGCGCCCGCTCGCGGCGACGGTGACTTTATTTCCTCTTCCTGACACAAACCCGGCGCCCCGCCTCATGCCCAGGCTGCCGGGGGGTTGACATTGGTTTCTTGGAGAACCTCTTGGATCATGTCCGACCTGAGCTTCACTCTCTCGGCGCTTGAACGCAGCAAGACACAGCTGCCCGTTACCTCCTACTTCGATGAGGATCTGTTCCGCAGGGAACAGGAACTGATCTTCCAGCATGGCCCCCGCTACCTCGGCCACGCCCTGAGCGTGCCCGAGGTGGGGGATCACTACGCCCTGCCCCAGGAGGGCGAAGGCCGCGCCCTGGTGCGCACCGCTCAGGGCATCGAGCTGCTGTCCAACGTCTGCCGCCACCGCCAGGCCGTGATGCTCAAGGGCCGGGGCAACACCGGCAAGAACGTGGTCTGCCCCCTGCACCGCTGGACCTACGACCTGCAGGGTCAGCTGATCGGCGCCCCGCATTTCCAGCAGGATCCCTGCCTGAACCTGAACCGCTACAAGCTGCGCGAGTGGAACGGCCTGCTGTTCGAGGACAACGGCCACGATGTGGCCGGCCAGCTCGACCGGCTGGGGCCGGCCGCCGAGCTGGACTTCAGCGGCTATGTGCTGGACAAGGTCCAGGTGCATGAGTGCGACTACAACTGGAAGACCTTCATCGAGGTTTATCTGGAGGACTATCACGTCGGTCCCTTCCATCCGGGCCTGGGCCACTTCGTCACCTGCGAGGACCTGGCCTGGGAGTTCGGCACCCACCACTCGGTGCAGACCGTGGGCATCCACAAGGGCCTGTCCAAGCCCGGCTCGGACACCTACGCCAAATGGCATGAGCAGGTGCTGCAGTTCGGCAATGGCCAGCCGCCCAAGCAGGGGGCGATCTGGCTGACCTACTATCCGCACATCATGGTCGAGTGGTATCCCCATGTGCTGGTGGTCTCGACTTTGCACCCCAAGGGTCCGCAGAAAACCACCAATATTGTGGAGTTCTACTACCCGGAGGAAATCGCCGCCTTCGAGCGTGACTTCGTGGAAGCCAACCAGGCCGCCTATATGGAGACCTGCATCGAGGACGACGAGATCGCCCTGCGCATGGACGCCGGCCGCAAGGCCCTGATGGAGCGCGGGGACAACGAGGTCGGCCCCTATCAGAGCCCCATGGAAGACGGCATGCAGCACTTCCACGAGTGGTACCGGCGCGAGATGCGCTTCGGCGGCTGAGCCGCACCGAGACTCGCACACCCAACGCCCCGCGCAGCCTGCTGCCGGGGCGTTTTTGCTGGGGCTGGCGCCACAATCGCTCCATGCCCGCCCCCTTTCTGATGATCGCCGCCAGCCTCCTCTTCGCCAGCATGGGGGTTTGCGTCAAGCTGGCGGCCGAGTTCTACAGCGCCAGCGAGATCGTCATGTACCGCGGCCTGGTGGGCGTGCTGCTGATGGCCCTGCTGGCCCGCCAGCAAGGCATGAGCCTGGCCACCCGGGTGCCGGCCATGCATTTCTGGCGCAGCGCCTCGGGCGTGCTGGCGCTCTCGCTGTGGTTCTATTCCATCGGCGGCCTGCCCCTGGCCACGGCCATGACCCTGAACTACATGTCCTCGGTCTGGATGGCGCTGTTCCTGCTCGGCGGCGCGGTCATGCTGGGCAGCGCCCGGGTGGACGGACGCCTGGTGGCCGCCGTGCTGCTGGGCTTTGCCGGCGTGGCCCTGATCCTGCGGCCCACGCTGGAGCAGCAGCAGCTCTGGCACGGCCTGGCCGGCCTGCTTTCGGGCATGCTCTCGGCCCTGGCCTATCTGCAGGTCACCACCCTGGGCCGGGCCGGCGAGCCCGAGATCCGCATCGTCTTCTATTTCTCCCTGGGCGGCGTGCTGGCCGGTGCGCTGACCACCAGCGTCAGCGGAGCCTGGCATGCCCACCACAGCCTCTGGGGCATGGCCCTGCTGCTGGCGGTGGGCCTGCTGGCCAGCACCGCCCAGCTGATGATGACCCGGGCCTACGGCACCGGCTCCACCCTGGTGAATGCCAGCCTGCAGTACCTGGGCATCGTCTTCTCTTTCATCTATGGTGTGGCCCTGTTCAAGGACGCCATCACCTGGAGCGCCCTGCTGGGCATGGGTCTGATCATCGGCGCCGGCCTGGCGGCCACCGCGCTGCGCAGCCGCGCCACCCCCAAGGACAGCCAACACTCCGTCACCGAATCATGAGCCCTGCTTACCAAACCCTGATCTCCGCCACCGCGCTGCGCGAGCAGCTGGACGGCGCGTCCGCGCCCCTGCTGCTGGATGTGGGCTTCGACCTGGCCGACACCGAGGCGGGCGAGCGCGCCCATGCCCAGGGCCACCTGCCCGGCGCCCACTATCTGCATCTGGACCGCGACCTCAGCGGCGCCAAGACCGATGCCCAGGGCCGTTTCCGCGGCCGCCACCCCCTGCCGGAGCGTGAGCGGCTCGCCGAGCAGCTGGCGGGCCTGGGCCTGAGCACGGGCCGTCAGGTGGTCTGCTACGACGCCCAGGGCGGCATGTATGCGGCCCGCGCCTGGTGGCTGCTGCGCTGGCTGGGCCATGCCGCCGTGGCGGTGCTGGATGGTGGCCGCCAGGCCTGGCAGGCCGAAGGTGGTGCCCTGGAAGGCGGCGCCCCCGCCGCCCCTGCACCGGGCGATTTCCGCGCCACCCCGCCCCTGGTGCCCATGCTGGATGCCGACGCCCTGCAGGCCCGGCTGGGCCAGCTGCGCCTGATCGACGCCCGCGCACCCGAGCGCTTTCGCGGCGAGGTGGAGCCCCTGGACAGCCAGGCCGGCCACATCCCCGGCGCCAGCAACCGCCTCTTCAAGCTCAATCTGCAGGAGGACGGGCGCTTCAAACCCGCCGAGCAGCTGCGCCAGGAGTTCGAGGCCCTGCTGCCCCCCTTCCCGGCCGGCCAGGTGGTGCACCAGTGCGGCTCGGGGGTGACGGCCTGTCACAACCTCCTGGCCATGGAGCATGCCGGACTGCTAGGCTCCCAGCTCTACCCCGGCTCCTGGAGCGAATGGTCCGCCGACCCGCTGCGGCCCTTGGCCAAGGCTTGACGCAGAGCAAGACAGGCCTCGCGTCTCGCGGCAAGATAAGCCCAGGGCCCGGTCCCGGGCCTGCCACAAGAGAAGGAGGTTTGCCATGTTCAAGCGCATCGTCGTCCCCACCGACGGCTCCGAGATCACCAGCAAGGCGGTGGACACCGCCATCGCCCTGGCCAAGGTGCATGGCGCCAAGCTCTATGCCGTGAGCGTCAAGGAGCCCTTCCCCTACAGCGCCGTGTCGGAGATGCAGCCCACGCCGCCGCAGGAGTTCTTCGACGCCCAGGAACGCATTGCCAGCACCCGGGTCAAGGCCGTGCTGGACGCCGCCAAGCTGGCCGGCGTGCCCTGCGAGGGCCACACCGTCGAGGCCCTGCATGCCTGGGAAGCCATCATCGAACATGTGGAGCGCAACGAGGCCGATCTGGTCGTCATGGCCTCGCACGGCCGCCGCGGCGTCCAGGCCCTGCTGCTGGGTAGCGAGACCCAGAAGCTGCTGACCCACTGCACCATCCCCGTGCTCGTGGTGCGCTGAAGTCACGCCTGTGCGGCGGCCCGTCCCGGGCGCCGCTCAGGCCACGGGTTCAGTGCGCGTGCGCGCCGCCCGAGACCACCATCACCAGCCCCAGACCCGCCGCCAGCCAGGCCAGCTGGGCCAGGGTGTCGCGCCAGGGCAGGCGGCGCTGCAGCTGCGGAATCAGGTCCGCCACCGCCACATAGATGAAGCTGCTGGAGGCCACCACCAGCAGATAGGGGAAGAGCGATTCCCAGGTGCCCACCACAAAGTAGCCCAGCACCCCGCCCACCACCGCCGAGAGGCCGGAGATGGCGTTGTAGACCAGGGCCCGGGCGCGACTGAAGCCGGCATTGAGCAGCACGATGTAGTCGCCCACCTCCTGCGGAATCTCGTGGGCGATGATGGCCAGCGAGGTGGCCACGCCCAGATGCGTGTCGGCCAGAAAGGCCGCGGCGATGATCACGCCGTCGCAGAAGTTGTGGATGGAGTCGCCCACCAGCACCGACAGCCCGCCGCGCCCGGCCTGCTCATGGTCGAAATGATGGTGGTGGTGGTGCCCGTCGCCCTCGTGATGATGGGTGTGACGATAGAGCTCGGCCTTCTCCAGCAGGAAGAAGAACATCAGGCCGCCCAGCAGGGTCAGGAAGAGCTCGTGCGCGCCGGCCTGGCCCTCGAAGGCCTCGGGCAGCACATGCAGCAGAGCCGTGCCCAGCAGCACGCCGGTGGACAGGCTGACCAGGTGCTTGACCAGGCGGCCGAGCAGGCCCACGGTCAGGCTGGCAGCGATGAGCACCGAGAGCAGCCCCCCGATCAGGGTGGCCAGCACGATGTAGAGAAGGGTCATGGACATGGGGTCGGGCACAAAAAACAAACCGCGCCCTTGCGGGACGCGGCGCGGTTTGCTCGCGAGGCGGGCCTGGCGTTCTCAGGCCACGCCCTGGGCCTTGAACCAGGCCAGGCAGCGCTTCCAGCCGTCATCGGCAGCTTCCTTGCGGTAGCTGGGCCGGTAATCGGCATGGAAGGCGTGCGGCGCCTCGGGGTAGACATGGAATTCGCTGCGCCGGGCCGCCGCCGAGCCTTGAGCCAGGGCTGCCTTCATCTTATCAACCGTGTCAAGCGGGATGCCCTGATCCTGTCCGCCATAGAGACCCAGCACCGGCGCATGCAGCTGACCGGCCAGGTCCACCGGGTGGCGCGGCTGCAGGGGCACGCTGTTGCCCACCAGGCGCCCATACCAGGCCACGCCGGCCTTCAGGCCCGGGTTGTGGGCGGCATAGAGCCAGGTGATGCGGCCGCCCCAGCAAAAGCCCGTGATGCCCAGGCGGGTGGTGTCGCCGCCCTGGCCCTTGGCCCAGGCCACGCAGGCATCCAGATCGCGCATGACCTGCTCATCGGGCACCTTCATGATGACCTCGGCTTGCAGCTTGGCGATTTCGCCATAGCTGCCGGCGTCACCCTGGCGCACGAAGAGCTCGGGGGCGATGGCCAGATAGCCCTGCTTGGCAAAGCGCCGGGCCACATCGGCAATGTGCTCGTGCACGCCGAAGATCTCGCTGATCACCAGAATCACCGGCGGATTCTTGGCGCCGGCGGGCTGGGCGCGGTAGGCCGGCATCTTGAAGTCGCCGACCGGCACCGACACCTCGCCGACCTCCAGCCCTTGGGCGTCGGTCTTGAGGGTCTGGGCCGTCACCGGCAGCACGGCGGCGGCGAATCCGCTGCCGACCGTGGTGCGCACGAAGTCGCGCCGGTTGAAGTCGCGGCCCGGGGCCAGACTGTCCACATCGTTCTTCAGCATGAGTGCAACTCCTGGGTGAGGGGATTCGCTAGGTGAGCGCGAATTCTAGGCAGGCCCGCCAAAGTGTGCAGGAAGCGTCACGGGTTTGCCGCGACAATCGCGGCCATCATGACCCTGCCGTCCAGCCCTGCCGCCCCCGCCCTTGCCGCCATCGACATGGGCTCGAACAGCTTCCGTCTCGAGATCGCCCAGCTGCAGCGCGGCCGTTACCGGCGCCAGGCCTACCTCAAGGAGACGGTGCGCCTGGGGGCAGGTCTTGATGAACAGGGCCTGCTCACCGAAGCAGCCATGCAGCGCGGCCTGGACTGCCTGGCCCGCTTTGCCGGCGAACTGCGCGGCTTCGCGCCGGAGCGCGTGCGCGCCGTGGCCACCCAGACCCTGCGCGAGGCCCGCAACCGCGACGCCTTTCTGCGCCGCGCCGAGCTGGCCCTGGGCTTTCCCATCGAAGTGATCTCGGGCCGCGAGGAAGCCCGCCTGATCTATGCCGGCGTGGCCCGGCTGCAGACTTCGGAGCGCCCGCGCCTGGTGATCGATATCGGCGGCCGCTCCACCGAGATGATCCTGGGCCAGGGCACCACGCCTGTGCTGGCCGAGAGCTTCCAGGTGGGCAGCGTCAGCCTGTCCCTGCGCTTCTTCCCGGATGGACGCTTCACGCCCGAGGCCTTCCGCGCTGCCCAGATTGCGGCCGGCGCCGAGCTGGAGGAAGCCCTGGCCCTGTTCGAGCCCAGCCGCTGGCAGGAGGCCCTGGGCTCCTCCGGCACCGTGGGCGCCGTGGCCCAGGTGCTGGCCGGGAGCGGCATCACCGATGGGCGCATCACGCCCGAGGCCCTGCGCTGGTGCATGGACCAGTGCCTGCAGGCCGGCCATATGGACAAGCTCAAGCTGCCCGGCATGAAGGAAGACCGCCGCGCCGTGGTGGGCGGCGGCCTGTGCATCCTCTACACCCTGCTGACCCAGTTCGGCATCGAGAGCCTGCAGCCCACCAAGGGCGCACTGCGCCAGGGCGTGATCTTCGACCTGGCCGAGCGCCTGGAGACCCAGCGCCCGGGCCGCTCGCGCGATATGCGCGAGCAGTCGGTGCTGGCCCTGCAGCAGCGCTTCGGCGTGGACCCGGCCCAGGCCGGACGCGTCAGCCAGCTGGCCCTCTCGCTCTACAAGCGCCTGCAGCCCGAGGCCACGCGCGAGCAGCAGCGCGAGCTGGGCTGGGCCGCGGCCCTGCACGAGATCGGCATGATGGTCTCCCACCACGATCACCACCGCCACAGCGCCTATCTGCTGGCCCATGTGGACGCGCCCGGCTTCTCGCAGAGCCAGCTGCGCCGTCTGGCCGATCTGGTGCTGGGCCAGCGCGGCGGCCTGCGCAAGCTGGAGGCCGCTTTCGCTGCCGAGCCGGGTCTCGTCTGGCAGGTGCTGGCCCTGCGCCTGGCGGTGCTGGTCTGCCATGCGCGCGAGAGCGTCAGCCCGCAAGCCCTGGTCCTCACGCGCGAGCGCCAACAGGTGCTGCTCAAGCCCGCCAAGCGCTGGGCCGAGACCCATCCGCGCGCGCTCTATCTGCTGCGCGAGGAGTCCAATGCCTGGTCCAAGAGCGAGCAGCTGCGGGTGCTGCTGGAGGGCTGAGGCCCTCGGCCTCGGTGGGAGCGTCTCCCGGCGCCCCACGATCTGAATTCAGAAAGGGCGCTCAGCCCTTGTCGACCAGCTTCTCGTTGAAGCGCTGCATCAGGGCCTGCTGGGCGCTGACGCCCTGCTCCGAGATGCGCTGCGAGCGCCCGTCCGTGCCCAGCTGCCAGGCATCCAGGCTGTCGTGCAGATAGGGCTGCAGGGCCTCGTCGATCACGCGCTGGCGCAGCTTGGGCGAGAGCACCGGCCAGGCCACCTCGATGCGGCGCAGCATATTGCGACTCATCCAGTCGGCGCTGGAGAGATAGAGCGCCTCCTGGTCTTCGGCATCGCCCCAGCGGAAATAGCTGACGCGTGAATGTTCCAGGAAGCGGCCCACGATGGAGCGCACCAGGATGTTGTCGCTCACGCCCGGCAGGCCCGGCGGCAGCATGCAGGCGCCGCGCACGATCAGGTCGATGCGCGCGCCGGCCTGGCCCGCCTCCAGCAGGCCCTGGATCAGGGCCACATCGGTGAGCGCATTCACCCGCAGCACCACGCGGGACTTGTAGCCCGCGCGCGCGGCATCGCGCACCAGGGCCAGCAGCTCCATCATGCGGCTGTGCAGATTGAAGGGCGCCACCAGCAGGCGGCGCGGCGCCTTGAACTTGGACAGCGAGGCCAGCTGCCGGAAGACCAGATCCACATCGGTGGTCAGATCAGGGTCGGCCGTCAGATAGCCCAGATCGGTGTAGAGCCGCGCGGTCTTGGGGTTGTAGTTCCCCGTGGACAGATGAGCATAGCGGCGCAGCACCGACTTGGCGCCCTGCTGCTCGCGGCGCGTGACCAGCAGCAGCTTGGCATGGGTCTTGAGCCCCACCACGCCATAGACCACCTGGGCGCCCACAGCCTCCAGGCGCTCGGCCCAGTTGATATTGGCCTCTTCGTCGAAGCGGGCCTTGAGCTCCACCACCACCAGCACTTCCTTGCCGCGGCGGGCCGCCTCGATCAGCAGGTCCATCAGCTCGGACTTGCTGCCGGTGCGATAGACCGTCTGCTTGATGGCCAGCACCTCGGGGTCCTGCACCGCCTCGCGCAGCAGCTGCACCACGGGCTCGAAGCTCTCGAAGGGATGGTGCAGTAGCACATCGTCCTTGCGCAGCCGGTCGAAGATGGACTTGCCGCGCGGCAGCCGACCCTGGGGCCAGACCGGCTCGTAGGGCACAAAGCGCAGCTCGTCGGCCTCGGTCTGGTCGATCAGCTCGTTGAGGCGCACCAGATTCACCGGGCCGTTGACGCGGTAGAGCGCCGCGGGCGGCAGCTCGAACTGCTCCAGCAGAAAGCTGGCCAGCTCCGGGGGGCAGGTGTTGACCACCTCCAGGCGCACCGCGCGGCCGAAGTGGCGCGTGGTCAGGCCCGAGCGCAGGGCATGGCGCAGATTGGCGATCTCCTCCTCGTCCACCTCCAGATCGGAATCGCGGGTGACGCGGAACTGCGAGAAGGCCTCCACCTGGCGGCCCGGGAAGAGCTCTTCCAGATGCGCGCGGATCACGCTGGTCAGCAGCACAAAGGCCTGGCTGCCCTCGCTGAGCGCGGCCGGCAGCTTGATCACGCGCGGCAGCACGCGCGGCACCTTGACGATGGCGATGCGGCTGTCGCGGCCCAGGGCGTCCTTGCCGGTCAGACGGGCGATGAAGTGCAGGGACTTGTTGGCCACCTGCGGGAAGGGATGGGCCGGATCCAGGCCCACGGGCACCAGCAGGGGCCGCACCTCGCGCTCGAAGAAGCGCGCCACCCAGGCGCGCTGGGCCTCGTTGCGGTCGGCATGGTTCAGGATCAGGATCTGGCGCGCCTTGAGCGCCGGCATCACCTGCTCGTTGAAGATGCCGTACTGCTGGTCGATCAGCTCATGCGCGGCGGCGGCCACGCGCTCCACCTCGCGGGCGCTGACGTTGGAGCCGGGATCGCGGGCCGCGTCCAGCATGTCGGCGAAGCGCACCTCGAAGAACTCATCCAGATTGGAGGAGACGATGCAGATATAGCGCAGCCGCTCCAGCAGCGGCACATCCTCGCGCTGCGCCTGGGCCAGCACGCGGCGGTTGAATTCCAGAATGGCCTGCTCGCGGTTGAGCAGGGTCAGGGACGGCGGGACCACGGGCAATTGGGTCATCGAATCATTCTATGAACGCTGGGTGACAGTTCCGTGACGGGCGATGACGGCGCCAGACCCTGCTGCGGCGTGGCAGCCAGGGCGCTCCAGTCCAGGATTTCCAGCCGCCCGTCGGCATGTTCCACCAAGGCGGTCAGGCTTTCAACCCAGTCGCCGTCATTGGCATAGAGCACGCCCTCGATCTCGCGCAGCTCGGCGTGGTGGATATGGCCGCAGACCACGCCGTCGGCGCCGCGCTTCTTGGCCTCGCGGGCCAGGGCGGTCTCGAAGTCCGAGACATAGCTGACCGCGCGCTTTACCTTGAGCTTGAGATAGCGCGACAGGCTCCAGTAGGGCAGGCCCAGGCGGGCACGGGCCGAGTTCAGCCAGCGGTTGAGCTTGAGCGCGAATTCATACAGATGGTCGCCCAGCAGGGCCAGCCAGCGGGCGCACTGGATCACGCCGTCATACAGATCACCGTGGGTGACCCAGAGGCGGCGGCCGTCGGCCGTCTGGTGCATCCACTCCTTGGCCACCTCCACGCCGCCGAAGCTGTGGTCCAGGTAGCGGCGCAGGAACTCGTCGTGATTGCCGGGAATGTAGATGATGCGTGTGCCCTTGCGCGCCTTGCGCAGGAGCTTCTGCGTGACGTCGTTGAAGGCCTGCGGCCAGTACCAGGCGCGCTTCAGCCGCCAGCCGTCGACGATGTCGCCCACCAGAAAGAGCTGCTCGCACTCCACCTGGCGCAGAAACTCCAGCAGGGCCAGGGCCTGGCAGCCGGGCGTGCCCAGGTGCAGGTCCGAAATCCAGACCGTGCGCACGCGCAGCGAGCCCCCCTCCTCCGCCGCATCGGGCGGGCTGGGCTCGGGGGCGGCGCGCGGGGGGTAGGCGGCGGGTTTCATGAGCCGCCAGCTTGGGGGCTGGCCATGTCCGGTCCGTGGCAGGCGAATGAAGATTGGGTGACGCCCGCCCCGCCGCGGCCGGCTCAGCCCGCGGCGCCACGCCGGCCCGGGATAATCGCGCCATGCATCTGATGATTCCCCATGCCAGCGCCCTGGGCGAGGCCGCCACCCAGGCCCTGCAGAGCCTGGCCCTGCCGCGCCTGGCCGAGCTGCTGGGCCGGCTGACGCCCGTGGCCCAGCTGGGCAGCGACGAATACGCCCCGCAGCTGCCGCATGAGCTGGCCCTGGCCCGCCTCTGGGGCTGGCCCGAGCAGCCCAGCCCGCCCCTGGCCGCCGCCCAGGCCCGGGCCGATGGCGTGGCCGTGGGTGACCAGGCCTGGGCCTTGCTCACCCCGCTGCACATGAGCGTGAGCACCGACCAGGTCACGGCCTTGGATCCCGCCGCCCTGGCCCTGGACGAGGCCGAGTCGCGCGCCTTCTTCGAGGCCCTGGCCTGGCTCTTCCCGGCCGAGGAAGGCTGGGAGCGCGCCTGGGGCGCGCCCGGCCGCTGGTATGTGGCCCATGCCGATCTGGCGGGCCTGTCCGCGGCCAGCCTGGACCGCGTGATCAACCGCAATGTCGACCCCTGGATGCCCGAGCCCCGCCGCCTGCGCACCCTGCAAAACGAGCTGCAGATGGCTCTGCACGGCCTGCCCCTGAACCAGGCGCGCGAGGCCCGCGGCGCCCTGCTACTGAACTCGGTCTGGATCAGCGGCTGCGGCCAGGCCCTGCCCCAGACCAGCGCGCCCGCGCTGCGCCTGGACGAGCGCCTGCGCGAACCCCTGCTCGCCCAGGACTGGGCCGCCTGGGTGGAAGCCTGGGCGGCGCTGGACGCCGGCCCGGTGGCCGAGGCCCTGGACCGGGTGCGTGCCGGCCAGCCCCTGCGCCTGACCCTGGCAGGCGAGCGCCTGGCCCGCGAGTTCGCGCCGCGCCCGCCGGCCCGCGGCCTGGGCGGGCTCTGGGAGCGCCTGACCGGACCGCGCCCCGTGGCCGTCCAGCCCCTGCTGGAGGCCCTGTGAACGCGCCGCGCCTGATCCTGCGCGATGTGCCGCCGCGCGCCAGCTGGGCCCTGGAGCAGGCCGGGATCCCGCCCCTGCTGGCCCGGCTCTTCGCCGCCCGCGGCGTGGCCCGCCCCGAGGAACTGGATGAAGGCCTGGCCCAGCTGCTGCCGCCCGAGGGGCTCAAGGGCATGGCGCAGGCCGCCAAGCTGCTGGCCGACAGCCTGCAGGCCGGCGAGCGCATCTGCATCGTGGCCGACTATGACTGCGACGGCGCCACCGCCTGCAGCGTGGCCCTGCGCGGCCTCTATCTGCTGGGCGCCCGCCCCGGCAGCGTGGTCTATGTGGTGCCCGACCGCGCGGTGCATGGCTACGGCCTCACGCCCGCCATCGTGGAGCTGGCCCTGCCGCTCCAGCCCCAGCTGCTGATGACGGTGGACAACGGCATCGCCAGCTTTGCCGGCGTGGCCCATGCGCGCGAGCGCGGGCTCAAGGTCCTGGTCACCGACCACCACCTGCCGGCCCTGCTGAATGGCGAAACCGCCGTGCCCGAGGCCGACGCCGTGGTCAACCCCAATCAGCCCGGCTGCGGCTTCGCCAGCAAGCATCTGGCCGGCGTGGGCGTGGCCTTCTACACCCTGCTCGCCCTGCGCGCCGAGCTGCGCCGGCGCGGCGCCTTCGCCGCCACCGAGCAGCCCCGCCTGGACAGCCTGCTGGACCTGGTGGCCCTGGGCACCGTGGCCGATGTGGTGCGCCTGGATGCCAACAACCGCCGCCTGGTGGCGCAGGGCCTGCGCCGCATGCGCGCCGGCCGCATGCAGCCGGGCGTGGCCGCCCTCTTCAGCGCCGCCGGCCGCGACGCCAGTCGCGCCAGCAGCACGGACCTGGGCTATGCCCTGGGCCCGCGCATCAATGCGGCCGGCCGGCTCTCGGACATGACCCTGGGCATCGAGTGCCTGACCACAGACAATGCCGAGCGCGCCCTGGAACTGGCCCGCCAGCTGGATGCCATCAACCGCGAGCGCCGCGAGATCGAGGCCGGCATGCGGGAGCTGGCCGAGGCGCGCCTGGAGCAGCTGCTGGCCGAGCCCGCCCTGCAGGGTGAGCCGCCCGCGGCCCTGTGCCTGTACGAGCCCGAGTTTCACGAGGGTGTGGTGGGCATCGTGGCCGGCCGCGTCAAGGACCGACTGCACCGCCCCACCTTTGTCTTCGCCCTGGGCGCCGACGGCCAGCTCAAGGGCTCGGGCCGCTCCATCCCGGGCTTCCATCTGCGCGACGCGCTGGACCTGGTCTCCAAGCGCGAGCCCGATCTGCTCAAGAAGTTCGGTGGCCACGCCATGGCGGCCGGCTGCACCCTGCAGGCCGAGTCACCGGAAGAGGCCGAAGCCCGCGTGCAGCGCTTTGGCGCGGCCCTGGCCCAGGTGGCGCGCGAATGGCTGGATGCCACGGCCCTGACCCGCACCCTGCGCACCGACGGCCCCCTGCCACCCGAGGCCTTCAGCGCCGAGGTGGTGCAGCAGCTTGACGCCCAGGTCTGGGGCCAGGCCTTCGAGGCCCCGCTGTTCTGCGACCCGGTGCAGGTGGTCTCGCAGCGCATCGTGGGCGAGCGCCATCTCAAGCTGCGCGTGCGCCAGGGCGGCCCCAGCGGCCCCTTGCGCGACGCCATCTGGTTCGGCCATATCGAGCCGGTGCCCGAGACCGGCCACCTGGCCTACCGCCTGGCCCTGGACGAGTACCAGGGTCAGCAGCGGGTGCAGATGATTGTGGAGGCCATGAGCGAGCAGGCGGCTCGCCCGGCGGGCGCGCCCAGCTGACGACGACGGCTCAGCTGGCCTTGATCCAGGTAGACACCGCCTTGGTGGCCTGCTGGTTGCTCTGCACGCCCACCTGCAAGGCGTAGTTGCGCAGCCGAGCCGCGCATTGCTCGATATAACCCTTGTCCGGGTGCCAGGGGCCCGCGGCGAACGGGCCGCTGGTCAGATTGGCGCGGTGGGTATAGACCACGCGCCACAGCAAGGTGTCCTGGTGCATAGATACATCCTCATGCGCCGCCAGACCGGCGTACTGGGCTCCAAGTATTGGCCGGCCGGCGCGCAAACGCCAGCGCGACGCTGCCGCTAGCGGGCGCCGGCGGTGCTATTCCACAATGTCGGCCGCCCCGGGCTTTTCTTGACCCGGGCCAATGCCCCAGTGCGGGCGTGGGCCAGGGCCCCCTCCTAAAATGGGGCCGTGAATACCGACACCGCCCCCCGCGCCGCGCTGGACATCTGCAGCAATGCCGATCTGCATTGCCACTCCACGGTCTCCGACGGCACGCTGGCGCCCGAGGTGCTGGCCGCCCGCGCCAAGGCCAACGGGGTGGATCTCTGGGCCCTGACCGACCATGACGAGATCGGTGGCCAGCAGCGTGCGCTGGACGCTGCTCTGGCCCTGGGCCTGCCCTACCTCACCGGCACCGAGATCTCGGTGAGCTTTGCCGGCCGGGTGGTGCATATCGTGGGCCTGGGCTTCGAGCACCGCGACGAGGCACTCACCGCCGGCCTGCGCGCCACCCGCGGCGGCCGCGGCGAGCGCGCCCGCGAGATGGCAGCCAGCCTGGCCCAGGTGGGCATCAAGGGCGCCTACGAAGGCGCGCTGCAGTATGTGGGCAACCCCGAGCTGATCTCGCGCACCCACTTCGCCCGCTTCCTGGTCGACGCCGGCCACTGCAGCGACATCCCCGAGGTCTTCCGCCGCTTCCTCACCGAAGGCAAGCCGGGCTTTGTCGAACACCGCTGGGCCAGCCTGGGCGACGCGGTGCGCTGGCTGCGCGAGGCCGGCGGCGAGGCCGTGATCGCCCACCCGGGCCGCTACCCCTTCACGCCCACCGAGGAGTACGCGCTCTTCACGGAGTTCATCGCCCACGGCGGGCGCGGCGTGGAGGTGGTGACCGGCAGCCACACCGCGGCCGACGCCGCCAAGTACACCGAGACCGCGCTGGAGTTCGGGCTATACGCCTCGCGCGGCTCCGATTTCCACAGCCCCGAGGAAAGCCGTACCGATCTGGGCCGGCTGGACGCCGGGCTTTCCGGCCGGCTGCGCCCCATCTGGGAACTGCTGGCCCCGCGCATCCACCGCCCCACCGCGGCCGCCGCCGCGTGAGCGCCGCCGCCCTGCGCGCCCAGCGCCCCCTGCTGGGCATCGCGCTGATCGTGCTGATGGCCAGCTGCTTCGCCAGCATGGACAGCAGCATCCGCTACCTGGGCGGCTTCATGCCGGTGCTACTCATCCTGTGGGCGCGCTACGGCTTCCAGGCCCTGGCCATGACGTTGTGGCTGGGCTGGGCGGCCTTCAGCGGCCGGCAGCGCCAGCCCTTCCGCGCCGCGCATCCGCGCTTTCAGGCCCTGCGCGGCCTGCTGCTGCTCTTCACCAGCGCGATGAGCTTCTACGGTGTGCAGCACATGCCGGTGGCGGAGTTCACCGCCATCAATATGCTGACCCCGGTGCTGGTGACCCTGCTGGCGGCCACGGTGCTGCACGAGCCGGTCTCGCGCCTGCGCTGGGCCCTGGTGATCGGCGGCTTTGCCGGCGCCCTGATCGTGATCCGCCCGGGCAGCGGCCTCTTTGGCTGGGCCGTGCTCTTTCCGCTGGCCGGCGCGCTGAGCTATGCCAGCTTCCAGGTGCTCACGGCCAAGCTCTCGGCCCTGGAGAGCCCCTACACCACCCACTTCTACACCGGCTTGACCGGCACCCTGGTGCTCACACCCCTGGTGGCCGCCCTGCCCGGCCTGGACGTGGCGGCCAGCCTGGGCGCGGCCAGCGCCGGGCAGCTCGCGCTGCTGGCCCTGATCGGCCTGCTGGGCACGGTGGGCCATCTGCTGCTGATCCTGGCCTTGGGTCTGGCGCCCACCGGCACGCTGATGCCTTTTGTCTATGTGCAGATCGCGGTGGCCGCGGCCATCGGCTATCTGGCCTTCGACCATGTGCCGGACGGCTATGCCTGGCTGGGCATGGGCGTGCTCTCGGCCTGCGGCGCGGCCTCGGCCTGGCTCAATGTGCGCCGGCGCGCACCCGCGCCGGTGGAGTCGGACACCATCGCCGACTGAGGCACGCGCCGCGCGCTGGCTCAGAGCTTGTAGTCCAGCGAGATCGCCGCGTTGCGTGGTGCGCCGTAGATGGCGCCATAGGCCAGGCCGGTGATGTACTTCTTGTCGAAGATGTTGTTGATGTTCAGGCGCAGGGTGGCGGCCGGGCTCAACTCGTAGGCCGCAAAGGCATTGGCCAGCAGATAGGCCGGCTGGGCCGCACCACCGGCCTTGCTCACCGCGGACTGCCAGCGTCCGCCCAGGCCCAGGCGCAGGGCCGGCAGGGCCGACAGGCGGCTGTCCACACGGAAGTTCAGGGTGTTGCGCGGCACCCATTCGTAGATGTCGCGGCCGTCCGGGCCGGTGAGCAGCAGGCGGGTGTAGCCCAGGGTGAGCCGGGTGTCGCGGCTCAGGCGGCCGCTGGCCTCCAGCTCCAGGCCGCGGGACTTCACGTCCTTGGGCTCGTACCAGGAGTTGCCCTTGTCATTGACGCCCGCATAGGTGGCCAGGCCCTGCTGCTTGGCGCTGAAGAGCGCGGCCGTGGTGAGCAGGGACTTGCCCAGCCATTCGGCCTTGATCCCGAGCTCGGTGTTCACGCCCTTCATCGGGGCCAGATAGGCGCCCTTGAAGTCGGTCTGGTCCTGGTTCTGGAAGATGTCGGAATAGGACAGATAGCCCAGCACATCGGGCGTGAACTCATAGCTCAGGCCCAGATAGGGGCTGGTCTTCTCGGTATCGGGGTACACGGTGTTGGTGGCGGCGCTGCCATAGATGGAAGCGCCGCTGCGCTGCAGGCGCACCGCATTCAGGCCCAGCACGCCCTTGAGCCCCTCGGCCAGGCTGAGGTGGGAGGCGGCGTACAAGCGCGTGAGCGTCTGCTCGCCCCGGGTGCTGGGCGCGCGCGGGCCCCAGGCGGGTTCGCCATAGACATCGTTGCCATAGGGGAAGGCCGGCAGGGCATGGCTGTCTCGCGGGGCCGCGGCAAAGGTGTCCACCGCCGTCTTCTCATTGGAGCGGCTCAGGCCCAGCAGCAGCTTGTGCTGGCGGCCGAAGGCGCTGAAGCGGCCACTGAGGTTGGCATCCAGCAGGCGGTTGTCGCTGCTGCCCAGGCTGCGGTAGGGCATGCCCACCAGGCCGCTGTTGTCGGGATTGAGCACGCCGGTCTCGGGCACATAGGCGTAGAACAGGCGGGTGGCCTCGTTGCCATGGCGCTGGTTGTAAGTCAGCTTGGCCTCCCAGTCGCTGCTTAGGCGGTGGGCGTACTCGATGAAGGCGTTGTAGCTCTGGGTGTTCCAGTAGGTCCACTTCTGCGAGGTGGAGGCGCCCACATCGAACTCGGCCTGGCTGCCGTCCGAGCGGCGCAGGGTCAGCGAGCCCCACATGGGCGAGTCCTGCTTGGCGTCCACCGCGCTCAGGCCCAGGGTCAGCACGCCGTCCCGGCCGATCTGGCCGTCCACCACGCCGTAGAGCGTGCTGCGCCTGTCGTGCAGATCGCGCAGGTGCGAGTCCTTGTCCTCATGCGCCAGCACCAGGCGGCCGGCCCAGCCGCCATCCTCGCTCAGCACCTTGTTGTAGTCCAGGGTGGCGCGCTTGAGGCCATAGGCGCCCAGGGCCAGCCCGACCTGGCCGCCGTCCTGGTTGAGCGGACGCTTGCGCACATAGTTGATGGTGCCCGAGGCATTGCCCACGCCGGTGAGCAGGCCGTTGGCACCGCGGATCAGCTCGATACGCTCGAAGAGAAAGGTGTCCTCCCGGCCCACCACCGTGCCCCAGGCATTGCTCATGCCCAGACCGTCCACCTGGGTCAGCTGGACCTCGAAGCCGCGCGCATTGAAGGTGGCGCGGTTGGTCTCGTACTGCTCCACATTGATGCCGGTGGCCAGGCCCAGGGCCTCGTTGCTGCCGCTCAGGCCGAAGTCGGCCAGGTCCTCGCGCTCCAGGGTGCTGATGCTCTGCGGCGTCTCCTTGATGTCCATGGGCAGGCCGGTCGCGCCCTTGGAGATGCGCTGGGCACGCTTGCCCGTGACCACCACCGTCTCCAGCGAGGTCTGCTGGGCCTGCACCTCCAGACCCAGGGCCAGGCCGGCCGCCAGGGCGCAGGCGTTCATCAGAAAACGGGGCTTCATCGGGGGAACTCCAATCGGAACATCAATGAGGGAGGGGGCGACCCGGCAAAGCTCCGGGCCCAAGAAGAAAGCGCCGCCGGGGCGCCCTGCCCCGCGGCGCTTGGCCGGCCTCTGGGGCTGCGACGCACGCCATGGCGTGCACAAGCCATGATTCTATTTATTAATGCGAATTGTTCGCAATCAATGAATCAGAATGCGCGCAAGGCGCACGGCCTGTCTTGCGCACGCGACGCCGGCGCCAGCGTGGCCCTGCCCCGCCGGTCGCCCACGCGCTCAGGGGACAAACCCCGCGCCAACGCCCGGCGGCCCGGGCGCAGAATGACCGCATGGCCCAACTCTTTGAAGTCCACCCCGACAACCCGCAAGCGCGCTTCTTGCGCCAGGCCGCGCAGATCCTGGCCCAGGGCGGCATTGCAGCGATCCCGACCGACTCCAGCTACGCCCTGGTCTGCCACCTGGACGACAAGGCCGCCGCCGAGAACCTGCGTCGCATCCGCGGCGTGGACGACAAGCATCACCTGACCCTGCTCTGCCGCGATCTCAGCGAGCTGGCCAACTACGCCCGGGTGGACAACCGGCAGTACCGCCTGATCAAGAGCGCCACGCCGGGGCCCTTCACCTTCATCCTGCAGGCCACCAAGGAGGTGCCGCGGCGGGTCTCCCACCCCTCGCGCCGCACCATCGGCCTGCGCGTGCCCGACCACCGCGTGACCCAGGAGCTGCTGGCCATCTTCGGTCAGCCCCTGCTGGCCACCACCCTGATCCCGCCGGGCGAGCAGGACCCGCTCAATGACGCCCAGGACATCAGCGAGCGCTACGACAAGCTGCTGCAACTCATCATCGACGCCGGCGCCTGCCCCATGCAGCCCACCACCGTGGTGGACATGAGCGCCGACGAGGCCGTGCTGGTGCGTCGTGGCCGCGGTGATCCCGCGGCGCTGGGGCTGGACGAGAGCTGAACCCGGCTCAGACCCGCTCGGCGCGGATCAGCAGATACATGGGGCGTTCGCACTCCTGAGCCAGGGCCGGTGTGGCCGCGATCTGCGCTGCGCTGGGCTGCCACTCCTGCAGGGCCTGGAGCCGGAAGCCCTGGCGCAGCAAGGCGCTGACATAGGTCTCCAGCCGCCGATGCTGCTTGCGCACACCCGGCGCCAGCCAGTCGCTCAGCCGCTCGCCCTCCCGCCCATAGCCCTCCAGCGGCCAGTGGCGCCGGCCCGCCTCGTCCGACGGCGCCCAGGCCTGCCGCATCGGTGCCGTGAAGACCGGATGCTCCAGCGAGAGCACCAGGCTCGCCCCGGGGCACAGCACGCGCTGCAGCGCCGCCAGCAGCCCCTCGAGGTTCTCGATGTAATGCAGCAGCAAGGCGCTGTGGGCCAGGTCGAAGCCGGCCTCGGCCAGGCCGAGTCCCGCCAGATCCTCCAGATCGGCGCGCTGAAAGCGCAGCCCCTCGGTCTCATGGGCGCGGGCCTGCGCCAGCATGCGCTCCGACACATCCAGGCCCAGCACCGTGGCCGCGCCCTGTGCATGGGCCCAGTGGCTGAAGGCGCCGAAGCCGCAGCCCAGGTCCAGCACCCGCAGGCCGGCCAGGGGCGGCAGCAAGGCGCGCAGGGCCGGCCATTCCAGCGCCGCGTCCAGGCCCTGAACTGAGCGGGCCAGCTGGCTGTAGCCGGCGAAGAAGCGGGGATCGTCGTAGATGTTCTGCGTGCGCGGACTCATGGCGTGAGGCGGTGCTGAGCGCTGCAGCATGCCACGGCTAGAGTCGGATCCAGTGGTTGTCCAGCTCGATCTCGCGGGCCAGGCGCTTGCCCCGCCCCGCGGGCAGCTGCAGCACCTGGCCGCGGCCGCCGGCCCACAGGCCCTCCTGCGGGTGGCGGCCCTCGGCCAGGGCGCAGGCCTCCGGCAAGGGGGTCAGACCTTGCCAGCGGCCCTGGGCATCGAAGCGCGCCACGCCGCCGCTGCGCGGGCAGCCGATGGCAAAGCCCTCGGCACTGGCCGCGATATCGCCGCCATAGCCAGCCAGGCTGGGCTGGCCCTGGGCCAAATGCAGGGCCTGACCATCGAAGACAGCCAGGATGGGTGCCGCCAGGCGCTCGGCCGCCTGCGCATGCTCGGCCTGGATGGCAATGCCCAGGCGCCCGTCGGGGCGCCAGACCAGGTGGCGCAGCGAAAGCCGCGTGTCGGGCACACGCCACTGGCCGCGCAAGGCGCCCGTGCCGGCATCCAGACAGACCAGGGAGGAATCCATGGCCGGCAGATCGAGCTTGAGCCGCCCGGTCTCGGCCTGGGTGCGGATGCCGCCATTGGCCACCCAGAGTTCGCCCTCGCCGCGCGGCAGCAGCTCATGCACATCCAGGCCATGGCTGGGCCACTCGGCCAGCTTCTCCAGGCTGCGGGCATCGCGCACGCCGATCAGGCCGGCACCGCTGTCCAGATCGGTCTCGCCGCTGAAGAGGCGCCGGCCATCGGCGCTCAGGGCCAGATGGCCGGTGAAGGCGCGGTCAGGCTCGATCCACTGCCACTGCAGAGCCCGGCCCTCGCGCGTGAAGCGCAGCAGCCAGTCGCCCGGCCGGCGCGCCACCGCCAGCAGCGCCCCGCCGGGCTCGGCCAGCAGGCCATGCGCGCGGGTGGGCACCTCCACGCTGGCGCACAGCACCAGGGCCTCGCCGGCCAGGGCCAGGCGGCCCACGCGGTAGCCGGGCGTCTCGTCGCGCCAGGCCGCGGCCAGCTCCACCGGTGTATCGCGGCGTGCGGCCCAGGCCGGTGCGGCCAGGCCTGCGGCAGCCAGGCCCAGGATCTGCCGGCGCCGCAGCTCAGTCACCGTCGGCATCCGAGAAGCCCAGGGCCAGATCCAGGGCCGGCGCCACCTGGTCCTGCACCAGGCGCTTGAGCGCTTCCAGCTGCTTGGCAGCAGCCAGCACCGGCTGCGGCTTGGCGGGGCTCAGGCCCTGCAGGCGCGCATCGGCCAGCAGCACCGCGCGGCGCAGGGCATCGGCCTCGGCATTGCGACCGCGGCCGCGCAGATAGCTCTCCAGCGGCACCAGGCCCTGGCCGGGTTCGGGCGCGCGCCGGCCTTCAAAGACCGCCAGGCCGCGCAGGCTCTGCCACTGGGCCGCCCAAGCCGCCGCGGTGAGGCCGCTGCGGGCGCGGGGCAGGCCCTCGCGGCCGCCGCCGGCGCGCAGCGGCTTTTCCATCTGCGCCCAGCGCAGGCGCTCCAGGCCGCCCACCCATTGGTTGAGCAGCTCGGCGGTGGCCGCCAGCGCGTCTTCCTCGCTCCAGTCCGCCGGCTCGCGCGCGGCCAGCTCGGCGAAGCCCGCGTGCAAGGCCTGGGCCTCGCGCACCAGGTCCTCGGCCAACAGGCCGGCGTAGTGCCGCTCGGCCTCGTTCAGCGGGCGCGCCTGCCACAGCAGCAGCTCCAGGGCCGGCAGGCCCTTCGCGGGCGAGCCCACCCGCTCCAGCGCCGCCACATCGCGCGGCGCGGCCAGCAGGGCACGGGCGATCAGGGCCGGGCGGCTGGGGGCGAAGTCGATCTGGCGCAGCGAGCGCCGCGTGAGCAGGGGGCCCAGGGCCGGCGTGGCCAGGCGCTCCCAGGCCAGCATGGCCTCGCCCCAGGCGGGACGGTCCAGCTGCCCGGCAAGGCGCTGGGCCCGGCTCAGAAAGGCCTCGGCCCGCGGCAGGGTCCAGGCCCGGTGCAGGCCCAGGGCCAGGTGCAGCGGGGTGTAGGCGGGCACGGCCTCACGCGTCCAGTCCGCCTGGGCACGCAGGGCGCCATGGGCGGCCAGGCCGCCGGCCAGCAGGACAACACGGCGATTCACTGGCATCAGAGCGACTCCACAAATTTCACCAGGGCCTCGCGCTCGGCCCGGCTCATGCCCAGCACCTGCTGGCGCGCCGCCTCGGCCTCGCCGCCATGCCAGAGCACGGCCTCCAGCACGCCGCGGGCGCGGCCGTCATGCAGCAGGCGCTGGTGGCCGTTCACATCCTTGATCAGGCCTATGCCCCACAGCGGCGGCGTCTTCCACTGGCGGCCGCTGGCGCGGTAGTCGGGCCGGCCGTCGGCCAGGCCCTCGCCCATATCGTGCAGCAGCAGATCGGTGTAGGGCCAGATGGTCTGGCCTTGCAGCGCCGGGCTGCTGAGGCTGGGGAAGGGACCGGCCGCCGTGGTGTAGCGGGGCCGATGGCAGCTGGCGCACTGGGCCTGGGCGAACAGGGCCTGGCCGCGGCGCACCTGCTGATCGTCCACGCCGCGGCGGGCCGGCGGCGCCAGCACGGCCTGGTAGAAGATCACATCGGCCAGGGTCTTGTCATCGATCTCCACGCCCTGGCCCTTGGCGCCGCGCGGGGCGGCCAGGCAGTCGGTCTGCTGCGGCGTGCAGGCCTCGCGAGGGAACGGTGTGGAGGTGATGCCCATATCGCCCAGAAAGGCAGCGGCCGTCTGGTGGGCCACTGTGGCCACATTGGCCTTCCAGCCGAAGCGGCCCAGCATCTCGGTGCCGGCAAAGGCGTCCCAGACCCGGTTGACCTGGCCCTTGATCGGCCCCGGCGCCGCCGCCTGCTCCGCGGCATTGCGCAGGATCTCGGCCTCGGGAATCGCCTCCAGCAGACCCACGCCGATCAGCTGGGGCGCGATGCGCGGGCTGATCATCAGCTCGGCGGCCAGGGGTCCGTAGCCCAGGTCCTTGAAGCCGTAGTGGGGTTTAAGCAGGCTATAGGGCGTGCCGTCCTTGAAGCGGCCGCGCAGGGTCTCGTAGCGCAGCACGACCTGACCCTCGGGCCGCACGCCCGAGACCGCGGCGTTGTTGAACTGATCGCCATAGACCGGCTCGGGCTGGGGGCCGCCATGCGCGTCCTGGCCCGGCACCGAGAGCCGCATCAGCAGGGCCACCGGCGGCTCATGCAGACCGCGCCGGAACTCCGGTGGCGCGCCGCGCCCGTCCTGCACATGGCAGCCGCCGCAGCTGCGGGCGATGAAGTGCGGGCCCAGGCCGTCGCGGGCCGTGGTGGAAGCCGGAGCTTCCACCCAGTTGCGGCGAAAAAAGCTGTTGCCGATGGCAAAGCGGGTGCGCTCGGCATCGTCCAGATTGGCCGCGGGAAAGGAGAAGGCATTGCGCCCATCGGCATAGACCGTGGTGGCGCCGCCCGTGAGTTCCTCGGCCGGCGGCGCCTTGGCCACCACCGCACCGCCCAGCAGGGCCAGCAGGCCCGCCCCGGCGGCAAAGCTCCAGGTCTGCAGGCTCACGGCTGGACCAGGGTCAGCTTGCGAATGCCGATGGCGCCAGCCGCCTCGACCAGCAGCTTGCTCTGGGCCGTCAGGCTGTCGATGGTGGCCTGGATGCGCAGGCGGCCCGGCGCGTCCTTGGCGCCCAGGATCTCCTGGTCAAACGGTGCCTGGATCTTCTCCGCCGCCGCCACCGAGGTGGCGATCTGCACGCTCAGGCGCTCGGCCAGGGCCGCGTCCTGGGCCGCCACCAGATCGCGCAGGGCCGGGCCCTGCAGCTGGCTGCCGTCGGCACGCTGGTAGCGCCCCAGCCAGACGTTCTGGATGCCCAGGGCGTTGTTGACCGCATCGCGGTGGGTGTTGTCGGAGAAGCAGGAATGCTCGTCCTCCTGGTCCTGGCTGGCCAGGGCCACCTCCAGGCGCTCGCCGGCCAGCTCACCGCGCGAGAGCGAGCCCAGGCCCACCAGCATCTTGCGCAGCGATTCCTGGCCGCCTCGCTCGAAGCGGGCGCGGTAATTGGTCTTGACGCCGGGCGCCCAGGCCTTGACCAGGAAGCCGAGGTCATCGATCAGCAGCTCGGTCACCACGCTGAGGTACTGGCGGCGGCGGTCGGCATTGGGCGCCTTGCCGTCCACATAGTCCTCGAAGCTGCGATCACCCGGGCCGGTGGGGGACAGGTCTTGCCCCCAGAGCAGGAACTCGATGGCATGCCAGCCGGTGGCCACGTTCTCCTCGCCGCCACGCTCGTTCTGCGCCGCGAGGCTGGCCTTACTGATCTTGAAGCCGCGCTTGTTGATCAGGCCGCTGGCCTGCTTGCCGCTCACGCGGTCCACATAGCTCTCGTCCATGGGCCAGGCATTGAGCCGGCCCTCGGGGCCCTTGTCATCGTCGATGGGGCCACCGTAGAAGCGGAAGGCCTCGGTCTGGCCGTAGAACTCGCGCGCCGCCAGCCAGGCCTGGCGCGCCGCCGTCAGGTGCTCGGCCGAGGGCTGGGCCACCAGGGCCTGGATGTGCTGCTGCAGCAGCCGCGCGCTGGCCAGGGTGTCGGCATAGCCCGCATGCACCAGGGCGGCATAGTGCTGGGCCACCGCGGCCGGGGTGGCCGACTGCGCGGCCGCGGCCACCGCCGGCGTGGCCGGCTGGGCCAGCACGGCCAGGGGCGCCAGGGCCAGGCCCAGGGACAGGAGTACAGGTTTCATGGGGCTCCGCCTCTCGAGATGCAAATGCGATTACTTCGCATTCTCGCATCATGAGAGTGAGCCGCTCAAGCCGGCGGTCGCAAGATCGCACGCAGGCGCTGGGGGTCGAAGCCCAGCACGGTCTGGCCCCGTACCACGAAGGTGGGCGTGCCGCGGGCGCCGCGGGCCTGGTACTCGGCCAGGCAGGCCGCGTCGCGCTCGATGTAGCACTCACGGTGCGGCACCTGCTGCTCCTGCAGCCAGGCGCTGGCGCGCTTGCAGAACACGCAGGTGGTGGAGGACAGCATCAGGATGTCCCCCGGCCGGGCCAGCTCGCGCAGAGCCTCGCCCTGGCGCTGCGCCTCGCGGCCGCCGGCCCACTGGGCCCCGCCCCAGAACAATCCCACCAGGCCGGCCAGCACGGCCAGCTCCTTCCATCGCACTCGGCTCATGCGCCGATGCTAAGCCCTGGCGGCTCGCTTCAGGCCGGCACGCGGTACTGGGCCGGCCCCATCAGGTCGATGCCGCAGGCCAGTTCCTCGGCCCAGCGGATGAATTCACCCACCGCGGCGCCGGCCATGGGCGCGCCGTGCTGGGGCACGATCATCGCGATGTCCAGCTCTCGCACCATGGCCGCCCACAGGCGCATGACCTTGTTGCTGACCATATAGCGGCGGTGAAAGCCCTCCATGCGGCCCACATGGGCGGCGTCCAGGCGCTCGATGATGCGCCCGGGCTGCACGCCCAGGGAGGCACCCAGATCGCCGGAGAAGAGGATGCGGCTGAGCGGGTCGTAGAACTGGAAGTTGCCCTCGGCATGCAGGAAATGCGCCGGCAGGGCCAGCAGTTCGAAGCTGTCCTCGCCCTGCCCCAGGCGCAGGCGTGCGCCGGCATCCGGCAGGCCGATGATGCGGCCCTGGGTCTTGCCGGGCTTGCAGAAGTGGGGCACGAAGCGCTCCCAAACCCGCGAGATATAGACCGGCGCCTGGGTCGCCGTCATCCAGCGGTCCAGCGAGGCAATGATGTCGGGGTCGGCATGCGAGGCCAGAATGGCCGAGAGCCGGTTCAGGGGCAGCTCCTGCGTCAGGCCCAGGTAGAGCGGGTTGTAGGCCACATTGCCGCCGGGGTCCAGGATGGCCCCCGCCTGCCCGTGCAGCAGCAGGAACTGGTTGGACTGCACGGCCTCGCCATCCTCCTCGTGGAAGTCGGCGAACATCAGGCAGCGGTGCGTGCCCCGCTTGAAAAGCTCGATCGGCATCCGCCCCATGCTAGGGGCGGAGCCGTCACCGGGACTTGATCCCGGTCAAAGCGCGCCGGGGCGGCGCGCCCAGGCTCAGACCGCCGCCGTGACGACGATCTCGACCTTCCACTCCGGCTTGGCGAGGTGGGCCTGCACGGTGGCGCGCGGCGGGGTGTGGCCAGCCGGCACCCAGGCGTCCCAGGCGGCGTTCAGGCCCGGGAACTCGGCCAGGTCCTTGATGAAGATCTGGGCCATCAGGATCTTGCTCTTGTCGGTGCCGGCGCGGGCCAGCAGGCGGTCGATGGCGGCCAGCACCTGGGCCGTCTGGCCGGTGATGTCCTGGCTGGCGTCTTCCGGCACCTGGCCGGCCAGATAGGCCACGCCGTTGTACACGGCCATCTCGGACAGGCGGGCGCCGACGTCGAAGCGTTGCAGACTCATGATTCAGTGATCCTTGTGGTGTTTATGGGAAGACTTGCGGGCGGGCTTGGCGACCGCGGCCTGGGCGCCGGCGGCCTTTTGCCCGATGCGGCTTTCGGTGCCGTTGAGCAGCTTGCGGATATTGGCCTCGTGGCGCCAGATCAGCAGCAGGCCCATCAGGCCGGCGGTCAGCACCACCGGGCCCATGCCCCAGATCAGCATCTGGTAGAAGGGGGCGAAGACCGAGGCCACGAGGGCGGCCAGGGAGGAATAGCGGGTGAAGTAGGCCACGATCAGCCAGGTGGCCAGGGTGGCCGCGCCCAGCAGCGGATTCACGGCCGAGCAGCACGCCGACATAGGTGGCGACGCCCTTGCCGCCCTTGAAGCCGAGCCAGACCGGGAAGAGGTGGCCGAGGAAGGCGGCCAGGCCCACCAGGGCCGCCGTGCCCTCGCCCAGGCCGATGTCGGGGCCGAAGAGCAGGACCAGCAGCACCGGCACATAGCCCTTGAGCGCGTCGAAGACCAGGGTCAGGATGGCGGCGGCCTTGTTGCCCGAGCGCAGCACATTGGTGGCGCCGGGATTGCCCGAGCCATAGCTGCGCGGGTCCGACAGACCCATCAGGCGGCTGACGATGACCGCGAAGGACAGGGAACCGATCAGGTAGCCGGCCAGGATGGCCAGCAGCGGATAGAGGGTGTCTTGCATGGGGCGCTATTGTGGCGGCATTGGCGGGCGGCCCGGCTCGGGGCCCACCCGCGGATCAAGCACATCGGACCGGCGCGGCTCAGGCCTCGCGCAAGGCGCAGTCCACGCCGCGGGCCTCCAGCAGCTCAGGCAGCCAGTGCGGCGCCAGGCTGACCAGATAGCCGCGTCGCCCGCCATTGATCAGGATGCGCGGCAGCGCCAGGATGCTGCGCTCCACGAAGACCGGCATGTCCTTGCGGGTGCCGAAGGGCGAGGTGCCGCCCACCATATAGCCGCTGTGGCGCTGGGCCACCTCGGGCTTGCAGGGCTCCACCTTCTTGCAGGGGATCTGGCGCGCCAGCTCCTTGAGGCTGACCTGGCAGTCGCCATGCATCAGCACGATCAGGGGCTGAGCCTTCTCATCCTGCATCACCAGGGTCTTGACCACCTCATGCTCGGCCACGCCCAGCTGGCGCGAGCTCTCGGCCGTGCCGCCATGCTCCACATAGTCGTAGACATGCTCGCCGAACTCGACGCCATGCCGGCGCAGCATCTGGGTGGCGGGGGTTTCGCTGACATGCTTCTTGGACATGGGCCCATTCTCCCCCAGCCGCGGGGGCCGGCACGGTGGCGCACTTGACGGCCGTCAAGCGCCGCTCCAAGCTCGCTGGCGAGAATTCGGGCCACCCAGGGTGTGCATCCCGCACCGAGACGCGCATAGCGCCGGGGATCTCAAGGTTCTGGTCTTTTTCGATGCGCACGCTCTACTCCCAGGCCTCGCAACAGAGGCTGCGCCGGCAGGTGCTGGGCTGGCTGCTGGCCGGCAATCTGATCCTGGCCCTGCTGCTGGCGGCCAGTGCCCTGCTGTCCCTGCGGGCCAGCCGTGAGGCCTTCCGCGAGCGCGCCCAGATCGCCACCCTGAACCTGGCCGAGAGCCTGCAGGGCACCATCGCCGCCGAGATCGACCAGGTGGACATCGTGCTGCGCCAGGTGGCCCAGACCCTGCGCCGCGCCGGGGGCCCGCAAGCCCTCTCGCGCGAGGCCCTGCAGGAGCTGCTGACCCAGCAGCAGGCCCTGGTCGGGCAGATCCAGGCCCTGCGCCTGGCCGATGCCCGGGGCCAGGTGATCGCCGGCCCCGATCTGCCCGCAGGCGAGCCGGTCAGCGTGGCCGACCGCGAAGCCTTTCGCAGTGCCCGCGACGAGGCCCACAGCGGCCTCCTGCTGACCGGCCCGCTGCAGGCCCGCATCAGCCAGCAGTGGTCGCTGAGCCTGGCACGGCGGGTGGAAACGCCCGACGGCCACTTCGCCGGCATGGTCTATGCCCTGGTGCCCACGGCGCACCTGCAACGCCTGCTGGACGCCGTCAACGTGGGCGAGCAGGGGGCGGCGACCTTGCGCACCGCCGATCTGCGCCTGGTGGCCCGGCATGCGGCGGGCGATGGCAGCCGGCCCCTGCCCATAGGCGACGACAAGGTCTCCGCCGAGCTGCGCGCCCAGTTGGCCGGCGGCGCCCAGCGTGGCAGCTATATCGCCCGCACCCTGCTCGACCAGGTGGAGCGCAGCAACACCTACTACCGCGTGCGCGGCTACCCCCTGGTGGTGGTGGTGGGCCTGGGCATGCCCGAGTTCCTGGCCCCCTGGTACACCCAGAGCATGCAGCTGCTGGGCCTGGGCGTGCTGATCCTGCTGCTGGTGGCCGTGGCATCGGCCCTGCTCTACACCGCCTGGCGCCGCCAGGCCAGCGCGGCCCAGCGCGTGCACGCCCTGCTGCACACGGCCAGCGACGGCATCCATGTGCTGGACGCACAGGGCCGTGTGGTGGAGCTCAGCGACTCCTTTGCCGAGATGCTGGGCTGCACGCCCGAGAAACTGATGGGCCGGCATGTGAGCGAATGGAACCCCAATGTCAGCGAGGCCTCGTTGCAACGCTGGCTGGCCGACTTCGAGGTGGGCAGCCGGCGCCGCTTCGAGGCGCGGCACCGCCATGCCGATGGCAGCCTGCACGATGTGGAGCTGCAGTGTGCGCGGGTGCGGCTGGACGGGGCCGACCTGGTGTTCTGCGCCGCCCGTGACATCAGCGAGTACAAGCGCGCCAGTGCCGAACTGCAGCAGGCCCTGCAGCGCCAGCAGGCCATGCTGGACAACGAGCTGATCGGCATCCTGATCACGCGCGAGCAGCAGATCGTCTGGACCAATGCCGCCATGCGCCGCATCCTGGCTTGCGGCGAGGAGGTGCTGGAAGGTCAGTCGCTGCGCACCCTGCACCCCGACGAGGCCAGCTTCCAGCGGGTGCTGGACGAGGCCCTGCCCGTGCTCCAGGCAGGCGGGCGCTATCGCAGCCAGCTGCGCGCCCGGCGCCGCGACGGCCAGCCCCTGTGGATCGATATGCACGGCACGCTGATGCCGGGCCAGCCGCAAGAGGCGCTCTGGCTGCTGGCCGACATCACCCTGCTCAAGGACTCGGAGCTGCGTGCCGCCCACAGCGCCCAGCATGACCCGCTGACCGGCCTGCCCAACCGCCTGCTGCTGGACGACCGCCTGCTGCAGGCCCTGAGCCGGGCCGAGCGCTCGCGCGAGAGCCTGGCCGTCTGCTATCTGGACCTGGACGGCTTCAAGGCGGTGAACGACCGCCTCGGTCATGCGGCCGGCGACCGCCTGCTGTGCGAGATGGCGCAGCGCCTGCAGGCCTGCGTGCGCGCCCAGGACACGGTGGCGCGCCTGGGCGGGGACGAGTTCGTGCTGCTGCTGCCGGCGCCGGGCGAGCCGGCCGAGCTGGAAGCGGTGCTGTCCCGGGTCAGCACCGCCCTGAGCCGGCCGGTGCTGCTGGACGGCCAGAGCGCCCAGGTCTCGGCCAGCATGGGCGTGGCCCTGTACCCGCAGGACGGGCACCAGGCCGACGCCCTGCTGGCCCAGGCCGACCGGGCCATGTACCAAGCCAAGCGCCAGGGGCGCCAGCGTGTGTGCTACAGCGGTGCGGCCCTGCCCGCGCTCTGAGCGGCGGCCGTGCAGTCGCGGATCAGCAGCTGCAGCAGCAGCTCGGCGCGGCTGGCATCGGTCCAGGCCGGGCTGCGCAGCAGCAGGCCCAGGCGCTCGGCCGTGGGCCCCACCTCGCTCATCAGCTGCAGCTCGTAGAGACCGCGTTCGGCATCGTGGCGCAGGCGCACGTCCATGGCGCGCTGCAGGGCGTGCTGGCGCCGCAGGGCCGGCTCGCCGCGCGGGCGCTGCTCCAGCTCCAGGCGGCAGCCGGGCTGCAGGCGGTAGTGCCAGCGTTCCCCGCCGCGGCGTGCGGCGCCCGAGGCACCGGCCTGACCGATCTCGTTGAGCGCGGCCAGGCGCTGGGCATTGCTCATCTCGAAGGGGCTGAGCAGGGGCGCATCGTCACCGGGGTAGCCCTCGCTGCAGGCCGCCAGCACCAAGGCCAGGGCCAGTAGCACAGGGCCTGCCCGGCGACCCTCAGTCCTCGCTGCTGCCACCGCCCAGTCCCAGCAGGGCCAGCAGGGACTGGAAGACGTTGTACAGGCTCAGGTACACGCCCAGGGTGGCGCTGATGTAGTTGGTCTCCAGGCCGTCGCGCACGCGCTTGAGGTCGTAGAGGATGAAGGCCGAGAAGATGCCGATGGCCAGCACCGCCAGGGTGAGCATCAGGGCGCCCGACTTCAGGAAGATATTGGCGATGCCCGCCACCATCAGCATGATGGCGCCGATGAAGAGCCACTTGCCCATGGCGCTGAGGTCGCGCTTGATCACGCTGCTGAGCGTGGCCATGCCCAGGAAGATCAGGGCCGTGCCGCTGAAGGCGGTCATGATCAGGCCGGCGCCATTGGCCGTGCCCAGCACCACGGCCAGCAGGCGCGAGAGCATCAGGCCCATGAAGAAGGTGAAGCCCAGCAGGGCCGGCACGCCGGCAGCCGAGTTCTTGGTCTTCTCGATCAGGAACATGAAGCCGAAGCTGCCGGCCAGAAAGACCACCAGGCCGATGCCCGGCGACATGGCGCGCGAGAGGCCGGTGGCCAGGCCCAGCCAGGCGCCGGCCACGGTGGGCAGCATGGACAGGGCCAGCAGCCAGTAGGTATTGCGCAGCACGCGGTTGCGCTCTTGCGCCGAGGGCAGCACGGTCGTTCCGTAGCTCAGGGCGCCCATAGCGGTGTCGTGAGTGTTCATGGTGTGGATGTGATCAGTGAGCCCCGCAACGGGGCGGATGGCGGATGGCGGATGGGACGAGGCCGCGGCATGCGGCCGCAAGGAAAAGGCGAAGAGCTGTGTGCGGTCCGCTCGGACCGCGCGGCTCAGGCCTGGGCCATGGGCGGCCGCAGCAGGCGCCTGAGCAGCGCCTCGGGGGCGGCGTGGGAGCCGGCGCGCGGCGGGCTGTGCGCCGCGGCATTCAGGGCCAGGCCCGCGGCACTGCTGGCGCAGTGGTCGGGCATATCGTCCGAGGTGTCGGCCAGCTCAGCCAGCAGCAGGCGCGCTTCGGCGCCGTCTTCCGCAGGCTCGGCGGGCGTGACCTCGGCGGCCTGGGCCGCCAGGGCAGTCGCGGTCTCGGCGGCCGGCGCGCCCGCAGCCGCCCCCCAGCCCGCCGCGGCCAGGCCGTAGGCGGGAATGAGCAGGGCAAGCAGGAGGAGGCGAAGCCAGCGGATCACGGCTCACATTGTAAAAGCAGCGCCGCCCGGCTGCAGCGCGGGCCGGGGCTCAGGGTCCGGCGTGCTGCTGCAGCTGGGCCTGCAGCCAGCGCTGCAGCTCGGCACTGCTCATGGCCCCGGACAGGCGCGCAATCTCGCGCCCGTCCAGAAAGAGGATCAGGGTGGGAATGCTGCGGATCTGGTGGGCCGCAGCGCTGCGCGGGTTCGCCTCGGTGTCCAGCTTGGCGAAGCGGATCAGGGGCTGCTGGGCCGCGGCCTGGGCGAACTGCGGCGCCATCATCTTGCAGGGGCCGCACCAGTCGGCCCAGAAATCCACCAGCACCGGCAGCTCGGTGCGGCCGATATAGCTGTCGAAACTGGCGTCGCTGAGCGCCACCGGGGCGGCCGGCATCAGCTCACGGCCACAGCGGCCGCAGACCGGCTGCTCCCGCAGGCGGTCTTCCGGCACGCGGTTGGTGGCCAGGCAATGGGGGCAGGCGATGTGCATGGGCGGTCTCTCCGGAGTCTTCGCAACTCATCAGGGGGCGGCGGCGCCGATTGCAAGGGCCGCCGCCGTCTCCCCGCGGCATCACTGCGCCGGATCCCGGATTTCCCAGCGGATGCGGTCGATCTCGGCCAGCAGCTCGGCCGACAGCGGCGTGCCCCAGGCGTCGATGTTCTGGTCCAGCTGCTCGATGCTGGTCACGCCGATGATGGTGCTGGCCGTCTGCCAGCGGCTGTAGCACCAGGCCAGGGCCAGGGTGGCGGGGGACAGTCCGTGCTCACGGGCCAGGGCGTTGTAGCGCCGTGCGGCGGCCAGGGTCTCGGGCCGGGCCCAGCGCTGCTTCTTCATGCCCTCGAACAGGGCCAGGCGGCCGGGCCGGGCCGGGTCGTCCAGGCCCTGGGCGTCGTACTTGCCCGTCAAGCTGCCAAAGCCCAGGGGCGAGTAGGCCAGCAGCCCCACCTCGTGCAGATCCAGGGCCTCGTCCAGCCCGTTCTCCAGCACCCGGTTCACCAGGGCATAGGGGTTCTGCACGCTGGCGATGCGCGGCAGGCCCAGGCGCTCGGCCTGGTGCACGAACTCGCACACGCCATAGGCCGTCTCGTTGGACAGGCCGATCTCGCGCACCTTGCCGGCGCGCACCAGGCGGTCCAGGGCCTCCAGCTGCTCGCTCACCGCCGCCACCGGGCGCTTGCGCGCCGGTTCGTAGTAGAGGCCGCCGAACATGGGCACATGGCGCAGCGGCCAGTGGATCTGGTAGAGGTCGATGGTCTCGATCTGCAGGCGGCGCAGGCTGTCCTCGCAGGCAGCCACGATGTCGGCGGCGCGCAGATCCAGGGAACCCTGGCGTATCCAGTCATAGCCGCGCGAGGGGCCGCTGACCTTGGTGGCGATCACCAGGCGCTCGCGCAGGCCCGGCCTGGCCTTGAGCCAGCGGCCGATCAGGCGCTCGGTGTCGTTGAAGGTCTCGGCACGGGCCGGCACCGGATACATCTCGGCGGTGTCGATGAAGTTGATGCCGCGGGCCACCGCATGGTCCAGGATGGCCTGGCTGCCGGCCTCGTCCACCTGCTCGCCGAAGGTCATGGTGCCCAGGCAGATGCGGCTGACATTCAGGGACGAGCGTCCCAGGCGGGTGTATTCCATGGCGGGAGACGGCGCGGCGCCGGCAGAGTCAAACAAGCCCGGCAGTGTGCCGCATGCGGGCCGACTTGGCCGGGCCTCCGTGCGCTTGCCGGTTTACAACGATTTTTTATTGTTTTACAGTAATTTTCATGCGACAACACCAAGAAGCACAAGACGCCCGGGCGCGTCTGGCCCGACTCGCCCGCTGGGTGCGCCTGATCAGCGCCCTGATGGCCGTGCTGGTGTTGACCGTGCCGCCCCTGTTCTGGGCCCAGCCCGACTGGGTGGCCGAGGTGGCCCGGCGCGACTGGGCGCTGGGCACGGTGCAGCTGGACCCCATGGCCCGGCTGGGCGGCTTGCTGGCCGGCCTGCCCGCCAGCGCCATGAGCTTGTGGGCGCTGTGGCAGGTCTGGCAGCTCTTCGGCTGCTTCGGCCGCGGCGAGCTGCTGAGCCTGCGACCGGCCCGCCATCTGGGCCGCCTGGGCTGGGCCCTGCTGATGCTGATGGCCCTGCTGCCCCTGAGCGACACCCTGGTGCGCCTGGCCCTGACCCTGGGCAATCCCGCCGGCCAGCGCCAGCTGGTGCTGGGCCTGAGCACCTACCACCTGCTGTGCCTGCTGACCGGCCTGGTGATGCTGGCCCTGTCGCGGGTGATGCGCGAGGCGGCCCGAGTGGCGGACGAGAACGCCGCCTTCGTCTGAGGGCCGGCCCCGCATGCCCATCGTCGTCACCCTGGACCTGATGCTGGCCAAGCGCAAGATGCGCTCGCGCGAGCTGGCCGAGCGCATCGGCATCACCGAGGCCAATCTCTCCCTGCTCAAGTCCGGCAAGGTGCGCGGCGTGCGTTTCGACACCCTGGCCCGCATCTGCGAGGTGCTGGACTGCCAGCCCAGCGATCTGCTGGGCTACGAGCCCGGGCCCGAATCGCCCGGCGGCGCCGAGGAGGCCTGATGCGGAGATCGGGCCCCAGGGTCAGCCGCCGCCTCCTGCTGATGCTGATGGTGCTGGGCCTGCACCTGGCCTTGCTGAGCCTGCTGCAGCGCGCTGGCGGCGGTCTCTCGGCGCCCACCCGCGCGGCGCCGGATGCGCAGACACAGCGCCTGAGCATTCCGCTGCGCCTGCTGCCCTTGCCCGCAGTGAGCGAGCCACGCGCGCAGCGCCCCGCCGCGGCGCCTTCGCGGGCCGCGGGCCCGGCAGCACGCCCCAGCCTCAGCCCCAGCCCCAAGCCCGCCGCCCCCACGGCCCAGGCCGCACCGGTGCTGGCCGAGGCCACGCCACCGCAGGCCGAGCCGCCCGCCAGCGCCCCCCTGCCCCGCCTGCTGGACAGCGAGGCCACGCGCCGCGCCCTGCGCCAGTCTGCCCTCGAAACGCCGACGGGTCCGCCACAAGCCCTGGCCGAGAACTCGCAGCAGCGCCTGGAACGCGGCATGAAAGGCAGCGCGCATGGCGACTGCCTCAAGAGCGAATTCCTGGGCGGCGGCATGGGTCTGCTCAGCGCCCCCTTCTGGCTGCTGGCCGAGGCCCGCGGCAAATGCAGCCGCTAGGCCCCGAGCGCTGCCCCGCCCCGTTCTTCAACCCTTCTCAAGAAGCCCCCGAATGAAGCAAGCCCTCCGCACCCTCCCCCGCCTGCTCCTGGCCCTGGGCGCCCTGCCCCTGGCCGCGGCCCAGGCGGCCGAAGAACCCGTGCAGCAGCTCGAGAGCGTGCAGGTGGAGATGGTCAAGGACCCGGCGGCCATGCCCTATGCCCGCATGAACGAGGTGCTGCGCCAGATCGAGACCCATGGCCAGGGCCTGTTCGCGCTGCGCTTCAAGCTCACGCGCAAGGACGGCAAGCCCGTGGACAAGGCCAAGCTGGCCCTGGTGCAGGACGAGGACTACCGCGCCATCACCCGTGACGAGCAGGGCTGGTTCCAGCTGCCCACCCTGCCTCCGGAGCAGGCCAAGACGGCCGAGCTGGCCAGCAACCTGCCCAAGGGCCAGGTGGCCATGGAGGGCCGCATCCTGCTGACCACGCCGGCGGAACGCCTGACCCTGGGCGAGGTGCGCCGCATCGTGGCCACGGGCCGGCGACTGCGCAGCGAGATGCTGCCCTGGTATCTGCGCTGGATGTTCCCGCAGGTCGAGGGTGTGCGCGTCTGCAGCGCCCAGCCGGCCTGGGAGCTGCAGTGGCGCGAGGCCGGCCAGCTGATGGCCTTGCCCCTGGCCGAGGAGGCCGGCGAGCGCGACCCCGATCAGGCCAAAAGCGTGCCGGCCGCCGAGCGACGCCGCTGCACCACCCTGCGCGGCGACGAACCCTGGCCGGATGCGGCCCGGCTGGAAGCCGCGCGCGACGCCAGCCTGAGCGTGCGCCTGCTCAGCCCGCGCTGAGCGGCCACAGGGATCTCCTCAGGGCTTGCCGCCGCCGGGCGGCAGGGGCACGCCGGGCAGCCAGCGCTGGTGGATGACGGCAAAGCTGCCATCGCGCTTCATCTCGTCCAGGGTCTGCTGCCAGAGCTGGACCAGGCCGGCCGGCGTGCCCTGGGAAAAGGCGATGTAGAGCAGGGCTTCGGAGATCTTGACGATGGGCTCGGGCGGGTCCGAGACCATGCCCGCCAGGCGCATGGTCTCGGCCACCGTGCTCTCGTCCATGGCGATCACGACGCTGCGGTTGGCGAGCAGCATGCGCATCGCATCCACCGGCGCCGAGACCGGCACCAGATTGCTGAAACCGCGCGAGCGCAGGTCCTGGTGGATGTACCACTCCCGCGGCACCAGAATGCCCTGCACCTTGCGCGCATCCTCCAGGCTGCGAATGCCCGTCTGCTCGCCGCGCCGGCCATAGAGATGGGCCCGCGTGGCGCTGATGGGCCCCACCCACTGGAACAGGGGCTCGCGCTCCGCGGTGCGCGCCGTGACGAAGAGACCCACCAGAGGCTCGGTCTGTACCGCCCGATAGCCGCGCGCCCAGGGCACGACCTCGATGGGCACGGCCGTGCCCAGCCGGCGCTGGATCTCCAGCACCACCTCCACCGACAGGCCCGCGGGCCGGCCCTTGACCGTGTAGTTGTAGGGCGCGTATTCCTCGGTGTAGAGCCGCAGCTCGGTCGCCGGGCTCACACCGCAGCAAGCGGCCAGCACGGCGACCAGCAGGCCGCAGCGCCAAGGCAAAGTCTTCAGGACGCGCATGGCACGCCTCCGCATCGAGCGTGGCCGATCCGGCTTGCTTGCACCGTCTTGTGTTCGGCCGGGCGGCTCCCTGGCCACTCGATATTAGCGCTGCCCGGCCCGTTCACGCTCCAGCTCGCGCAGCACACGGCGCTGCAGCTTGCCCGTGGTGGTCATGGGCAGGGCCTCGATGAACTCGATCTCCTTGGGATATTCATAGGGCGCGAGCCGGCCTTTCACGTGCGACTGCAGCTCAGCCACCAGGGCCGGCGTGCCCGCCTGGCCGGGCGCCAGCACGATGAAGGCCTTCACCAGGGCACCGCGCTCGGCATCGGGCTTGGGCACCACGGCCGCATTGGCCACGGCCGGATGCTTGACCAGGCAGTTCTCGATCTCGCTGGGGCCGATGCGATAGCCCGCGGCCTTGAACACATCGTCGCTGCGGCCCTGGTACCAGAGATAGCCGTCCGCGTCCTGCACCGCCATATCGCCGGTGCGGCACCAGCTGTCCGCCGGGTCGCCGCTGAACTTGGCGCGGGTGGCGTCCTCGTTGTGCCAGTAGCCCAGGAAGAAGACGGGGTCGAGCTCGCCATGCACATCGCGCCGGTGCACCGCCACATCGCCCACCACGCCCGGGGGACAGGGCTTGCCCTCTTCGTCGATCACCGCCACGCGGTGGCCGGGGTAGGCGCGGCCCATGCTGCCCGGCCGTGCCGGCCACAGGCGTGCGCAATTGCCCACCACGTAGTTGATCTCGGTCTGGCCGAACATCTCGTTGACCGTGACGCCCAGCTGATGCTCGCAGTAGGCGAAGACCGCGTCGCCCACCGCCTCGCCCGCGCTCATGATGGCTTCGAGCCGCAGGCCGGCATAGCGCTCACGCGGCCGCGGCACCGCCTTCATCATGGCCTTGAGCGCGGTGGGGAAGAGAAAGGTGTGCGTGACCCCGTGGCGGCTCATCAGCTCGAAGGCCTTCTCGGGCGCAAAACGGCCCTGGTAGGCCAGGATGGGGCGACCGAAGAAGAGCGTGGGCAGCAGCGCGTCCATCAGCCCCCCGGTCCAGGCCCAGTCGGCCGGGCTCCAGAACAGGGCTTGCGAGGGGCGGCCGGGATGGTCCGGATCGAAGCCAAACCAGTTCTGGCTGGCCACAAAGCCGCTGAGATTGCCGATCAGGGCCCGCTGCGGAATCAGCGCCCCCTTGGGCGGGCCGGTGGTGCCGCTGGTGTAGATCAGCACCGCGGCCTCCTCGGCCTTCATGCGCTCGGCCGTGAAGCGGGCGTCTTCGGCCTGCAGGGCGTTCATCCAGCCGATCTCGTCAGCCCCGGGCGGGCACTCACCCACCACCAGCAGATGCTGCAGCGCCGGGCAGCGCGGGCGCACGCTGCGCAGGGTCGGCAGGGCCGCGCATTCCACCAGGGCCAGCACCGCACCGCTGTCCTGCAGGCGGTACTCAAGAGCCTCAGGGCCGAAGAGCATGGACAGGGGCACGGCCACGCCGCCCAGCTGATTGATCGCGATATGGGCCACCGCGGTCTCGAAGCGCTGGGGCAGCACCAGGGCCACCCGGTCGCCGCGCTTCACGCCCAGGCGCCTCAGGGCATTGGAGAGCCGGTTGGCCGCGCGCTGCAGCTGGCCATAGCTGTACTGCGCGCGGCAGCCGCTATCGCTCTCGAACAGGATGGCCGTGGCCTCGGGCGTCTCGCGGGCCCAGCGCCCGCAGCAGGCCTCGGCCCAGCTGAAGTATTCCGGCACCTGCCAGCGGAACGCGGCATGCAGGGACCGATAAGCGTCACTCTCTTGTTTTGCGGCCACAGGGCCTCCTCAAGGCTCCCGACGAAGGGCCGAGGGTAGCGAGGGCCGGCGGCGCTGGCGCTATCGCTTACCCTAGCGCCATGAGCGATAAGGAATTCTGTCTTTTTCACAACCCCCGCTGCTCCAAGTCGCGCGAGGCCCTGGCCCTGCTGCAGGAGCGCGGCCTGAGCCCTCAGGTGCGGGAGTATCTGAAGACGCCGCCCAGCCTGGCCGAGCTGCAGACCCTGTGCGCACGCCTGGCGCTGCCGGCGCGCGAGCTGCTGCGCAGCGGCGAGGAGGAATACGCGCAGCTGAATCTGGCACGCCCCGAGCTGAGCGAGGACGACCTGCTGCAGGCGATTGCCCAGCATCCGCGTCTGCTGCAGCGCCCCATCCTGGTCCGCGGTGACCGCGCCCTGATCGCCCGGCCGCCCGAGCGGGTGCTGGAGCTGCTCTGAGCGCCCTGGGGCGCCCGGCCCTCAGAACCAGTACCAGACGCTCAGCAGCCAGCGCGGCAGGCGCAGCGCGGGGGCGGGTTGATAGGTCTGGCGGTAGGCGGACGGGTGGTGCATGATCGGGCCTCGCTCGGTGGATTGAATACTGTATATACATACAGCATATCCAGCTTCCGCCCGCTTGCCAAGCGCCGCGTCGCATGGCGCCGACAGGGCGCCCCATCACACCGAGGCTCTGCCGGCTCCCGCAGGGGTCAGGTCTTGAGCTGATTCAACTCCCGCCGCCTCTCCATGGATTCCACGCTTGCCCTGGTCGCCGTCGGCGCCATCGCCGCCGGCTTTGTGCAGGGCCTGTCGGGCTTCGGTTTCGGCATGACCGCGATGTCCTTCTGGGCCTGGTCGCTGGATCCCCGCCTGGCCGCCGCGCTGGCGGTGTTCGGCGCTCTGAGCGGCCAGATCATCGCGGCGCTTACGGTGCGACGCGGTTTCAGCTGGCGGGCCCTGGCGCCCTTTCTGGCTGGCGGGCTCGCAGGCGTTCCGCTGGGCGTGACCCTACTGCCGCAGCTGGACCTGACGATGTTCCAGCTAGGCCTGGGCCTGCTGCTGGCCCTCTGGTGCCCCCTGATGCTGGCGGCGGGGTGCCTGCCACGCATCCGCCACGGCGGCCGCCTGGCCGACGCGGTGGCCGGCGCCTGCGGCGGGCTGATGGGCGGGCTGGGCGGTTTCACCGGCGTCATCCCCACCCTGTGGTGCACCCTGCGCGGCTGGCCCAAGGACGAGCAGCGCGCCGTGATCCAGAACTTCAATCTCGCGGCCCTGAGCGTCACCATGGCCCTCTATCTGGCCCAGGGCCTGCTCACCCGTGCCATGCTGCCCCAGCTAGCCATCGTGGGCGCGGCCATGCTGCTGCCTGCCCTGCTGGGCGCGCGGCTTTATCACGGCATCTCGGAGGCGCGCTTTCGCCAGATCGTGCTGGGCCTGCTGACCCTCTCGGGCCTGGCCCTGCTGGCGCGCTCGCTGCCGCCGCTGCTGGCGCGCTTCTGATCGAAGCGGCAGGATAGGGGCTGACGCCACAGGCCCGGCCCAGACCCGTCAAATACTGTATTTATAATCAGTATTCATTTCGATCCGCTCGCTCCCATGTCGGCACCTCAACTGACCCGCTTCCATCGTGCGCGCCTGCTGCAGATCTGGCGCTCGGCCGGCTGGCCCTGCAAGGATGGACTCGAGATCGATCTGCTGGCCGCCGGCCTGCTGCGCCAGCAGGCCGACGAGGCCGGCCGCGAGACGCTCAAGCTCACCGAGGCCGGCATCGAGCTGCTGGCCGAATCGCGCCAGCGCGGCCTGCGCTCGGCCAGCGCGCATGACCGCCTGGCCCAGCGCTTTGCCACCTATCTGATGGACATGGGCCGCATCGTCTGGCGCGAGCTCTCGCTGCGCGCCCAGGTCGAGGACGAAGAGCCCACCGAGGCCCCGCCCCCACCGCCCGCGTCGCCAGACTCCGCCCTGTGGCAGGACGAGGCGCCGCCGCCGGCCGCGGTGAAGCGCGTCTGGCGCATGGCCCGTCCCGATCTGTTCTCGGTGCGCAATACCTCGGTGGAGAGCTATCTGCAGCCCATGGTGCACGAGATCAAGTTCAGCCGCGCCGACCTGCTCTCGGACCTGCGCCATGCGGCCAAGCGCCAGGCCTACCAGTGGCTGTGCAGCGAGGTCTATTACGTGTTCCCGGCCGCCGTGGCCAAGCCCAACGAGATCCCGGTGCAGTTCGGCGTCTGGGTGCTGCACGGCGATCTGGACGAGGGGCAGTTCGAGCTGCTGCGCCCCGCGCGCCACCAGCCCTGCAAGCTGCCCTTCGCGGTCTGGCTGGCCCTGGCCAAGGCCACGCCGCTGCAGGCCGAGCGCGATCCGGCCCAGACGCCGCTGGGCGCGCTGGCCGATGAGGATCAGCCGCCCGCGCAGCTGTCCTGAGCGTCATGCCCGCAGCCTACACGGTGGCCGTGCGCGAGCTGTGCGAGTTCACGGCCAAGAGCGGTGACCTGGACCTGCGCTTCACGCCCGCCCCCACGGCCCAGGAAGGCATCGCCGGCCATGCCGCCGTGGCCCAGGGCCGCGGCGCCGGCTACCAGACCGAGCTGAGCCTGGCCGGTGAGTACCAGGGCCCCGACTGCGTGCTGCACGTGCGCGGCCGCGCCGACGGCTACCGGCCGCAGCAGCGGCGGCTGGAAGAGATCAAGACCTTCAAGGGCAGCCTCGAATCCCAGCCCGCCTCGCACCGCGCGCTGCACTGGGCCCAGCTCAGGATCTATGGCTGGCTGCTGTGCCAGCAGGAGTCGCTGGACGAGCTGGAGCTGGCCCTGGTCTATTACGACATCGGCAAGCAGCGCGAGACCGTCTTCACCGAGCGCCTGGGCGCCGTGCAGCTGCAGGCCTTCTTCGAGCAGCACTGCCACGCCTTTCTGGCCTGGGCCGGACTGCAGCTGGCCCACCGCGCGGCACGCGATGCGGTGCTGGCCGGCCTGAGCTTTCCCTTCGGCGAGTTCCGCGCCGGCCAGCGGGCTCTGGCCGAGGGTGTGTTCAAGACCGCACGCGCCGGCCGCTGCCTGCTGGCCCAGGCGCCCACCGGCATTGGCAAGACCCTGGGCACCCTCTTCCCCCTGCTCAAGGCGGCCCCCGGCGGCCCGCTGGACAAGCTCTTCTTCCTGGCCGCCAAGACCTCGGGCCGGCAGCTGGCGCTGGACGCGCTGGCCAGGCTGCCCGCCCGGCCGCTGCGCGTGCTGGAGCTGGTGGCGCGCGACAAGGCCTGCGAGCACCCCGACAAGGCCTGCCATGGCGAGTCCTGCCCGCTGGCGGCCGGCTTCTATGACCGGCTGCCGGCCGCGCGCGCCGCGGCCTGCGCGCAAGACCTGGCCCTCAACCAGGCGCAGGTGCGCGAGATCGCGCGCCAGCACCAGGTCTGTCCCTACTACCTGAGCCAGGAGCTGGTGCGCTGGGCCGATGTGGTGGTGGGCGACTACAACTACTACTTCGACCTCAGCGCCCTGCTGCACGGTCTGAGCCAGGCCAATGGCTGGCGCGTCGGCCTGCTGGTCGACGAGGCCCACAATCTGGTGGAGCGCGGCCGCAAGATGTACACGGCCGAGCTGCTGGGCGAGAGCCTGGAGGCCGCGCGCCGCGGCCCCGCCGCCCTCGCCCATGCGCCGGTCAAGAAGGCGCTGGACAAGCTGCGCCGCGCCTGGAGTGCGCTGGACAAGGCCGATGCGCAGGCGCGCCCCTACCGCGTCTTCGAGGCCTTTCCCGAGCCCCTGCTGCAGGCCCTGCAGCAATGCGGCAGCGCACTCACCGAGCACTTCACCGAGCACCCCGCGGAGCCGGACCCGGCCCTGCAGGCCTTCTACTTCGAGGCCCAGCACATGGTGCGCCTGGCCGAGCTGTTCGACAGCCACTCCATCGTCGACGCCACCCGCCCCGAGCCGCGCGGCCGCATGAAGCCGGGCCTGTCCACGCTCACCCTGCGCAATCTGGTGCCCGCCCCCTTCCTGCGGCCGCGGCTGCAGGCGGCGCACACCAGCACCTTGTTCTCGGCCACCCTGCAGCCCATGGACTACTACGCCAATCTGCTGGGCCTGCCCGAGGACTGCCTGCGCCTGGAGGTGGACTCGCCCTTTGCGGCCGCCCAGCTGCAGGTGCAGATCGCCGGCCGCATCTCCACCCGCTACGCGGACCGCCAAGCCTCGCTGGCGCCCATCGTGGCCCTGATGGCCGCGCAGTACACCCGGCAGCCCGGCAACTACCTGGCCTTCTTCAGCAGCTACGAGTATCTGCAGCAGGCCTTCGAGCTGCTGCAGCGCGAGCACCCGGACCTGCCCTGCTGGGCCCAGTCGCGCCGCATGGGCGAGGGCGAGCAGCGCGACTTCCTGGCCCGCTTCTCGGACAGCAGCCAGGGCATAGGCTTCGCGGTGCTGGGCGGCGCCTTCTCCGAGGGCATCGACCTGCCGGGCCGGCGCCTGATCGGTGCCTTCGTCGCCACCCTGGGCCTGCCCCAGATCAACCCGGTCAACGAGCAGATCCGCGCGCGCATGCAGCAGCTCTTCGGCGCCGGCTATGACTACACCTACCTCTACCCCGGCCTGCAGAAAGTGGTGCAGGCCGCTGGCCGCGTGATCCGCACGGTCAGCGACCAGGGTGTGGTGCACCTGATCGACGACCGCTATGCGCGGCGCGAGGTGCAGGCCCTGCTGCCGCGCTGGTGGACGCTACAGGCCGGCTCTTGATCGCTCTGCGCACAACAGACTAGGGGCTGGCACGGGCTGCGATGGCCCGAATCACCGGCCTAAACTCGACCGACCTGCTGACGGCTCGCAGCCCGCGACCCGCGCCCAACTCGGAGACAAGCGATGAAGTTCCTGTGTTCCGCGCGCCTGCGCCCCACTCTCTTGCTGAGCGCGGCGCTGCTGGCCTGCAGCCCGGCCGCCTTCCTGCCCGTGGCCCAGGCCGCCTCGGTGGCCCCGGCTGCGGCCGAGAACGGCATGGTGGTCACGGCCCAGCATCTGGCCACCCGGGTCGGCGTGCAGGTGCTCAAGGACGGCGGCAATGCCGTGGACGCCGCGGTGGCCGTGGGCTATGCCCTGGCCGTGGTCTATCCGGCCGCCGGCAATCTGGGCGGCGGCGGCTTCATGACCGTGCAGCTGGCCGATGGCCGCAAGACCTTTCTGGACTTCCGGGAGAAGGCGCCCCTGGCCGCCACCGCCAATATGTACCTCGACAAGGAGGGCAATGTGGTCAAGGGCCTGAGCACCCGCGGCCATCTGGCCGTGGGCGTGCCGGGCAGCGTCTCGGGCCTGGAGCTGGCGCGCGAGAAGTACGGCACGATGAAGCGCGCCACCCTGCTGGCCCCGGCCATCGCGCTGGCCGACAAGGGCTTCGCCCTGGACCAGGGCGATATCGACATGCTGCGCACCGCCACCGAGGACTTCCGCAAGGACCCCGCCTCGGCCGCCATCTTCCTGAAGAAGGACGGCGCGCCCTTCGAGGTGGGCGACACCCTGGTGCAGAAAGACCTGGCACGCACGCTCAAGGCCATCAGCGAGCAGGGCACGGCCGGCTTCTACAAGGGCCGCGTGGCCGCGGCTCTGGTCAAAAGCAGCCAGCAGGGCGGCGGCATCATCACCCAGGCCGATCTGGACCAGTACGGCACACGCGAGATGGCGCCGGTGGAATGCGATTACCGCGGCTACCGCGTGGTCTCGGCCCCGCCGCCCAGTTCCGGCGGCGTGATCATCTGCGAGATGCTCAACATCCTGGAGGGCTACCCGCTCAAGGACTGGGGCTTCCGCTCGGCCCAGGCCGTGCACCACCAGATTGAGGCCATGCGCCACGCCTATGTGGACCGCAACAGCTATCTGGGCGACCCCGACTTCGTCAAGAACCCCATCGCCCGCCTGACCGACAAGGCCTATGCCGCCCAGATCCGCACCGTGATCGCACCGGACAAGGCCGGCGTCTCCCAGGCCATCAAGCCCGGCGTGGCCCCGCACGAGGGCAGCAACACCACGCACTACTCGATTGCCGACCGCTGGGGCAATGCGGTCTCGGTGACCTACACGCTGAACGACTGGTTCGGCGCCAAGGTCACGGCCGCCGACACCGGCGTGCTGCTCAACAACGAGATGGACGACTTCACCGTCAAGATCGGCGTGCCCAATATCTACGGCCTGGTGCAGGGCGAGGCCAATGCCATCGCCCCGGGCAAGCGCCCGCTCTCGTCCATGAGCCCCACCATCGTCAGCAAGGACGGCCAGCCCGTGATGGTGGTGGGCACGCCCGGCGGCAGCCGCATCATCACCGCGGTGCTGCACACCATCCTGAACGTGGTGGACTACGGCATGAATGTGCAGGAGGCGGTGGATGCGCCGCGCTTCCACCAGCAGTGGCTGCCCGAAGCCACCAATGTGGAGCGCTTCGCCCTCTCGCCCGACACCGCCCGCATGCTGGAGGCCATGGGCCACAAGCTGGGCGCGCCCCAGCCCGCCAACCACATGGCCGCCATCCTGATCGGCGCGCCCAGCCTGGGCGGCAAGCCCGTGGGCAAGAACCGCTTCTACGGCGCCAATGACCCGCGCCGCAACAGCGGCCTGGCCCTGGGCTACTGAGCCTGAGTGCGGGCCTAGGCTTCGGCCTGGGCCCGCGCCAGCGCCCCCAGCAGGGCGATGCCGCGGCGGCGCACGGCGTCCAGCGGCTGGGCCGCCGTGAGCCGCAGGCAACGGTCAAACTCTCGGCCCAGGCCGAACACCGGCCCGGGCACAAAGGTATAGCCCTGGGCCCGCGCCGCCTCCAGCAGGGTGCAGGCGTCCAGGCCCGGCGGCAGCGCGATCCACAGCGCGTGGCCGCCCTCACCGGTCCAGATCCGCGTGCCCTCGGGAAAGGCAGCGCGCACCGCCTCGGCATGCAGGCTCACCTGCTCGGCCAGGCGCTCGCGCAGGCGCCGCAGATGGCGCGCATAAGCCTCCGAACCCAGAAACTCGCCCAGCACCTGCTCGGTCAGCTGCGGCAACAGATCGCCCTGCACCGTGCGCGCCGCACGCAGCTGCAGGCGGTAGCGCCCGCTGGCCACATAGCCCAGATTGCAGCCCAGGCCGGTGATGCAGGCGAAGCCGCTGTAGTACAGCACCCAGTCCTCGCGGTCGAAGGCCTTGAGCGGCGGCTTGCGCTGCGGCGCGCGCGTGAGCTCGCCCAGCATGTCGCACTCGATCAGGGGCAGGCGATGTCGGGCCAGCAGGGCCGTGGTGGCCCGCATGGCCGATTCACTCATCGCGCCCACCGCGGCCGGGTGGCCGTGCGACTCCACAATGCAGGCGGCCAACGGGCCCTGGGCCAGGGCTGCCTCCAGGGCCGGCAGCGAGAGACCACCGGAGGCCGCGGCCGGAATCTCCACCGGCTGCAGCCCCAGGCTGATCAGCAGCTCCAGCGTGCGCAGCGGCGCCGGGCTGGCGATGGCAATCCGCTCGCCCTGGCGCACCAGCAAGCGCAGGCAGAGCTGCAAGGCCTCGGCCTCACCCTGGCAGACCACGATGTCCTCGGCCGACACCCCGCAGCCCGCGCGCGCCAGCTGCCGGGCCAGCTGCTCGCGCAAGGCCTCACCGCCAAAGACCGTGCCCATGGCCAGCAGGGCCGGGTCTTGCCCCAGCCGACGCAGCATCAGGCGCTTGAGTGCGGCCACCGGCAGCCAGCCCGGCGAGAGCGCCAGATGGCCCAGGGACAGGCAGTCCGGCTGGGTGGCGGCCAGGTCGATCAGGCGCTGGCGGCGCGCCTCCAGGGCCAGCGCCGCGCCGGGCACCACGCGGGAGGCCGAGGCCAGGCCCCGGGCGAAAAATCCCCGGCGCGGCCGCGCCTGCACCAGGCCCTCGTCCTCCAGCAGCTGCAGGGCATGGGTGACAGTGGCCAGGCTGGCCCCCTGCTCCCGGCAGAGCTGACGCACCGAGGGCAGGCGGCTGCCCGGCGGATAGCGCCCCGCGCGCAGATCGGCCGCCAGCACGGCGGCCAGCTGGCGGTAGCGGTGTGAAGCGTCGGCAAGGCTCAAGGCGGGACTCGATGCGAGTGAGTGCTGGGCTGCGCACGATAACCGCAAGTCGCTCGCCTGCATCGATACAGACCGGCGGCCAGGCTGCGCTACAGCCGCCTGTCTGTAGCGCTGAGCCCGTGCAGCGCTGTGGCTGTGCCGCCGCCCCCAGCCTGCCTAGAGTGCGGCCGCATCCAAGCCACCGGGAACTCCACCATGTTTGCCCTGCCCATGAGCTGGCACCGCCAGCCCGCGCCCCTGCGCCGCCTGTTGATCAGCGAGACCTTCGGCCTGCTGGCCGCCAGCACCGCCCAGCTGAGCCTGGCCTGGTGGGTGGGGCGCAGCGGCGGCGCGGGCGACCTCAGCCGCTACGCCATGCTGCTCGCCCTGGGCTCCCTGCTGGCCCTGCCCCTGCTCTCGCCCCTGGGCGACCGCTGCGCCAAGCGGCGTCTGGTCCGACTGGCCGCCCTGGCTTTGCTGGCCGAAGCCGCCGCCCTGGCACTGCTGGCCCAGCTGGGGCATTACCGGCTGGGGCTGCTGTGCGGGCTGGGCCTGCTGGGCGCCCTCGCCAGTGCGGTGCTGCTGCCGGTGCAGACCAGCCTGCTGGCCGAGCTGGTGCCGGCCTCGCAGCTGCCCGAGGCCCTGCGCCTGCGCCGCGCCGCCCAGGCCCTGGGCAGCCTGCTGGGGCCGGGGCTTGCCGGCATGGCCCTGGCTCTGGGGGAGGTGCGCCTGGCCCTGGGCCTGGGCCTGCTGCTCGCGGCCCTGAGCGCCGGCGCGGCCTGGCGCCTGGGGACAGATGCCTCGGCGCCCGCCAGGCCCGCACCGACCAGCGGCTGGTGGCAGGACCTGGGCGCGGGCCTGCGCGCCAAATGGGGCGTGCCCCTGGATCGCTGGTGGACGCTGGCCGGCGCGCTGATGATGGTCTTCCTGCTGCCCGCCATCGGCCTGCTGCTGCCGCTGCGTGTGCAGTCCCTGAGTCTGGCGGCCGGCTGGTTCGGCGCCTGCAGTGCGGCCCTGTCCCTGGGCCTGCTCACGGGTGTGCTGGGCCTGGCCGGGCGGCTGATCGCTCGTGTGGGCCGGGCGCGCGCCATCGCCCTGGCCCTGCCGGCCTGCGCGCTGGGCATGGCCCTGCTGGGCCTGTGCCCCTGGGCACCGGGGCTGGCGGGGGCCTGCGGCCTGATCGGCCTGGGCATGTCGGTCACGCAGATGGTGGGCCAGAGCCATCGCCTGCTGGCGATTCCCGAGGCCTTCAGGGCCCGCATGAGCGCCGCCCAGCTCTGCGTGGCCCATGGCGCCGGCCTGGCGGCGCCGGCCCTGGCCGGGGCCTTGCTGAAGCTGGGCAGCGTGGACCAGGTCTACGGCTGGCTGTGCCTGGGCTTTGTGACCAGCAGCCTGCTGCTGCTGGCCGTGCCCGGCCTGGGGCCTTTTCTGCGTCTGGACCATGAGAGCGTGCGGGGCTGGTACGCACGCCAGCACCCCGAGGCTTTCGGCCTGCCCCGCGAGCGGGGCCCTATCATGAGCCGATGAGCCCTGCCCTGCGCCCCCCGCCGGATGCGGCCGAACGCCGCGCCCTCCATGCCGAGCTGCATGCGCGCCCCGCGCCGCGCATCCGCCTGCCGGCCTTGCTGATCTATGTGGCCGTGCGCCACGAGCGGCATCGCCTGGAGGACGAACTGGCCCATCTGCTGGCCCTGCCGGGCTCGGCGGCCCAGGCCCTGAGCCTGGCCGACCTCGGCGCGCAGTTCCTGCGGCGGCGCCTGGTGCTGCCCGATCTGGCGGGGCATCTGCGCTGGGAGCGCCACAGCGAATACACCCGCTACACCCTCACCCTGCCCCTGCCCGCCCCCGGCGAGCCGGATGGGGCCGAGCCCGCCTTGCCCCAGGCCCTGTGCGACTGGGTGGCCGCCATCCCGGGCCAGACCCTGGTGGCCCTGCAGCTCGTCATGCAGGGCCTGCCCGCGCCACTGGAGGCCAGCCCCGAGCAGCCGGGCGCGCCCGCGGCGGCCCAGGCCCTGGCGCAACGCTGGCTGGGCCCCGGGCCGCTGATGGGCTCGCGCCTGGGCAGCAGCGGCCACTCCCTGATCTACAGCGATCTGTGCCTGCGCGAGAGCGGCTTCGAGCGCCTGCTGCTGCTCAGCGACGCCAGCCACCACGAGCTGCGCCAGGGTCGCGCGGCCCAGCGCCTGCTGGAGTTCCAGACCTACCGCAGCCTGGCCCTGCTGGGCCTGCCGGTGGCCAAGCAGCTGGGGCCCGAGCTCTCGGCCTGCGAGCGCGAGCTGGCCCAGCTGACCGAGGCCCTGCAGCGCGATCCCCAGGGCGAGCAGCAACAGCAGCTGGACACCCTGATCGCCCTGGCCGCGCGGGTGGAGCATATGACGGCCCAGCACGGCTACCGCTTTGCGGCCACCCAGGCCTATTACGGCATCGTGCAGCAGCGCCTGGAGGAACTGGGCGAAAGCTCGCTGCAGGGCGCCCAAACCCTGGGCGGCTTCACCCTGCGCCGCCTGGTGCCGGCCATGGCCACGGTGCAGTCCACCGCGGCGCGGCTGGAATCGCTCTCGCAGCGCATCGAGCGCTGCAGCGCCCTGCTGCGCACCCGGGTGGAGATTGCGGCCGAGGCCCAGCAGCAGCGCCTGCTGAGCCAGCTCACGCGGGGCCAGACCCTGCAGCTGAACCTGCAGACCACGGTGGAGGGCCTGTCCATCGCGGCCATCTCCTACTACGTGGTCAGCCTGCTGGTCTACGGCCTCAAGGCCCTGAAGACCGCCGGCTTGCCGCTGAATCCGGAGATCGCCACCGGCGCCCTGATCCCCGTGGTGCTGTGGGCCGTGTGGCGCGGCACGCGGCGCATCCACGCGCGCTTTGCCCATCCCCCCGAGTGACAGACCCCGGAGGTCGAGGTCCGCCTCAGCGATCGCGCTACTTGTCCTTGTTCTTGTTCTTCTTCTCTTTGTCGTAGTGCCACTTGATGGCGAAGAACATGCCCGTGCCAAACACGCTCAGCTTGAACACGACCAGGACGAGAGGGATCCATTCCATTTTTTCAGCTACTTCTTCAAGGCGAGGGCTCGCCGCACGCGCGGGCTGCGAGGCGACGAGCGCGCCTCACCGTGTCCGGGCACTGTGCCCCGCCCGGAGCCGCTTGCCCAGACTCAGATCGCCGGGAAAGCGGGCGGATCAGATGCGCCGCGGCGCGGCTGCCCTCACTCAAAGGCCGCGGGCTCGCCCTGGCCTTCGCCCTCACCTTCGCTGAGCCGCGGCGGCTCGGTGGTCTCCAGGATCTCCTTGAGCACGGAGGTGGCGTAGGTGCCGGCCGGCAGGGCAAAGCTCAGCACCAGCTGGTCGGCCTCGGGCCATTCCCAGCGCAGGTCGGCCGGGCTGGCCACCAGGGCGCGGCGCTCCTGGTTCAGGCCGGCGTGCTCCATGCCGTCGCACAGCACGGCGTGGCGCTCGGCCACGCTGTTCTCCAGCGCCTGGGCCTGCTCGGCCGTGCTCACGCGGCCCCGGCCCCAGAGCGGCCCGGTGGGGCGGCCCGCCTCGTCCATCACATCGCCGGCCAGGGTCTGGCCCCAGAGCCCCTGCTGGATGCGCAGCGCCAGCACCTCGTTGAACACGAAGGAGCGCACCGCCGAGAGGTAGATGCCCTTCTTCTTCGGATGGCGCACGCGGATCTCGCGCGCCAGCATGGCCCGGCCCTGCTCCACATTGCCGCCCTCGTGGCCGAAGCGCTGGGCACCAAAGTAGTTGGGCACGCCCTGGGCCGCCACGCGCTGCAGATTGGCCTCGATGGCCTCGCGCTCGCCGCGCACCTCGCGCAGCACGATGCGAAAGCGATTGCCCAGCAGATCGCCGCGGCGCAGCTTCTTCAGGTGCCGGCTCTGGCTCAGCACCTTGAACTCCGGATGCTGCAGCTGTGTCAGGTCGGGCACCTCGCCCCGGGTCGTGCTGTTCGCCAGATAGATGCTGAACCACTGGCGCGTGATGGCGTAGCGGTCCTTCAGCCCGGCAAAGCCCACGTCCCGCTCCTCCACGCCGGCCGCCAGGGCCAGCTGCTGGGCCACGAAGGCGGTGTTGGCGCCGTTCTTCTCCACGTCCAGCCAGAGGTGCTCACCCTCGCCGCTGGGCAGCTGCTGAGGCAGCTCGGTCACGACGAAGTCCTCGTTGAGGAGCTTCAGCGTGGCGCTGGCGCCGCTGGCGGGATAGGCCTGCGGCCACGTGGGCAAGGTGGTGTACGGGGAGTCGGACATGGGAGGGGGATCAATGCAAAGACGCGCAGCGGTCCATCGGGACGGGCTGCCTGGCTGACCGGGGTCAGGGCAGCCGTGATTGTCCCCTACGCGCTTTCGACAGGCCGATCGGCGGGCGCTTGGTGCGTCGTGGGCAGGGGCCGGCCGGGACGAACCGCGTCGAGACTCATCGTCTGAGTGGCGAAAAGTTCCGTACGCAGGTCAAGGTCAAACTCACCTTCTGAATCGCCCCGGATTCCCTAGACACCTTTGAGCCGTTGGGAATGGCGGCGCTCGAACTCTGCCGGTGAAGTATCTCCGGCACTGCCGTGACGGCGCTTGGGGTTGTAGAACATCTCGATGTAGTTGAAGACGTCCGCTCTTGCGTCATCGCGGGTCAGGTAGGTCTGGCGGCGAACGCGCTCGCGCTTGAGCAGTTGGAAGAAGCTCTCGGCCACGGCGTTGTCGTGGCAGTTGCCTCGACGGCTCATGCTGCTGACCAGGTTGTGGTCGCGCAGGAAGTCCTGCCAGTCGTGGCCTGTGAACTGGGCGGATTCAACCGGTCGTCGCAACACCGGGTTTTCAGGCAGATAGTAGATGCTGGTTCAAGACCTCTGCCGGAGTCATCCAGCCGAGCGTCTTCCGCGGCCTGCTGTTGAGCGCGTTGGCAACAGCTTGGATATCTCGGGCGCTCCATCGCGACAGATCAGTGCCTTTCGGGAAGTACTGGCGCAAGAGTCCATTCGTGTTCTCGTTGGTGCCGCGCTGCCAGGGACTGTGCGGGTCAGCGAAGTAGACATCTACGCCAGATTCGACGGTGAATCGGGCATGGTCTGACAGTTCTTTGCCGCGGTCCCATGTCAATGATCGGCAGAGCTGCGCAGGCAGCGTCTCTACCGTCTTCTTGAGTGCGTTGGTCATGGTGACGGCGCCATAGCCGGCCAGCGCTGGTCCGTTCTTTGTTCGCGGAGTCAGGCCATATCCTTTCTCACGAGGCAGATGAACGAGCATGGTGAATCGACTGGATCGCTCGACGAGCGTCCCAATTGCCGATCGGTTCAATCCGATGATCAGGTCTCCCTCCCAATGTCCCGGGACCGCGCGGTCCTGCGCTTCTGCCGGGCGGTTGGAGATCATCACCGCTTCACTGACGTGAGCCCATGCCGTGGCTTGCGAACGGGCTCGCGGCACACGCAGCGCACGGCCAGTTCGCAGGCAACTCACCAGCTCGCGCTTGAGCGCCCCTCGGCCCTCGATGTACAGCGCTTGGTAGATGGCCTCGTGGGATATCCGCATGGACTCATCTTCCGGGAAGTCAATCGTCAGCCGACGCGAGATTTGCTCTGGCGACCACCCATTCACCCATCGGCGATCGCCGCGATGGGGCTTGTTGCGGCCCTTGAACGGCGCCTGTCGAGGGCCGGCGATCGCACGCCCGTCGACATCACGGATCTTGCCCTCGAGGCGTTCCTGAACATAGTCGCGAAGCCGGCTTTGAAGCGTCAGCTTGGCCGGCTTCGGCCGGCGTGCCATCCGATCGGACTTCCACTGCGCAACGGTGGCCCGGTACTCGAGCTGACCACTTCGGGTCGCGGCATTGCGAGTCAGCTCCCGAGAGACCGTGGATGGGCACCGCTCTATCCGACGAGCTATCTCGCGCACACCAGTACCTTGGGCATGCAGCAGTGCGATCTCTTCTCGCTCGGAGAACGATAGGTACCTTCCGGAGACCGGCTTGGATATGAATAGTGGCATACCGCCACGATGCCGGAACCATCGTGATCCCACGGCTTGAGACACGCCGCTTGCTTCAGCGGCCTTCTCGCTGGTGATCCCTGTTGCGATGTGCTGCCAGAACTGTCGTTCCGTCTCACGCCGCACCGACGGCGCACCTGGTGAGCGCATCGCGTCGCGCCCAGTCAAATTCTGAACCCAACCTGCGGTTCGCCCCATGACACCTCCTTGAGAAGAGGTGTTGCGACGACCGGTTGAATCCGCCCTGGCTGCCCTGGTCCGAATGCACCGTGACCGGCTGCCTGGGCTGGCGACGCCACAAGGCCATCATCAGTGCGTCAAGCACAAGGACTGTGTCAATGCGACTGCCCATTGACCAGCCTACCACCTGGCGCGAGAACAGATCGACCACCACGGCCAGATAGAGCCAGCCCTCATGGGTGCGGATGTACGTGATGTCGGTCACCCAGGACTGATTGGGCTCGGCCACCGCGAACTGGCGCTGCAGATGGTTGGGGGCTACGACAGCAGGTTGGCCGCCGCGCATGCCAGGGCGGCGTCGATAGCCGGTCTGCGAGCGCAGCCCTTCAAGCCGGAGTAATCGGGCCACGCGATGCTTACCGCAGCGCTCGCCCAGATCGCGCATATCCAGCGTGAGCTTGCGGTAGCCGTACACGCCGCCGCTCTCCAGCCATGCATGCTTGAGCAGGCCCAGCAGCCGCTGATCGTCCTTGGCCCGAGGGCTCGCAGGCGCGGCCTTCCAGGCGTAGTAGCCGCTGGGGTGCACCTTCATGACCTGACACAGGCGCCGCACGCTGTGCTCCCGCTCATGGAGCTCGATGAACGCGTACTTCACCCGGACTGCTTGGCAAAGTACGCTGCGGCCTTTTTTAGGATGTCACGCTCCTCGGTCACGCGCTTGAGCTCAGCCTTCAGACGACGCAACTCGTCGGCTTGCGACAGCTGGACCTGACGCTCGCCGGCGGGCATGCGGCGCGCCTTGATCCACTCATACAGGCTGTGCTGGCTCACGCCGAGCCTTGCCGACACGTCGGCCACCTTGTGCCCGCGCTCGGTGATCTGCTTGATCGCTTCGATCTTGAATTCTTCGGGGTATCGCTGCTTACTCATGGCACCTCCTATTGGGCCTCAGGTTTGAGGCTCAGAGGTGTCTACTGAATCCGGGGCGATTCAGTGTAATTACTTGCGCCTCCACGGTGACCTGGGAGTGCCTTATTTTGGCAATCGCTTCATCCTTGTTCATGACGCCCAACGTTGGAAGTAACGGGCACCGAGGCGCAGCCGAGGGAACCCAAACGCGCAGCGTTTGGGTGTCCCGTTGACTGACTTGTTAGATTGCCGCGGTTGCACTGGGATAGGTTTGACCTGCATTGGTAGCTGTGCGGACCAGATCTGGGTTCAGCAAAGCTCGAAGCTGCATGAGTGCGCCCTGAAAGAGCGGATGCCATTCGGCGGTTGGCTCGATTCGCAGAGGATGCCAAAAGAAACTGAAGATATGGCCACCTCCATCATGGGTGTAGTGCTCCCACGCTTCCGGAGTTGCGGCGGCAACCGGAACTAGGTGAAACGACCAGACTTGGGCTTGGTATTGGCTTTGCCACACACCAAGCGCGGTAACTAGGCCCGCAGGTGCGAGGCCCGCTTCTTCGGCAAGCTCACGTACCGCTGCAGCGCTGGCAGTTTCGCCAGACTCGATAGTGCCTTTGACAAGTTGAAGCCCAGCCAACGGATGACGAAAAGCCAATACTTCGACTTCGTCGTCGCGCACGCGAGCAACCACCGGACAGGCTTTGTTTGGTTCCATGCAATCTAACGTGAAGGTGAGCGGATGCCGTAGGCGGTCCGCTCCAATGACAGGTTCAACCGCAAGGAGTGCGCCGCGGACGATGCAGAACTAAGCATGACCTACATGAAACTCGCCGACGGCGTTCGATGTAGGCAAGTCCAGTTCTGAATGAATCGCGGCGAAAACCGCCGAAACTGTTTCATTCGCTGGCGTTCCGCCCTTCTCCGCGACGGCATTGCCGATGTGCCTTACGAGATCGGCCAGAAGGATCCCCCAAGCCTTGGCCTCGGTGTGCCCCGCAGCTTCAAAGAAACCGATGTTCAAGGTGCAATGCAGCCCTCGCTCGGCAATCCACGCGCTAAGCATTTGCACGGAGTTCTCGTCACGCTGCGCGGCAGGGGGAATGACTAGTGGTTTCATTGCGCAATGCTACTCACGGCATGGCCTCTTGCGGTTGAACGTTCGCGCTCAGCGGGCGGCGTAGCCGTCCGCTGCAGCAAAAGTTTAAGGCGAAGGGCGCCAAGCCCATACGAAATGCATCGCGCAACACGCGGCTTCACCACGACGGCGGCAACTACCGGCATTGCTCAACCCACACGGTTTCGTTGGGATGGTGCTCTTCGATCGTTTCAAGCGCGCCCGCCAAGACATCGGATTCTTGCCCTCGCAACGGATAGCTGAAGCGCGAGACGTTGCCAGCTTTCAGGTCGTCGTAGTCATCCTCCGAGATAGCGTCCGAGCCGCACCAAACCGCAGTTTTCTCGTCTTCGCGGACGCGGAGCACTTCCGCCAGACCGTTCGATGTGATCGCCAGATAGACCATCCTGCGCCTTAACGTTGAAGCTGAGCCGCGAGCGGCGGCCTGCCGACGCGAGTCGGCTCGAGCGACTGGTTAGACCTCAGTTTTTGTACGAACCGGTGCATGTGTGGATCCGTGCGATCGTACGGGACCTCTGAGAAATCAAACCAACGCACGCCATTGAATTCCTCCTCGTCGTACCGAATCACTTGGGCGCGCTGACCGCGCACGACATACCAAAGAGAAACGTCGGTGTGCCCGGCAGTGAGCCCCACCGTGTCAGTTGCCGTAATCATCAAGGGCTCACCGATCTCATGTGCCGAGTTGAATCCGAGTTCTTCGACTAGCTCACGGGCGACGGTCTCGCGGGGATGCTCTCCGGGCTCAACGTGCCCGCCAGACGGCAGCCAGAGTTGAGCGTTCTTGTGATCCACGAGAAGAATGCTTTCACCGTCTACGACGGCGAAGTACGACACGAGGTGCTTGGGCGGAGTGGCGGGCTTAGCAACGCGGCAGAGTTCCGCCCCAGACTCGACCCAGGCAAGTGCATCCGCACGATGTTTCACCTCAAGCGCGTCGAGAGGAACGATGGCTTCAATCTCCGAATAAATCTGCTGGCGCATGAGGTCTAACGAATGAAAGGGACTTCCCCGTCCCGAGCTAGCCGCGGTGCGGCAATCGGCAACTGAGTGCCACGATGGGAAGTACGGTTTCTCATCAACTCGCTCGAAAGGGGAAGTCCATGGCCATTCTGTATCTGGGTATCGATCTCGCCAAGAACGTGTTTGCCCTGCACGGTGTGGATGAGGCGGGAAAACCAGCGCTGGTGCGCCCGAGCCTGCCACGCGCCAAGCTGCTGGAGTTGGTGGCTGCGCTGCCGCCCTGCGTGATCGGCATGGAAGCCTGCTCCGGTGCGCACCACTGGGCGAGGCTGTTCCAGCAGTTCGGCCACACCGTGCGCCTGATGGCGCCGAAGTTCGTCATCCCCTACCGGCTCTCCGGCCGGCGCGGCAAGAACGATGCGGCCGATGCCGCGGCGATCTGCGAGGCCGTGCAGCGCCCGAGCATGCGCTTCGTGCCGGTCAAGTGTTTGGAGCAGCAAGCCCAGCTGTGCGTGCATCGCGTGCGCCAAGCCTTCATCGAGCAGCGCACCGGCACCATCAACCGGCTGCGCGGCCTGCTGTCCGAGTTCGGCGTCGTGCTGCCGCTCAAGGCCGCCACCGTGCGCCGCGAAGCCGCCTGCCTGGAGGATCTGCCCGGCTGGGCGAACCTGAGCATCGGTGATCTGCTCAGCGAGTTGCACCACCTGGACGAGCGCATCGCTGCCTACGACCAGCGCATCGCTCAGCTGGCTCGACAGGATGAGCGAGCCCGGCGGCTGATGCGCCTGTCGGGCATTGGCGAGACCACGGCCACGGCCCTGCTGGCCATGGTCGGCAATGGACACGAGTTCCGGTGCGGGCGTCAGTTCGCCGCCTGGCTGGGCCTGGTACCCGGCCAGCACAGCTCGGGCGGCAAGAGTCGCCTGGGCCACATCACCAAGGCGGGCGACCCCTACCTGCGATCCCTGCTGATCCTGGGAGCACGGGCCGTGCTCGTCAGTGCCAAGGGCAAGAGCGACGCCATCAGCCGATGGGCCATCGCACTGGCTGAGCGCCGAGGCTACTGGAAAGCCATCGTCGGCATCGCGGCCAAGAATGCGCGCATGTGCTGGGCCATGCTCAGCCGAGGTGAGAGCTTCGCCATGCCGGCTTGATGCCCGAGGTACCGAGTCCGAAGTCTTCCGCCGCGTGACGGCTTGATGTGTCGATGGAACGAGGTTGGACCTGCGCGGGGTGTGCCTGATCAGCTCAAGGTGGCGGCCATCGCCGTCCTCGGCTAACGAATGAGGCCCCCGCGTGCGTCTTGCATCAGGGTCCGCAGCCAATGAGACGCTGCATCGATGACCGTTTGTAGTCTCGCCAGTCCGCACCTTGTGCTCCTCCCTTGACGCCGCAGCCGCCCGGCTGGTGCCAGGTCTTGTCTGCTCTCATCAATGCACTGGCGCGCCGCGCGCCTGGGCATCTATTTGCTTGATTCTTGGGGAAGCCCTTGTAGTTGAAGCTGAGCCGCTGGCGGCGGCTTGCCGACGGCAGTCGGCTCGAGCGACCGGTTAGCCCTATGGTTGTTTTTGCTCCGCAAGGCGGCCACCCTCAAGAACGATATTGATCGTTGCCTTCTTGCTCGGAAAGTTCGGAGCATCGTCGCCTGACACCTCCAGTGCATCAAGGGAGATTAGGGTTTGACCGCCTTTCGCGCCGCGGCTGACCGTTGCGTTCAGATCCATGACTCCGCGCCAGCCCTTGCCGGCGATTGGCATGACATCCAGGAGTGAGAAGTGCTGCGCGCCCGTCGTTCCTGGTTCTACGCTAAAGGCAGCGAAGTACTGGGTGTGATTGTTCCCTCCACCGAATCCTTCGACGGTAAACACGGCAAGAGCCACTTCCTCCCACCCAGCTTTCACGAACTGCACCATCGTCGCCTCGCGGTACCAAGTGGCGTGACTATCGCGCAGCAGTTCGGTGAGGCGTTGAATTTGGGCTAGCAGTGGCTTCGGCGCCCTTATCGGCGCCGGCGCTGCGACGACCAAAGTGCAGGCAAGAAGGCTCAGGGCAAGTAAGAGCGATCGACGAATCACTGCTTCTCCATAGGGCTAACGTTTGAGCTCAGCCGACCGAGCCAGCGCAGCTGGCGCGGGTCGGCTGCAGCGAATGGTTAGCCATCATGGTGATGGCCACTGAAGAAACTGAACCGCAAAGCCGAGACCGGCCAGAACGAGTGCCGCAACTGCACATTTGGCAGCCAGCGCCCCGGCCCCGGTAGGTGCGTCAACGCCGTCGTGTTGAGCGTCCTCGACCGTGGCTACCGCGCCGTTTAGCAGCATTGCCGACGACACCCAGAGTGAAGCCGCCAGCCATTTGGCCGAGCTGAAAACTGCGATGGCTGCGCCAATGATGGCTGCCACTGCGATATGGATGAGCGCAGACCGAATTTCCATGACGGCTAACGTTGAAGCTGAGCCGCGAGCGGCGGCTTGCCGACGCGAGTCGGCTCGAGCGACTGGTTGGGCGTCATCTCGCCGGGGAGACTCAGTTCACAACTATTGCGCTCATCCAAATCGGCGCAATTTGGGCGAAAGGAACAGGCTGCGTAAACATTGCCATTGGATCGTTGATGTGCAGCACCGGTTGAACGCCCATAGGCGTGCTGATGAAGGACATGCCTCGGACTACCACGACATGGGCAGAAGTCTGCCCAGTGCGAAGCTGAAGGATGATGGCGCGCCCGCTAGCGAGGGTGCTGTATAGCGCCATCGGATTCGCGGGTGGCGCATAGGTGGAATACCGTCCACCGAAATATGCAATCAGGCCCTGAATCTGCGGGATGCTTCCCGTCGTAACACATGCAGGATTTGGCCCGTTGCAGCAAACGCTGGGATGCGCGTTGTTAGCCATCGCAACTAAGGCGCACTGTGGAGGCGTGTTTTGCGGGCCTCGCGTCGCAAGAACAATCTGCTGCGCAACGGCCACCCAACACCAAACGGGCGTTTCTTGCGGAATATTCTGAATCGGAATATCGACAGGCGGGGGCACAGGCTGCGCAAGAGCGGATACGAAAAAAAATTGAATCGCGAAGCCAATGGCTAACAGTGCTCTTTTCACGGATGCTCCCCTTAGTTGCGAGGCAGATCAGCCTACAGATTTCTCGACGAAATTCATCCCATCAGGTTATGACGCCCAACGTGATATGGGTCGACAGGCACTGCGCCCTAACTTCGGCGCGTGCCGTATAACCAAGCCCAGCTTGGTGGATGCAAGCCCTTGAATCGTCATTGTTTTCTCCCTCCGAGGCCGGGTCGCAAGGGTACTAAAAATCCCGGCAAAAGCGGCATCGGCTTACACATGGCCAGGCCGCTCGATACCGGCGCCCAGTAGCGCTGGTGCTGGGTTGGGCCCGACCGCTACGGCCCCCCGCCCCTCAGCCCCGCCGCCCGCCAAAGCTGCGCAGCGCCTCGCCGGTGACGCGGCAGATGCGCCATTCGGGCAGCAGGGTGGCGCCCATGGTTTCGTAGAAGCGGATGGCGTCTTCGTTCCAGTCCAGCACGGTCCATTCGAAGCGGCCGTAGTCGCGCTCCACGGCAATCTGGGCCAGGCGGCTCAGCAGGGCGCGACCCAGGCCGCTGCGGCGGTGCGCGGGCCGCACATAGAGGTCTTCCAGATAAAGGCCGGGCTTGGCCAGGAAGGTGCTGAAGTTGGTGAAGAAGAGCGCAAAGCCCACGGCCTTGCCCTCGATCTCGCCCACCAGGGCCTCTACCACCGGACGCGGCCCGAAGAGGTGGGGGTGCAGCTTCTCAGGCGTGATCTGCAACAGATGGCTGAGGTTCTCGAACTCGGCCAGTTCCTGGATCAGGCCAACGATGGCGCCCACATCGCCAGGCTCGGCGGGACGCAGGGTGTAGGACGGTGCGGTGGTGCTCATGCCCGCCATCATGCCGCCTTTGCGTACACCGGCGTCCCCGCACACACCCGGGGGGCTGTCACCGCATGGACAGCAGCCGCAGCACCCCTGGTCTAGAGTCGGCGCCATGAACATCAGCATCAGCAGCCAGCCCCCGGCGTACCAGCCCCGCCGCGCACACCGCAGCGAGTTCCGCAGCCTGCGTGGGCTGCGCCACCACCTGCTGCACTGGGGCGAGTCCTGCCCGGCCACGCCCGAGCGCCCGCTGCTGCTGATGCTGCATGGCTGGATGGACGTGGGGGCCTCCTTCCAGTTCGTGGTGGATGCGCTGGCGCAGGATCGCGCTGTGGTGGCCATGGACTGGCGCGGCTTCGGCCTGAGTGAGGGCAGCGGCGCCGACAGCTACTGGTTCCCCGACTATCTGGGCGATCTGGACGCCCTGCTGGACCAGATCGCGCCGGACGGCGCCCGCGTGGACCTGCTGGGCCACAGCATGGGCGGCAATGTGGTGATGAGCTATGCCGGCGTGCGCCCGCAGCGCATCCGCCGCCTGGTGAATCTGGAGGGCTTCGGCCTGCCCGATGCCAGCCCCGAGCTGGCGCCCAGCCGCCTGGCCGAGTGGCTGGACGATCTGAAGACGCCGCAGTCGCTCAAGCCCTACGACAGCCTGTCCGGTGTGGCCCAGCGCCTGATGAAGACCAACCCGCGCCTGGCCGCCGACAAGGCCGCCTGGCTGGCCGCCCACTGGGCGCGCGAGCAGGACGGACCGGACGGCCGCAAGACCTGGCACATCCTGGGCGACCCGGCCCACAAGCGCGCGAACCCCGTGCTTTACCGCCGCGCCGAGGCCCTGGCCTGCTGGCGCCGCATCGAGGCGCCCACGCTATGGGTGGAGGGCGCGCTCACGGATATGAGCCAGTGGTGGGGCAAGCGCTACCCGCGGGAGGACTTCGAGGCCCGCCTGGCGGAGGTGCCGCAGCTGCAGCGGGCGCGCCTGGAGGGTGCTGCCCATATGCTGCACCACGACCAGCCCGAGGCCCTGGCCCGGGTGCTGGAGCGCTTCCTGGACACAGGTCGGGCCGGGTAGTCCTCACCCTGGGGCCAGGTCTTGAGCCCCTATCATGCCTCCCACAAGAAATTGATGAAGGCGGTCCGCTGCGGGCCGCCAGGGAGGAAGCCTTGAACAAGAAAGCAAGACCCGGCTGGCAGGCCGGTGGATGGGTGCGCGCCGGGATGCTGCTGGCCGCCGCACTGCTGGCTGGCGCAAGTGGCGCGAGCGCCCAGCCGGCCGAGGCCGCCGGGGTGGCGAAGGCCCCGCAGAGCCAAGCCGCCCCCCTACCCGCCGCCACCTTCTTCCAGCACCCCTCGGTGCTCAAGGCCCAGCTCTCGCCCTCGGGCAAGCGCGTGGCCATCGGCACCTCGCGCGGCAGCGCCCGGGTGGGCCTGGTGGTGCTGGAGCTGGAGCCCCAGCCCAAGGCCCGCCGCGTGGCCCTGTTTGCCGATGCCGACATCACCAGCTTCCGCTGGGTGGGCGAGGACTGGCTGGTCTTTCAGGTGCACGATCTGCAGGAGGGCAGCGGCGAGGACTATCAGCTCGCCCCCGGCCTCTACGCCGCCAAGGCCGATGGCAGCCTGCTGAACCATCTGGTGCGGCGCCGCGGCCAGCCCATGCTGCGCGAGGGCGGCGGCCTGGCGCGCCGCGAGCCCCTGGAGTGGAACCATGTGCTGCTGAGCGTGCCGGAGAGCGGCGCCCAGGCCGACTCGCCGGAGATCGTGATCGGCGAGATGGTCATCAAGCATGAGGAGATTGAGCACTTCCGGCCGCTCTGGCTGAACATCGCCACCGGCCGCACCCGGCGCCTGCCGCTGGGCGAGAACCCGCCCTACGCCGTGCAGCAATGGCTGTTCGACAGCCAGGCCCGCCCCCGCTTCGCCCGGGCGCTGCGCGAGGGTCGGTACCACTACCTCTGGCAGGAGGACACGGGTCGCTGGCGCGAGCTGGCTCAGGGCTCAATGCTCAAAACGCCTTTTGACGCCAAGGCGGTGGATGACGCTGGCAACCTTTATGTGAGTCGCCACATCGGCCCGCAGGGGGAAAGCGCCCTCTTCCGCTACGACTTCGCGGCGGGCCGCCCCGTTCGGGAGCCCATGGTCAGCACGCCGGGCTTCGACTTCAGAGGCGCCCTGCTCACCGAGCCCAGCAGCAGCGGCCAGGCCCTGGGCGTGCGGGTGGAGACCGATGCCGAAACGACCGTCTGGTTTCACCCGGCCCTCAAGGCCCTGCAGGCCGAGGCGGATGCGCGCATGCCGGGTCATGTGAACACCCTGAGCTGTCGGCGCTGCGGCGAGGCGGACATGGTGGTCCTGGTTCACAGCCACTCCGACCGCGACCCCGGCCAGTACTGGCTCTACCAGGCCGAATCCAAGCGCTGGCAGCCGGTGAGCCGGGTGATGGAGGGCATAGACCCGCGCCGCAGCGCCGCCGTGGACTTCCAGCGCATCAAGGCCCGCGATGGCCGCGACCTGCCGGTCTGGCTCACCCTGCCCCAGGGCGTGGCGCCCGGGCGCCCGGCCCCGGCCGTGGTGATGGTGCACGGCGGCCCCTGGGTGCGCGGCGGCCACTGGCGCTGGCAGGCCGAGGAACAGTTCCTGGCCTCGCGCGGCTATCTGGTCATCAGCCCGGAGTTCCGCGGCAGCACCGGCTACGGGGCGGCGCATTTCCAGGCCGGCTGGAAACAGTGGGGCCGCGCCATGCAGGACGATGTGGCCGACGCCCTGCTCTGGGCCCGCCAGCAGGGCCTGGCCGACCCCGAGCGCGCCTGCATTGCCGGCGCCAGCTACGGCGGTTACGCCACGCTGATGGGCCTGATCCGCCACCCCGAGCTCTACCGCTGCGGCATCGCCTGGGTGGCGGTGACCGACCCTTTTCTGTATCTGGAGGGCAGTTGGCGGGTGCGCGACGACATCAGCGACACGGGCCGCCGCTACCTGCTGCCCGATATGGTGGGCGATGCACAGCAGGACGCCGCCCAGCTGCGCGAGGTTTCGCCGGTGCTGCAGGCCGGCAAGATCAAGGCGCCGCTGATGCTGGCCTTCGGCCGCGAGGACCTGCGCGTGCCCCTGGCCCATGGCGAACGCCTGCGGGAGGCGCTGCAGGCCGCGGGCCGCGAGCCGGAGTGGGTGGTCTATGCCGGCGAGGGCCATGGCTGGCGCAAGCCCGAGAACCGGGTGGACTTTGCCCAGCGCCTGGAACGCTTCCTGGCCCGGCATCTGGGCACACCCTGACAAGGTGGGGGCCAGGGGTGGTGCGGCGCAATTGCCTACAATCCGCCCCCCCATGAACATCACCGTACTTGACGAGCTGCGGGTCTACATCGACCCGCTGACCCCCGATGAATACGCCGCGCTGGAGCGCAGCATCCTGGCTGAAGGCTGCCGGGATGCGCTCGTGCTCTGGGGCGAGATTCTGGTGGACGGTCACAACCGCTACAGCATCTGCAGCAAGCACGGCCTGCCCTTCCAGACCGTGCAGAACACGCGCTTCCAGAGCATGGAAGACGTGCATCTGTGGATGATCGACCAGCATCTGGGCCGCCGCAGCGTCTCGGACTTCCAGCGCGGCGTGCTCGCCCTGCGCAAGAAGGAGATCCTTGAGAAGCGCCCCAAGCCCCTGCCCAGCCCCCAGGGGCCGGCCGAGGCCCCCGAGGGCGGCGGCGAGGCAGCACCGGGTGCTCCCGAGCCCGAGGTGCGACTGGCCAGCCGCGAGTCAATCGCCAAGGTGGCCCGCATCAGCAGCGCCACCGTGGCCCAGATCGAGAAGATCCAGAAGGCCGCGGCCCCCGAGCTGGTGGAGGCGGTGAAGACCGGCACGGTATCGATCAGCGCGGCCGCCACCATCGCCGCCCTGCCCCAGGAGGAGCAGCAGGCCGCGGTGGCCGGCGGCAAGAAGGAGCTGCGTGAGGCCGCCAAGCGGGTGCGCGAATCCAAGAGCGGCTCGCGCAAGAAGGCCGAAGGGGAAGGCAGCGAGTTGGCCGAAGCCCCCAGCACCGGCCCCGGCGCGGCGGTGGACGTGTCCGACCCGACCGTGCTGCTGCAGCGTCAGGTCGAGGTGCTTCAGGACGAGAACGCCCGGCTCAAGGCCCGGGTGGCCGAGCTCGAGGGCCAACTGCTGGCCGCCACACGCGCGGGCTGAGGCCTGGCCTCAGTCCTGGGCCGCGGCCTGCGGGTCTTCGCCGTAGCGCCGGTCCAGCCGCGCCATGGCCCAGGCGTAATACCAGACGATCAGGCAGTAGACCAGCAGGGCGCCCTGGGAAGCCACCCAGAAGCTGAAGGGCCAGCCGAAGAAGCTGAAGCTCAGCTCGCGGGCGAAATAGCTCACGCCGAAGGTGATGGCGGTCCACAGGGCCAGCAGCAGCAGGGTGAGGCGGCGCTTGCGCCGCCAGTACTGCTGATAAGCCTGCCGGCGAGCGCCGCCCGGTCCGGGATCGCCGCGGTCCTCGCCACTCAGCGGCATGCCAGGCTCCCCAGGGGCAGGCACAGGCTGAGCTTGGCCGCCGTGGCCAGCAGCCACAGCGCGCACAGCAGGGCCAGGGTGGCCAGGGGAATGTGGCGGTCCAGCACCAGGCGCGGGCTGCAGCGCCGGGTCAGGCGCTCGAAGGGTGCGCTCAGCACCGACAGCAGGCGATAGACCGGATTCTCGGCGCGGCGCGCCGGTCCGATCAGCAGGCCCAGCAGCCAGCGCCCCAGCAGGGACGCCAGCGCGATCTCGGCCACCAGCTTCAGGGACAGAACCAGCCACAGCATGCCCGCAGTGTGCCCGGGGGGCTCATGTCAAAATAGCGGGCTTGCACGCATTGCGGCGGCCGCCCCGGCTGCCCCACAGACCAAGACATCATGGACATCGAACGCATCAACGCGATCGGTACGACCCTCGCCGATCTGACAGCGCGTACCGACGCGCTAAGGGGGTATCTTTGACTACGACCGCAAAGCACTGCGCCTGAACGAGGTCAACGCCGCGCTGGAGAACCCCAACGTCTGGAACGAGCCCAAGCGGGCCCAGGAGTTGGGCAAGGAAAAGCGCTCGCTGGAGACCGTGGTCCAGACCATCGACCACCTGACCAGCAATCTGGCCGACAACACCGAGCTCTACGAGATGAGCAAGGCCGACGGCGACTTCGACGGCCTGGAAGCCATCGAGGCCGACGCCGCCAAGCTGCAGGAGACCGTGGAGCAGCTGGAATTCCGCCGCATGTTCAACAACCCGGCGGACCCCAGCAACTGCTTCATCGACATCCAGGCGGGTGCCGGCGGCACCGAGGCCAATGACTGGGCCGGCATGCTGCTGCGCCAGTACCTGAAGTACTGCGAGCGCAAGGGCTTCAAGGCCACGCTGGAAGACGAGACCCCGGGCGACGTGGCCGGCATCAAGAGCGCCACCATCAAGGTGGAGGGCGAGTATGCCTTCGGCCTGCTGCGCACCGAATCGGGCGTGCACCGCCTGGTCCGCATCTCGCCCTATGACAGCAATGCGCGCCGCCATACCTCGTTCTCCTCGATCTGGGTCTACCCGGTGGTCGATGAATCGATCAACATCGAGGTCAACGAAAGCGACTGCCGCATCGACACCTACCGCTCGTCGGGCGCCGGCGGCCAGCACGTCAACACGACGGACTCGGCCGTGCGCATCACGCATATCCCGACCGGCATCGTGGTGGCCTGCCAGCAGGAACGCTCGCAGCACAAGAACCGCGACGTGGCCTGGAAGCGCCTGCGCTCGCGCCTGTACGACCATGAGATGCGCAAGCGCATGGAAGAGCAGCAGAAGCTGGAGGACACCAAGACCGATGTGGGCTGGGGCCACCAGATCCGCAGCTATGTGCTGGACCAGAGCCGCATCAAGGATCTGCGCACCAACTACGAGACCTCGGCCACCCAGAAGGTGCTGGACGGCGATCTCGACCAGTTCATCACCGCCAGCCTGAAACAAGGCGTCTGAGGATGACCCACCCCCTACCGGCTTCGCCGGCCCCCTCAAGGGGGCGGCGCCGTCCGCCCGGCAGAGCCGGATCGGCGGCGCCCGCTGGGGAATACCGATACGAGACACCTCGGGGTCACGAGCCCCGAGCGACCAACACAACCAAGGATGCCCGCCATGATGCGTGAAGGCACTGCCCCCCTGATCCGCCGCGAAGACTATGCGGCGCCCGCGTTCTGGATCCGCACGGTCGACCTGAGCTTCGACCTGGACCCCGCCAAGACCCTGGTCACCAGCAAGATGCAGGTGGAGCGCAACACGGCCGTGGCCCATGGCCCGCTGGTGCTGCACGGCGAGGAGCTGAACCTGCTGCGCGTGCTGATCAATGGCGAGAGCGTGTCCTTCCGCCAGGACGGCCATCTGCTGATCATCGAGGGCGCGCCGGACGCCGACTTCGCGCTCGAGATCCGCAACACCTGCGCACCCGAGAAGAACACCGCCCTGTCGGGCCTCTACACCTCGGGCGGCGTCTACTGCACGCAGTGCGAGGCCGAAGGCTTCCGCCGCATCACCTATTTCCCCGACCGGCCGGATGTGCTCGCCGTCTACACCGTCAACATCATCGCCGACAAGGCGAGCTGCCCGCTGCTCTTGTCGAACGGCAATCTGCTGGAGACGGGCGAGCTAGAGAACGGGCGCCACTTCGCCAAGTGGCACGACCCCTTCCCCAAGCCCAGCTATCTCTTCGCCCTGGTGGCGGCCGATCTGGTGGCGCGCGAGCAGCGCGTGAAGAGCCGCTCGGGCAAGGACCATCTGCTGCAGGTCTATGTGCGCCGCGGCGACCTGGAGAAGACCGAGCACGCGATGAACTCCCTGATCGCCTCCCTGGTCTGGGACGAGGCCCGCTTCGGCCTGCCCCTGGACCTGGAGCGCTTCATGATCGTCGCCGTCTCCGACTTCAACATGGGCGCCATGGAGAACAAGGGGCTCAACGTCTTCAACGACAAATACGTGCTCGCGGACCCGGAAACGGCGACCGACCAGGACTATGCGAATATCGAGGCGATCATCGCCCACGAATATTTCCACAACTGGACCGGCAACCGCGTCACCTGCCGCGACTGGTTCCAGCTCTGCCTCAAGGAAGGCCTGACGGTCTACCGCGACCACGAATTCTCCATGGACATGGCCGGCACGCCGAGCGCCCGCGCCGTGTGCCGCATCCAGGACGTGCGCTCCCTGCGCGCCATGCAGTTCCCCGAGGACGGCGGCGCCATGGCCCACCCGGTGCGCCCGGACCAGTACGTCGAGATCAACAACTTCTACACCGCCACGGTCTACGAGAAGGGCTCGGAAGTCGTGCGCATGTACCAGACCCTGGTCGGCCGCGCGGGCTTCGAGGCCGGCATGAAGCTCTACTTCGAGCGCCATGACGGCCAGGCCGTGACCTGCGACGATTTCGCCCAGGCCATTGCCGATGCCAACCCCGGCTCGGCCCTCGCCACGCGTCTGGACGCCTTCAAGCGCTGGTACTCCCAGCCCGGCACGCCGCGCGTGCAGGCCCGCGGCCAGTACGACGCCGCCGCCCAGACCTACACCCTGACCCTGAGCCAGAGCAACAAGGGCCAGGCCCCGCAGGTGATCCCGGTGGTGACCGGCCTGATCGGCCATGACGGCACGGCCCTGGCCGAGCAGCTGCTGGTGCTGGACCAGGCCGAGCAGAGCTTCACTTTCGAGAACATCGCGGCCGAGCCCGTGCCCTCCCTGCTGCGCGGCTTCTCGGCCCCGGTGCTGCTGGACGACGGCCTGAGCGACGCCGAGCTGCTGGTGCTGCTCAAGCACGACGCCGACGCCTTCAACCGCTGGGAAGCCAGCCAGCGCCTGGCGCTGAACCGCATCCTGGCCGCGGTGCGTGCGGGCCAGCCCCTGGTGCTGGACGCCGCCTATGTGGAGGCCATGCGCAGCGTGCTGCGCCACCCCGAGCTGGACGCCGCCTTCAAGGAGCTGGCCCTGACCCTGCCGGGCGAAGCCTATATCGCCGAGCAGCTGGAGGTGGTGGACCCGCAGGCCATCCATGCCGCGGTGGAAGCCGCCCAGATCCAGCTGGCCCAGGCCCTGCGCGAGGACTGGATCGCTGCCTTCGAGGCCAACCAGATCCAGGGCGGCTACACGCCGGACCCCGTGTCCGCTGGCCGCCGCGCCCTGGCCAACCTGGCCCTGTCCATGCTGGTGCTGGATGCCCAGCGCAGCGGCGACACCGTCTGGCCCGGCCGCGCCTACCAGCGCTTCAAGGACGCCACCAATATGACCGACCGCCTGGGCGCCCTGGCTGCCCTGGTGAATGCCCACGCCGAGCTGGCCGAGAGCGCGCTGAGCCGCTTCCATGCCCAGTTCAAGGGTGAGCCCCTGGTCATCGACAAGTGGTTCGCACTGCAGGCCCGCGCCCCCGAGCGCGAGGGCAAGAGCTTCGCCCGCGTCAAGCAGCTGGCCAAGCACGCGGACTTCAGCCTCAAGAACCCCAACCGCGCGCGCAGCCTGATCTTCTCGCTGGCCCTGTTCAACCCGGCCGCCTTCCACCGCGTCGATGCCGCAGGCTATGTGTTCTGGGCCGACCAGGTGCTGGCCCTGGACGGCATCAACCCGCAGGTGGCCGGCCGCCTGGCCCGCGCCATGGACCGCTGGACCACCCTGGCCGAGCCCTACCGCAGCGCCGCCCGCGAAGCCATCTCCCGCGTGGCCGCCAAGGCCGAGCTGAGCAACGACGTGCGCGAGATCATCGAACGCCAACTCGCTTCCGGAGCCTGATCCCATGAGCAGCAGCAGCAAACGCATCAGCCTGACCCAGTACCTCGTCGAGCAGCAGCGCGAACACGGCCACATCCCCGGCCAGCTGCGCCTCCTGATCGAGGTGGTGGCCCGCGCCTGCAAGCGCATCGCCATCCAGGTCAACAAGGGCGAGCTCGGCGACGTGCTGGGCACGGCCGGCTCGGAGAACGTGCAGGGCGAGGTCCAGAAGAAGCTGGACATCATCGCCAACGAGGTGCTGATCGAGGCCAATGAATGGGGCGGCCACCTGGCCGCCATGGGCAGCGAGGAGATGGACAGCATCCATGTGGTGCCCAACCGCTATCCGCAGGGCGAGTACCTGCTGCTGTTCGACCCGCTCGACGGCTCCTCCAACATCGACGTCAACGTCTCCATCGGCACCATCTTCTCGGTGCTGCGCAAGGTCAACAACCAGCGCGGCATCAGCGAGGAGGACTTCCTGCAGCCCGGCAAGCAGCAGGCCGCGGCCGGCTACTGCATCTATGGCCCGCAGACCACCCTGGTGCTGACCGTGGGCGACGGCGTGGCCATGTTCACCCTGGACCGCGAGCAGGGCTCCTGGGTGCTGACGCAGGAGAACGTGCAGATCCCGGCCGACACCAAGGAGTTCGCCATCAATATGTCGAACATGCGCCACTGGGATGCCCCGGTGAAGCGCTATATCGACGAATGCCTGGCCGGCAAGGACGGCCCGCGCGGCAAGGACTTCAATATGCGCTGGATCGCCTCCATGGTGGCGGACGTGCATCGCATCCTGACCCGTGGCGGCATCTTCATGTACCCCTGGGACAAGCGCGAGCCCGAGAAGGCCGGCAAGCTGCGCCTGATGTACGAGGCCAACCCCATGGGCTTCATCGTCGAGCAGGCCGGCGGCATGGTGACCAATGGCCGCCAGCGCATCCTGGACCTGCAGCCCAGCAAGCTGCACGAGCGCGTGGCCGTGGTGCTGGGCTCCAAGAACGAGGTGGAGCGCGTCACCGCCTACCACCTGGAGCAGCAGGGCTGAAGAGCCAGCCCTGAAGCCCCTCGGGGCCGCCATCACCCGATGTGCGGCTCCATGCAAAAAGCCCGCCGGATGGCGGGCTTTTCTTTGGGCGCCTGGCCGCAGCCAGGCGCAGGAGGCGGGAGACCCCGGCACGCGGCCGGGATCGCCATCACGCCCGCAGCTTAGAAGCTGTGGCGGATGCCCACGTCCAGACCGCCGGAACGGCCACCCTTGGACGAGACCACAGCCTTGTCGGCCACGCGGAAGGCGGCGCCATTGCCGTTGTCGATCAGCGAAGCGGTGGTGTACAGAGCGGTACGCTTGGACAGGTTGTGCACATAGCCCAGCGAGTACATCTTGGCGTCGCCGCCCAGGCTCTTGTCCAGGGCTGCGTTGCCGCTGGCCGTGCTGAACTGGGCCAGGACCTGACCTTGGGCGGTCACAGGAGCCACGACACCGGCGGTGAAGATGGTCTGCTTCAGGGCGCCGAACTTCAGCTGCGAGTACAGGGCGCTGGCCTTGACCACGCCGAAGTCGTAGGAGCCGCCGATGCTGCCCAGCTTGAACTTGCTGCCCTTGGCATCGGTGCTCTGGTAGCCGCCGGCCACGTTCAGGGCGCCGGCCTTGTAGCCGATACGACCGCCGTAGGACTTGTTGCCGTCCACGCCTTCGCCGGCAGCGGCTTCCACCGAGCCGTACACGCCGTTCAGGTTGCCAGGCAGGAAGTACTGCACTTGGTTGCTGGAACGGTTCAGGTTCTTGGCATCGCTGCCCAGCGCGGTGTCGCCGCCGTAGATGCGGGTGATGGCACCGATACCGGTGGTGCTGTGCACGTCGAAGTCGTCGATGACCAGACGGGTCGAGGTCTTGCCACGGCCCAGACGCACTTCACCGAAGGCGCCCATCAGGCTCACGGTGGCGCGGCGATCCCAGAAGCGGTCGCCCGAACCGGCGGAACCGGTGTCAACGCCGATGGGGCTCTCGAGCCAGAAACCGGCCTTCAGGCCAGCGCCCAGGTCTTCTTCACCACGGATGCCGAAACGGCTGGAGCTCAGGCCATCGCTGGCCAGTTGCTTGTTGTTCTGACCATTGCCCTTGGTGTAGCGAGCTGCCAGATCCACGGTGCCGAACAGGGTCACCGACGATTGGGCCAGAGCGGCGCCAGCGAAGGTGGACAGAGCGGCCAGGGCCACGAGAGTTTTCTTCATACAGGTACTCCAAAGTCTGCGAGCCGGCGCACGCAGCACCGGCCGATCAGCCCTCTTAACCGAGGGACCGCGCGTATTGCAGCAGAGCCGAAGCATCTGCTTTTGACGCAAACCCCATGCAAACACCAATTCCGTTGGACAAAGACAACGGCTAAAGGTTCGATATTCGAAGAAAACCCCCAAAACCCCGGTAGATACGGGCTTTCAGGCAGATCAATCAAGGGTAAACCCGTGTGCGCATGACGCCCAACACACTCGCCAAGGGATAGCAAACAGACCGCTGCCGAACCTTGAGCCAAGGCTTTTCATCCCGATTTGGGCGACTTCGTATGTTTTTCACATCACCCAAGAAGACCCCAGAACTCGGGACACTGGCTCGCATTGACTCGCACTGGCTCAAGCTGGCACAGCGCCGGGTGAGTCGGCCGTACTCAAACTTGCGCCTCCCCTGCCAAACATCTATAATCGCGGGCTCTGTTTAGAGGCCCAATACGGGCTGACATCAGAAGGGCCGGCATAGCTCAGTTGGTAGAGCAGCGCATTCGTAATGCGAAGGTCGGGGGTTCGACTCCTCTTGCCGGCACCAGAGACAACAAGGGCCTGACGCGAGTCAGGCCCTTTTTTTGCGCCCGGCCGCCGCGGGCTGCGCGGGCAGCAGTCCGAATCAGCCCACCACCGGGGCCGGCCCCAGGGCCGCCTGCAGACCCGCACGCAGACGCCGGACCCAGGACGGCCTGGGCCCGGGCAAGACCGACGGGCTGATGCGCAGCGCCGCCGGGCGCACACCGGAAGCCGCCGGAGCAGGGTCCAGCAAAGGCGCGAGTCGCACCCGCGCGGGCCCCTGGGCCTCCAGCACGGCCTGACAGCCCGGCTCCAGGCGCAGGGCCGCCCCGCTGCCCAGGAAATGGTCCTGCGGATCATCGGCGCGCGTGAGCCAGACCCGGCCTTCCAGCACGGTGAGCCACAGGCCATCCAGGGACTGCAGATCGCCGCTCTGGAGGTCCAGCACGGCGGGGTGGCTGAGGTTCAAGCTCATGGCGTACTCCCGTTGATGTCTGGACGCCAGTGTGGGCAAAGCCCGCGCAAGGCAACAGAGCCAGGCCGCGGCAATGCGCACCAGCACAGAAGCGCCCCGGCCCACTCTGTGCTGCCATCTGTCCTGCACATCTGTGCTGGTACAGGCGCAGAGGTGCTCGCCACAATGGGCGCCTTATGGAAGACGCCGCGCCGCACCCGCCCCAGCCTCCCCTCTACCAGCGCCTGGCCGGCGAACTGGAGGCGGCCATCGCCAGCGGCACCTTGCGCCCCGGCGACCGCCTGCCCTCGGTGCGCCAGCTCAGCCAGCAGCACGGCGTGAGCCTGAGCACCGCCTTGCAGACCTACCGCTGGCTGGAGAACCGCGGCCGGGTCCAGGCCCGCCCCAAATCGGGCTATTACGTGGCCGTGGACCTGGCCTCGCCGCGCTCGCCCCTGCCCGAACCCCAGCTGGACCTGCGCATAGACCGGGCCTCCTTCGTGAACATGGACCAGGTGCTGCAGGAGTTTCTCTACATCGTGGACGACCCGCTGGCCACGCCGCGCTTCCATGCCCTGCCCGCCCGCGATCTGCTGCCCGAGACCAAGCTGCAACAGCTCACGGCCAGCATCAACCGCCGCCACCCCGAGTACGCCTCGGGCTATCAGATGAGTGGCAGCGCCAGCCTGCGCCAGGAGATCGCGCGCCGCGCGCTGAGCTCGGGCGCCCAGCTGCGCGCCGAGGAGATCGTGGTCACCAATGGCGGCATGGAGGCCGTCTACCTGGCCCTGCGCTCGGTGGCCAGCTCGGGCGACACCATCGTGATGGAGTCGCCCACCTACTTCCATCTGCTGCAGGTGAACCAGAGCCTGGGGCTCAAGGTGCTGGAGATTCCCACCCACCCGCGCAACGGCCTCTCGCTGGAGGCCCTGGACTTCGCCACGCAGCAGCCCGGCGCGGTCAAGGCCTGCATCCTGCTGCCCAACTTCCCCAATCCCACCGGCAGCCTGATGCCCGTGGAGCACAAGCGCCGCCTGGTGCAGATGATGGGCGAGCGGGGCATCACCATCATCGAGAGCGATATCTACGGCGAGATGTATTTCGGCGAGCAACGCCCACCCACGCTCAAGAGCTTCGACCGCGAGGGCGATGTGATCCTGTGCTCGGCCTTCACCAAGACCGTGGCCCCGGGCTACCGCATAGGCTGGGTGGCGCCGGGCCGGCATTTCATCAAGACTCAGGCCCTGAAGATGCGCACCTCGGTGGCCTGCCCCATGCTGCAGCAGGAGGTGCTGGCCGAATTCATGCGCGATGGGGGCTACGACCACCATCTGCGCCGCCTGCGGGCCGCGCTGCGCAGCCAGGCCGGCCAGATGGCCGAGGCCGTGGCCCGCTACTTCCCCATGGGCTGTCGGCTCTCTTCGCCCCAGGGCGGCCTGCTGCTGTGGATCGAGCTGCCGCGCCATGTGGACTCGCGCGAGGTCTTCGCCCTGGCGCGGCTGGAGCATATCGGCGTGGCCCCGGGCGCGGCCTTCAGCACCAGCCGCCGTTTCGACCACTTCATCCGCCTGCAGTACGGCGAGCCCTGGAGCCCGCGCATGGAAGCCGCCATACGCCGCCTGGGCCAGATCGTGGCCCGTCTGGCCGAGCAGACGCCCGCCTGCGCAGCCGAGAGCGCCCGGCCGCTGGCGCACAGCACCGGCTGAGCCGGCTGAACCGGAAGATGGCGCTGACTATGATGCGCGCCGGAGTTGTGATGAAGAAGATGCTCAAAGACCTGCTGCTCGCACGCCGCCTCTGGCACGCCCTGCTGATCCTGCTGCTGCTGGTGATCAGCTATCTGGCACTGTCCCCGGCCCCGCCCAAGGCTCTGGACAGCGGCTGGGACAAGCTCAACCACCTGGCCGCCTTCGGCAGCCTGGCCTTCTGCGCCTTCTATGGCGCGGCCCATGCGCGCGGGCGCTGGCTGCTGGCGCCCCTGGCCCTGCTGGGCTATGGCGTGCTGATCGAGCTGCTGCAGTCCCAGCTGCCGCCGCGCAGCGCCGAGGCCGCCGATGTGCTGGCCGATGCCCTCGGCATTGCCCTGGGTCTGGCGCTGGCCGCCGCCGTGGCGCGCCTGGGCCGCCTGCCCCTCACTCGATCCTGACCCCGCCGCGCGCCCGCGTCGCGAAGAAGCGCTCGAAGCGCGCGCGCTCGCGCGCCGCCTGCGCCGGCGTCAGCCAGCGCTCATACAGGCGCGCCACCCCGGGCAGGGCCGCCACCTCGCGCAAGGCCTTGTCCAGATCGGCGATCACCGCGCGGCCCCAGGCATTGCGGTTGCACGAGAAATAGCCCACTGGCGGTTCACCCGCCTCCTCGATGGGCAGGCTCTGCAGCGGTGCGGCGCGGCCGGGCCGCTGCATGGCCTGGTGATGCGCCACCACCATGGGGTACTCCAGGGTGAAGTCCATGCGCCCCACCTCCAGCATGGCCAGCAGATTGGCCGCCTTGGGGGCCACGATGGTGCGCACCTGGGGCGCTTCCTTGAGCAGGGGCTCCAGCTCCGGCCCGTAATGCCGTTTGGCCAGCACCACCCCCTGCACATCGCCGCGGCCCAGCAGCTCGCGCAGCGAAACGCTACCGCGGCTGCCGCTCAGCTCGGCGGCGCGCTTACGCTGGATCACCAGCTGCAGCTGCACGGTGGGCATGGCGGGCGTGAAGTAGCGCTCCTGCAGGCGCTCGGGCGTGCGCATGGAGCTGGCCGAGCACAGGCCCAGGCCCGCCTTGCGCTCCACCTCGGCGCGCGGTCCGTTGAGCACCACGAAGCGGTGCTGGTACTGTGGCAGGCGCTGCAGCACCAGGCGCAGGAAACCATCGATGGCGCCCTCACCCAGCTCCTCCACCGAGGCCGGCGCCTGGCCGTCCTTGAGCAGATAGAAAGGCGGCCAGTCCACCAGATTCCAGGTGATGAGGCGCGCCGCCGCCGTCGCCCCCTCCCCGGCCTCGATGCTCTCCACCGTGGCACGCGCGGGTACAGCCGCCAGGACCAGGCCGGCCAGCAGCAAGGCCGCGGCGGCCGGGCGACGGGCGCGGGCCAGGCAGGTCAAGGCAGTTCGCAGCAGCGGGGCGGCGGCGATGGGCAGCAAGGGCGGGATCCCTCCGGGGTTGGCGGGCCCGACCTTCGATGGCGGTCAGCCCTTTGTCAGTCCCGGGAGTCTAAGCGCGGCCCTGTGTGTTCATCGCCACAAGCGCCCCCTCAAAAACCCTCTTCTGTGAGCTTGGGCAACAAACCCTGAGCCCGGGCCACGGCGTGGGCCCGGTTGCTGGCCCCCAGCTTGCGCAGGATGCGCTGCACATGGTTCTTCACCGTGAGCGCGCTGATGGCCAGCTCGCGCGCGATCTCCTGGTTGCTGCGGCCCTCGCGCAGGCCATGCAAGACCTGACGCTCGCGCTCGGTGAGCCCGCCACCGGCCTGGGGCAGCGGCGCCCGCTCGCTGGGCCGCGGCGGCTGCCCGGCCTGGGCGCGCAGCCAGCCGCTGTGCAGATGCGGGGTCAGCAACTCCAGCAGCACGCCCTGGCGCGGGCCGTACAGCGGCTCGGCATGGGCCAGCAGGAAGAAGCTCTCGATCTCGCTGGGCCGCTGCGGGCGCGAGACCCCGTGCATCAGCAGCTGGGACAGGCCGGGCAGGCCCAGCTCGGCCGCATCCAGCAGCAGAGGCCGTCCGCCGCCCAGGGCCAGCCAGTCGGACTGCAGGCGCCGCGTCAGGGCGGCGCCGGGCGCGCTCAAGGCCTCGGCCAGACCGGGCGGCAGGGGGGCGTTGTTGAAGACCTCGAAACGCAGCTCGCGGCTGCTGCGCTGGTAGGCCCCGCACAGCAGCAGCTGGTGCGGCAGCAGACGCTGCAGGCTGCCCTGGGTCCAGACAAAGAACTGCGCGGCATGGCGCAGCGCCAGCGCTCCCTCCACGGTACGCACCAGATCCCGCACCTGCTGCAGACTCAGCAGGGTGGAACCGTAGAGGTCTTCGTGGTCCGGGCTGCCGGACGGGACGCTGGGCGGGGGACTCGACTCGGAGTGCGCGACGCTCATGCCCACAGCCTATGGCCGGGCGATGACAGGGCTATGTCAGATACCGAAGCAGACCCAGACTGAGCGCCGGCACGAAGAGCAGCAGCAGCATGCGCAGCAGATCCCAGGCCAGGAAGGGCAGCACGCCCTTGTAGGTCTCGGCCATGGGTACCTCGCGCGCCAGGCTGTTGACCACATAGACATTGAGCCCCACCGGCGGCGCCAGCAGGCCTATGCCCACCGTGGTCAGCACCAGGATGCCGAACCAGATCGCCTTGTGTTCGGGCGTGAGTCCCCACAGGTCCAGACCCATGATGGTGGGGAAGATCACGGGGATGGTGAGCAGCAGCATGGACAGCTCGTCCATCACGCAGCCCAGCACGATGTAGAAGACCAGCACGGCCGCCACGATCAGCAGGGGCGCCACCTGCTGGTGGCCCACCCAGTCGGCCAGCTCGGCCGGCATGCGGGTCAGGGCCAGGGCCGCGTTCATCATGTCGGCGCCCAGAAAGATCATGAAGACCATGGCCGATGTCTCGGCCGTGCCCAGAAAGCTGCGCTTGATGCTGCTCCAGCCCAGCTCGCGCCGCACGAGGCCCAGGGCAAAGGTGCTGGCCGCGCCCACCGCCGCGCCCTCGGTGGGTGAGAACAGGCCGCCGTAGATGCCGCCGAAGACCAGCACGAAGATCAGCACAATGGGCCAGACCCCCAGCAGCGCGCGCCAGCGCTGGCCCCAGGGCAGGGCCGGCGCCGGCCGCGCCAGCTCGGGCCGCAGGCGGCAGTAGATCGCGATCACCACCAGATAGCCCAGGGCCGCCAGCAGGCCCGGCAGCATGGCCGCGGCAAAGAGCTTGGCGATGTTCTGCTCGGTCAGGATGGCGTAGACCACCAGGGGCACCGAGGGCGGGATCAGGATGCCCAGGGTGCCGCCGGTGGCCAGGGTGGCGGTGGAGAGGCGTCCGGCATAGCCCAGGGCCTTCATCTCGCCAAAGGCCACCTGGGTGATGGTGGCCGAGGTGGCCACGCCCGAACCGCAGACCGCACCAAAGGCCGCCGAGGCCAGGATGGCCGCCATGGCCAGGCCGCCGCGCACATGCCCCACCCAGGCCGCCGCGGCGCGAAAGAGCGCGCGCGAGAGCCCGCCCTGGGTGGCGAACTGACCCATCAGCAGAAAGAGCGGAATCACCGAGAGGTCGTAGACCGAGAGCCGCGCCACCGCGCTGCCCTTGAGGCTGTTGAGCAGGGCCATCTCGCTGGTCATCAGCGCATAGCCCAGGGCCCCGGGGATGAACATGGCCGCCGCAATGGGCACGCGCAGCGCCATCATCAGCAGCATGAGCGCGAAGATGGCGGCGCCGATGCCGGCCCCGCCCGTCATACGGGGTCTCCCTGATCCCGCCCGCGCAGATGCGCCAGCCCCTGGGCCAGGGCGATCAGGGCCGTCAGCGCCAGGCCCGGGGCCAGCACCGCGTAGCTGATCCACATGGGCAGGTCCAGGATCATGGTGGCCTCCCCCGCCTCGCGCACCGAGAGCGCGCCCACCAGGCTGCGCCAGGCCAGCAGGCCCACCATCAGGGCCAGCAGCAGGGCGCCCACGCCGTCCATCAGGCCGCGCGCGCGCTCGCCGCTGCGCTGGGTGAAGAAGTCCACGATGATGTTGGCCCGCTGCAGCTGGCACCAGGGCAGACACAGCGCGATGCACAGGGCAACGCCGAACTGGCTCAGCTCCACATCTCCCGGGATGGGCCGGGACCACAGGGCGCGGCCCGCGATGCTGGCCACCGTCAGCAGGGCCACCGCACAGGCGCACAGGCAGCCCGCCAGCGCGCTCCACAGCGCCAGGCGGCGCAGCAAGACCATCATGGTTGCAATCTTCTTTCCCGGCTCCGCGGAGCGCGGTGCGCCCGGGACCGTCTCAAGCCCGCGCGGGACTCACTTCTTGTACTTGACCAGCAGGTCCTGCGCGTCCTTGAGCATCTGCTTGCCGGGCAGGCCGCGCTTGTCCATATCGGCCACCCATTCGTCGTAGAGCGGATGGCTGGCCTTGATCCACAGGTCCACCTCGGCCGCCGGCAGGCGGTGGAAGGTGTTGCCGCGGTCCACCGCGGGCTTGCGGCCCACGGCCTGGCTCTCGTCCCAGATCTTGCCGGCCTGCTGCGAGAGGCCCGCCCCGCTGTTGCGGTCGATCACCGCTTTCAGATCGGCCGGCAGGCCTTCGTAGCGCGCCTGGTTCATGGCCAGGATGAAGACCGCGCTGTAGAGCGCCGGGCGCGAGGCATCGGTCTCGGTGTGGTACTTCACCATCTCATGCAGCTTGACCGAGGGGATCACCTCCCAGGGCAGGGCAAAGCCGTCGATGGTGCCCTTGCTCACCGCATCGGCCACGGCCGGCAGGGGCATGCCCACGGGCGTGGCGCCCAGGGAGGCCAGCAGCTTGTTGGTCTGGCGCGTGGGCGCGCGCAGCTTGAGCCCCTTGAGATCGGCCAGGGTCTTGATCTGCTTGTCGCGGGTGTGCAGATAGCCCTCGTCATGGATGCTGAACATCAGGGGCTTGATGCCGGGGTACTCCTTGCTGGCGTACTTGCCATAGAAGTCCCAGGCGGCGCGAGCCCCGGCCTCGGCCGAGTTGTTCATGAAGGGCAGCTCGAAGACCTCCATGATGGGAAAGCGCCCGGCCGTGTAGCCCGGCAGGGTGAAGACGATGTCCACCACCCCGTCCTTGGCCTGGTCGATCAACTGGGCCGGCGTGCCGCCCAGCTGCATGGCCGGAAAGATCTGGCACTTGAGCTTGTTGGCCGAGTCGGCGGCGATCTTGTCGCACCAGGGCTGCAGGATCTTGGTGGGCGGCATGGCGCCGGGTGGCCAGAAGTGGTGCACCTTGAGGGTCACCTCCTGGGCCAGGCCCAGGGAGGCCGTCATCAGGCCGCCGGCCAGGACGGCCAGGGCGCGCCAGCTCTTGGTGCTGGCCTGCAGGCTGCTGCTCATGCGCTTGTCTCCGCTGATTGCTGATGAGCCGCAGCCGCAGTCCGCGGTCGGCCCGTGTTCGCCTATAGACCCTATCGTATGGATGGCGAACTTTCCGGCCATCAAGGTTTGCCCTGTAGGACGGGGCCGGGCCGCATCATGCCCGCAAAGCGCCGCCGCGGGGGCGAGACTGCGCGGGCTGCGGGGCTGCTGCCATTTCCAGTCATCTTGCTGCGCTAGGCTGGGCTGGCTCGTGAGCACAGGGAGATGCCCATGGATGACTTGCCTGCCTCGGTCGCCCTCGGCGGCGCGGCCGCACGACAGCTGGCCGCGGCCCGCTACCGCGCCGTGCGCGCCCACACCGGTGCCCTGGCCGCGCCGCTCAGCGCCGAAGACCAGGCCCTGCAGTCCATGCCGGACGCCAGCCCCGCCAAATGGCATCAGGCGCACACCAGCTGGTTCTTCGAGGCCCTGCTGCTGCGCCCCCTGCTGCCGGGCTACCAGGCCTTTGACGAGCGCTTCTTCTACCTCTTCAACTCCTATTACGAGGCCCTGGGCCCGCGCCACCCGCGGCCCCAGCGCGGCCTGCTGAGCCGCCCTTCGCTGGACGAGGTGCGCGTCTACCGCGCCCATGTGGATGCGGCCATGCTGCGCCTGATCGAGCAGGCCGATGCCGACAGCTGGACCCGCGCCGCGCCCCTGCTGGAGCTGGGCCTGCAGCATGAGCAGCAGCACCAGGAGCTGCTGCTCACCGACATCCTGCACGCCTTCTCCTGCAACCCGCTGCTGCCCACCTATGCCGAGGCCGCGCCCGAAGCGCCCGACGGCGGCGCGCTGCGCTGGCTGGCGCATGCCGGCGGTGCCGCGCAGATCGGCCATGCGGGGCCAGGTTTTGCCTTTGACAACGAAGGCCCGCGCCACACGGTGCTGCTGGCGCCCTTCGAGATGGCCAGCCGCCTGGTGAACCAGGGCGAGTACCTGGACTTCATCCAGGACGGTGGCTACCGCCGGCCCGAACTCTGGCTCTCGGACGGCTGGGCGCGGGTGCAGGCCGAGGGCTGGCAGGCCCCGGCCTACTGGCTGGCACCCGATGACCCGCGCCGCCCGGCCGGCCACTGGCAGCGCCTGGGCCTGCGCGGCGTGCAGGCGCTCAGACGCGAGGCCCCGGTGCTGGGACTGAGCTTCTACGAAGCCGCGGCCTATGCCGAATGGGCCGGCGCCCGCCTGCCCAGCGAGTTCGAGTGGGAGCTCGCCGCCCGCGAGCTGACCGGTCTGGAACAGCTCTACGACGCGGCCTGGCAATGGACGCGCTCGGCCTACCACCCCTACCCCGGCTTCAAGCCCCTGGCCGGCGCCGCGGCCGAGTACAACGGCAAGTTCATGGTGGGGCAGCTGGTGCTGCGCGGCGCCAGCCTGGCCACGCCCCCGGGCCACGCGCGCCCGAGCTACCGCAACTTCTTCCCGCCGGCCGCGCGCTGGCAGTTCTCGGGCCTGCGCCTGGCCCGCGATCCCCTCGTCTGAGCCTCAGGAGAACGACCATGCCCCTGCCCCATGCCGCCCCCTGGCTGCACGCCGTGCCGCTGGAAGGCTTTGCCCACGATCTGCATGCCGCGCTGCGCCAGCGCCCGCGCAGCATCTCGCCCAAATACTTTTATGACGAGGCCGGCTCGGCCCTGTTCGAGCGCATCTGCGAGCTGCCAGAGTACTACCCCACCCGCACCGAGCTCGCCCTGCTGCGCAGCCACGCGGCCGAGATGGGGGCCCTGATGGGCGCTGAGGTGCAGCTGATCGAGTACGGCGCCGGTGCCCTGCGCAAGGTGCGCCTGCTGCTGGACGCCCTGCCCGCCCCGCACAGCTTTGTGCCGGTGGACATCTCGGGCCCGCATCTGCTGGCGGCCTGCCGTGCCCTGCAGGCCGAGCATCCAGCGCTGGCCATCCAGCCCGTGGTGGCGGACTTCACCCGACCCCATGATCTGCCCGCCCGGCCTCTGCGCGGCCAGCGCGTGGGCTTCTTCCCCGGCTCCAGCATCGGCAATTTCGCGCCGGACCAGGCCCTGGACTTTCTGCGCATGGCGGCCCAGGAGCTGCGCGGCGGCGCCCTGCTGATCGGCGTGGACCTGGTCAAGGACCCGGCCGTGCTGCACGCGGCCTACAACGACGCCCAGGGGGTGACCGCGGCCTTCAACCTCAATGTGCTGGCGCGCGCCCGGCGCGAGCTGGGCGCCGAGCTGGACCCGGCCGGCTTTGCCCACAGCGCCTTCTACAACGCGCCGCTGCAGCGCATTGAAATGCATCTGCAGAGCCGTGGCCGCCAGCAGATCCGGTTGGACCAGCGTGTCTACGAGTTCGAGGACGGCGAGACCCTGCACACCGAGCACTCCCACAAGTTCAGCGTGGCCGGCTTCCAGGCCCTGGCGGCCCGGGCGGGCTTTCGCGCCGGGCCGGTGTGGCAGGACGCGCGCGAATGGTTCGCCCTGCTCTGGCTGCAGGCCCCCGCCGCATAATCGCCGCCATCATTCACCGAGGAAGCGCCCCCATGAAAGCCGTCTGGAACCACACCGTGATCGCCCAGAGCGATGACACCGTCCTGGTCGAGGGCAACCACTACTTCCCCGCCAGCGCGCTCAAGCGCGAGTACACCAGCTTCAGCAACCACAAGACCATGTGCCCCTGGAAGGGCGAGGCGCACTACCTCTCCCTGCTGGTCAATGGCGAGATGAACCCGGATGCGGTCTGGTACTACCCCGATCCCAAGTCGGGCGCCGAGGCCGTGAAGGACCGCGTGGCCTTCTGGAAGGGCGTGCAGATCCTGGAGTGAGCGCCGGGCTCAGACGCGCTCGGCCAGGCGCACCACGGTCACGCCCGCGCGCGCCTGGCGCGTGGAGGGCATGACCAGCACGCAGTCGTCAAAGGGCGTCACCACCGGCTCGCCCTCGTTGTCGCCGATCACCGTGCCGGCCTGGGGAATGCACTCCAGGCCGCTGAAGGCCGTGGTGAAGCGAAAGCGCTCGCTGCGCGCCACCACGGCCGCGCGCACGCGCAGGGCCGGCGCGGGCCGGGCGGCATCGGGGCGGCGCCAGCCGGGCAGCAGGCGGGCCAGTTCGGCGGCGTCCAGCAGCTCGGCCGCCTCCAGCAGGCGCACGCAGTAGTCCTGCGCCACCAGGCGAGCCTGGGGCTCCAGGTGGTAGCCGCATTCCAGCAGCAGGGAACGGCTCTCGGGTGACTGCGCATCGTCCAGGCCGAAGCGACCGAAGTCGCGCATGCGCACCCCGTCGGCATGGCCGGCATCGATCACGATGGCGGCCTCGCCGTGCAGGCTGCGCGCCAGGGCCAGATGGCGCGGCTGCAAGCCCGTGAGCAGCAGGGGCGCCGAGCGCTCGTGCATGGAATGCAGGTCCAGCAGCCAGTCGGCCGCTTCCACAAAGGGCCGCAGGGCCGCGGCGCGGCGGCGCTCGCGACTGGAGGGCTGGCTCAGGCGCTCGGCCGACCATTGCCGGTTCAGGTCCTCGTCCACGAAGCGGGCCGCGTCGTGGTGTGCCGGGTCGAAGCGGTCGAAGGCCTCCAGATTGCAGAAGGCCAGGGTCAGGCTGCCGCGCGCCGGGCGCAGGCCGCGCTCCAGCAGGCCCAGCAGCGCCCAGGCGCCGCAGAGCTCATTGCCGTGCACCAGGGCCGAGATCATCAGATGCCGGCCCGGCCGGCCGCTGTCGAAGCGCCACACGCCCTCGGTGCCGGTGTTGCCGGCACGCCAGGCGCCCAGCTCGGGTTTGGCCAGCAGGTTCTGCGTGCTCATCGCTGTGATCTCGTCCCCGTGCTGGCTCAGACCCGCGCGGGCAGCACCGTGGCCGCGCAGTCGCCGAAGCCGATGCGGCGTGCGCCCTCCTTGGCGGCAAAGCCGCGCAGGATCACGGTGTCGCCATCCTGCAAGAAGGTGCGCGTCTCGCCATTGGGCAGGCTCAGGGCCTGCTTGCCGCCCAGGGACAGCTCCAGCAGCGAACCGCCCTCCTCCGGCTTGGCGCCGCTCTGGGTGCCGGTGCCCAGCAGATCGCCGGGCTGCAGATTGCAACCATTGCTGGCGTGGTGCACCAGCATCTGGGCCAGGGTCCAGTAGGCGGACTCGCCGAAGTTGCTGCGCATCAGGCGGGTCGGGGCCTCGCCGGCCGCGCGCATCTTCTCGGTCTGCAGCCAGACCTCCAGCTCGATGGCGTAGCCGCCCGCAGCGCGGTTCTTCTCGGAGTCCAGATAGGGCAGCGGCTGGGGATCCTGCTCGGGGTGCGCGAAGGCGCAGCGGAAGGGTTCCAGGGCCTCGGCCGTGACGATCCAGGGCGAGATGGTGGTGGCGAAGTTCTTGGCCAGGAAGGGGCCCAGGGGCTGGTATTCCCAGGCCTGCACATCGCGGGCCGACCAGTCGTTGAGCAGGGTCAGGCCGAAGAGATGCTCGTCGGCGCCCTCCATGGGGATGGTCTCGCCCAGGGCATTGCCGCCGGCCACGAACACGCCCAGCTCCAGCTCATAGTCCAGGCGCTTGGCAGGCGCGCGCTCGGGCGCGGTGGCGCCCGGCGGCATCAGCTGGCCCAGGGGGCGACGCACGGCCTGGCCGCTCACGCCGATGGAAGAGCTGCGGCCGTGGTAGCCGATGGGCACCCATTTGTAGTTGGGCAGCAGGGGGTTGTCCGGGCGGAAGAGCTTGCCCACCGTGGTGGCGTGGTGGATGCCGGTGTAGAAGTCGGTGTAGTCGCCGATGCGGCAAGGCACCAGCATCTGCGCCTCGCCCTGCGCCAGCAGGCAGGCGCGCAGCGCGCCCGCCTGCTTGCTACCGGCCAGCAGGGCCGCGAACAGCGCCCGGCGCAGCGCGCGGCGCTGGGCCGCGGGCAGGGCCATGAAGGCATTCAGATCGCCCTGGGCGAGGGGCTGGAGCGCCACCTGCTCGGCGCTGCTCCAGCGGCCGGCGGCCGCCGCGGCGCGCAGGTCCAGCACCTGGTCGCCGATGGCCACGCCCACGCGCGGGCTCTCGTTGCGGCCGGCGCGCACGAAGAGGCCGTAGGGCAGGTTCTGGATCGGGAAATCGGTGCCCGCCTCGTTGGCCGAGGCCACCCAGCTCTGGGCGGCCGGGTCATGGGTGTGGTCGAGATCGGAGAAAGCAGTCATGGTGTCTTGAATTGATCTTGCAGATCACGCCAGCAATCGGCGTAGTTCGTTTCCAGCGCGCCGCTGTCCTTGAGCGCGAACTCGGTGGGCAGCAGGCGCCAGCGGGTCTCGAACATGAAGGCCAGGGTGTGGTCCAGCTTGTGGGGCTTGAGCTCGGCCGCGCTGGCCTTGGCAAAGGCTTCGGTGTCGGGGCCATGCGGCACCATGGCATTGTGCAGGCTCATGCCGCCGGGCACGAAACCTTCCTCCTTGGCGTCGTACTGGCCATGGATGAGGCCCATGAACTCGCTCATGATGTTGCGGTGGTACCAGGGCGGACGGAAGGTGTGTTCGGCGACCATCCAGCGCGGCGGGAAGATGACGAAGTCGATATTCGCCGTGCCGGCTTCCTCGGTCGGGGCGGTCAGCACCGTGAAGATCGACGGGTCGGGATGATCGAAGCTGATCGAACCGATGGTCATGAAGTGCGCCGTGTCGTACTTGTAGGGCGCGAGATTGCCGTGCCAGGCGACCACATTGAAGGGCGTGTGGCCCTGCTGCGCGGTCCAGAGCCGGCCGCCGAACTTCTTGACGATCTCGTAGGCGCCCTCCTCCACTTCGTAGGCGGCGACGGGCGTCTTGAAGTCGCGCGGATTGGCAAGGCAGTTGGCGCCGATCGGACCGCGATCCGGCAGGGTGAACTTCGCGCCGTAGTTCTCGCAGACATAGCCGCGCGCGGGGCCGTCCGGCAGCGCCACCTTGAAGGCCAGGCCGCGCGGGATCAGGGCGATCTCGCCGGGCTTCACGTCCAGCAGGCCCAACTCGGTCGTGATGTGCAGGCGCCCCTGCTGGGGCACGATCAGCAGCTCGCCATCGGCATTGACGAAGGCGCGGCGCTCCATGGAGCGATTGGCCAGGTACACATGGGCGGCCATGCCCGTCTGCGCATCGGGGTCGCCATTGACGGCATAGGTGCGCAGGCCCTCGATGAAGTCCTGGGCGGCATCGGCCTCACCTGGCAAGGCCAGCGGCGCCCAGCGCAGCGGGTCCGGCGGCACGGCGGCCGCGCCCTCGCGGGCACCGGTCTTGAGCCAGGGCTGGGCCAGGGGCTGGTAGGCCCCCACCACCACCGAGGGCTGGCGGCGGTACATCCAGGTTCGCAGGTTCTCGGCGCGCGGCGCGGTGAAGGCCGTGCCCGAGAGCAGCTCGGCGTAAAGACCGTGCGCCACCTTCTGCGGGCTGTTGCGGCCCAGGGGCAGGCTGCCGGGCACCGCCTCGCTGGCGTGCTCGTTGCCGAAGCCCGATTGGTAGGTGAGTTCGCTCATCGGCATGCAGCTCAGTCGAGTTTGATATTGGCGGCCTTGATGACCTGGCCCCACTTGGCCAGCTCCTGCTTCCAGTAGGCGCGCATCTGCTCGGGCGTGCCACCCAGGGCCTCCAGGCCCAGCACCTGGAAGCGGGCCTTCACGGCGGTGCTGTTCAGCGCCTCCTGCAGGGACTTGTTCAGCGTGGCGATCACCGGGGCGGGCGTGCCGGCCGGCACGGTCAGGCCCTGCCAGGCATAGGCCTCGAAGCCGGCCAGGCCCTGCTCGGCAAAGGTGGGCACATCGGCAAAGGTCTTGATGCGGGCCGGGCTGGCCACGGCGATGGCGCGCAGCTTGCCCGAGATGATGTGGGGGTAGCCGGCGGCCGTGTCCACGAACATGAAGGGCACCTGGCCGCCCACCACATCCTGCACCGCCGGCGCGGCGCCGCGGTAGGGGATGTGGGTCAGCTTGAGCTTGGTCTGCTCGCGCAGCAGCTCGGTGGCCAGGTGGTGCGGGCTGCCGGCACCGGGCGAGGCGTAGTTGATGCCGCCGTCCTGGCGCGCGGCCCAGGCCAGGAATTCCTTGTAGGTCTTGACCGGCACGCTGGGGTTCACCACCAGCAGCATGGGGAAGCGGGCGATCAGGCCCACCGGGGCCAGGTCTTGCTCGGCCTTGTAGCTGATCTTGGTGTAGAGCCAGGGGTTGGCGGCCAGGGTGGCGGTGTCGGCGGTCAGGATGACCTGGCCATCGGCCTTGGCCTTGGCGGCGTAGTCGGCACCGATATTGGTGGCGGCGCCAGGCTTGTTGTTGACGATCAGGGTCTGGCCCAGGCTCTTGCCCATGGCCTCGGCCAGGGTGCGGGCCACCACGTCGGCGCCGCCGCCGGCCGGATAGGGCACGACCCACTCCACGGGCTTCTCGGGGTAGGCGGCCAGGGCGGCGGGGGCGGCCACGGCGCTCAGCAGGGCCAGGATCAGGGGGCGGCGGGAGAACAGCATCGTGAAGTCTCGTGGTTCAAGAAGGAAAAAGCGGAAGGTGACGGCAGGGCTCAGGCCCCGCCGGCTTGCAAGGTGTTGTCGCGGGCCAGGGCCAGGGCCTGGTCCAGCACGGCGCGATCGCCCACCTGGTTGGCCAGTATCAGGACCAACTTGGTCAGCAGCATGTCGGCCTGCTCATCGCTGAGGCCACGCTGGGCATGGATCAGGGCCTCGTAGAAGCCGTCGGGATCGGGGATGTTGGGCGTGCGGATCAGGGGCATGGGAGGCTCACTCCTGGGCCAGGGCGCGGCGCAGGGCGGCGCGCACCTTGGCGGGGTCGAAGCCGCGCCAGCGCGCGGCCACATGCTGGTCGGGGCGGATCAGGTAGACGGTGCCGGGCTGGCCGTCATAGCGCTCGCGCAGCAGACCTTGCGGATCGGCAATATCGCGTCCCACCACCAGGGCCGAGGCCAGGTCTTGCGGCGGCAGCTCACCAAAGCTCAGCAGGGTGAAGCCGCGGCCCAGATGGCGCAGCAGCCAGTCGCCGTTCGCCAGGGGCGCATCCAGGCAAGGGCTGCCGGGGGCCATGGCGCTGTCGAACGGCGCCTCGTCGGGCGTGTTCAGCGGCGAGGCGGCGTAGTGCGTGGGCATGGAGAGCCGGCCGCTGTTGACCAGGGGGCGGGCGAAGGGCTCGCTGCGGGCCAGTTCCAGCACCGCATTGCGCAAGCGCAGCGAGGCGCGGCTCTTGGGGCTGATGAAGTCGGTGGCGCGGGTGGAGTTGAGGATGTTCTCGTCGGCGGCAGCCGCGCGCTCGGCGTGATAGCTGTCCAGCAGGGCCGGCGGGGCACGCCCGTCCAGCACGGCCTGCAGCTTCCAGCCCAGGTTGTCGGCATCCTGCACGCCGCTGTTGGCGCCACGCGCACCGAAGGGCGAGACCTGGTGGGCGGAGTCGCCCACGAAAAGCACCCGCCCGTGGCGGAACTGCTGCAGGCGGCGGCAGGCGAACTGGTAGACCGAGACCCACTCCAGCTCGAACTCCACCTCCGGGCCCAGCATGGCCTGGATGCGCGGAATCACCTTCTCGGGCTTCTTCTCCTCGGCAGGGTCGGCGTCGCGGCCCAGCTGGAAGTCGATGCGCCAGACGCCGTCGCACTGCTTGTGCAGCAGCACCGACTGGTTGGGATGGAAGGGCGGGTCGAACCAGAACCAGCGCTCGGTGGGGAAATCCGCTTTCATGACCACATCGGCGATCAGGAAGCGGTCCTGGAAGACCTGGCCCTGGAAGTCCAGGCCCAGCATGCGGCGGGTGTCGCTGCCGGCACCGTCGCAGGCCAGCAGGTAGTCGGCCTGGATCTCGAAGCGGCCGTCGGGCGTCTCGACCTGGAGCGCGATCCCGTCGGCGCCCTGCTCCAGCGCCACCAGCTTGTGCTTCCAGTTCAGCGAGATCAGGGGCTGGGCCTCACAGGCGGCCACCAGGGCTTCCTCCAGGTGGTACTGCTGGAGGTTGATCATGGCCGGCATGCGGTGATGGGCCTGGGGCAGCAGGTCGAACTGGTAGGCCAGCTCGCTGCGATGGAAGACCTTGCCCACCTGCCAGCGCACGCCCTTGTCCGCCAGGGCTTCGCCCAGACCCAGGCGCTGCCAGATCTCCAGGCTGCGCTTGGCATAGCAGACGGCGCGCGAGCCCTGGCTCACGCTGTTGTTGTCGTCCAGCAGCAGCACCGGCAGGCCGCGGGCGGCACAGTCCAGGGCGGCGCTGAGGCCCACCGGGCCGGCACCGATGATGACGACCGGGTGGCGCTCCACCCTGCCCTCGCGCTGGGCGGCGCGCTGGCGGTAGGCGTACTCGGGAAAGCGGTAAGTCTTGAGCACTGCGCTTGTCTCCTTGTCTTGTTGTCGGGGCGCAGCGGCACTCAGGCCGGATGGAATTCCTTCTCGTGCATCCAGGCGGCCTGCTTGGGCGCGCGCTTGGTGCGGCTCCATTCCTCCAGCATCTCCCATTTGCAGGCGTCGAGCTTGGCGTACATCTCGGGCGTGCCCACATCGGCCGCCAGCTCCACACGGTGACCGTTGGGGTCGAAGAAGTAGATGCTCTTGAAGATGGTGTGGTCGGTCACGCCGATCACTTCGATGCCGGCGGCCTCCAGCTCGGCCTTCTTGGCCTCCAGCTCGGCCACGCTGCCCACCTTGAAGGCGATGTGCTGCACCCAGGCGGGGGTGTTCTCGTCACGGCCCATGGGCCGGGCGGTGGGCAGCTCGAAGAAGGCCAGCACATTGCCCTGGCCCGCGTCCAGGAAGAGGTGCATATAGGGGTCCTCGGCCTTGGTGGAGGGCACCTTGTCCTCGGCAATGGCCAGCACGAAGTCCATGCCCAGGTGCTTGCCATACCACTCGACGGTGGTCTTGGCATCGAGGCAGCGGTAGGCCACGTGGTGAATGCGTTCGATCTTCATGGGAGAGTCCTCGGGGGTCGGCGGGCGGCACCGCTAACAGGGGGATCCCGGGCGGTCCGGCGCTGCGCGGCAAGGCAGAGCGCCGGACACGGCTGCGTTACTTGACGTCTTCCAGCGCCTTCCACATCTCGATATCGCGCTCGGCGGTCCAGATGCGGGGGTCGGGGAACTGCGTGGCCTCGTCATAGGCACGGGTCACGTCGAAGGGCATGCAGTGGGCAAAGATCACCCACTGGCCGTACTTGGGCGCCAGGGCGTCAAAGGTCTCGCGGTAGACGGTCTTGAGGTCGCGGCCCGCGGCGGCGCCGGCCTTGACGGCGGCATAGAGCTCGGAGACGAAGGCGCGCGTGCCCTCCAGGCCGGCGGCCACCTCGGCCGGGGTCTGCAGGGCGCGGCCGCGGCCGGGCACCAGTTTCTCGGGCTTGAGGGCGGCGATGTTGTCCAGGGTCTGGGGCCAGTCCTGGAAGTAGGCGTCGCCGGCATAGGGCGTGGCATCGAACTCCACCAGATCGCCGCTGAACAGCACCTTGTCCTGGGGCAGCCAGACCACGGTGTCGCCCTTGGTGTGGCCGCGGCCCAGCTGCAGGATCTGCACCTCCAGCTTGCCCAGCCACAGCGTCATCTTGCCGGTGAAGGTGATCGTGGGCCAGGTCAGGCCCGGCGGCACCGATTCGACATTGCGGAACAGGCGCGGGAAGCGGCCGATCTCGCTGGCCTTGTCCTGCTCGCCGCGCTCGACGATCAGCTCATACGTATCCTGGCTGGCGATGATGTGCTCGGGCCGGTAGGCCGAGGCGCCCAGCACGCGCACCGCGTGGTAGTGGCTCAGCAGCACATACTTGATGGGCTTGTCCGTGACCTGGCGGATGCGGCGGATCACGTCCTCGGCCATCACCGGCGTGGCCTGGGTGTCGATCACCATGACCGCGTCATCGCCAATCACGATGCCGGTGTTGGGGTCGCCCTCGGCGGTGTAGGCCCAGGCATGGGGCGAGAGCTGGTCAAAGCTGACCTGCTTCTCCTCCACATCGGCATGGGAGGCAAAGGTCTTGGTCGGGGCGGTCTGGCTCATGGCGGCGGCTTCTTGTCTCCGGGTGTTTTACTTTAGGCAAACGAATTTGCCTAAAACGAATCAGCGACTTGATCTTAGTCATCGCGTTTGTTAATGTCTAATCGATTGTTTTAGGTAAAAACCCTAGCCCCATGGATTCACAGACGGCGCCCGCCGAGCGCGGCGGCCCGCGCGGCATACAGAGCATCGAGGTGGGCGGTCAGCTGCTGATCGCCCTGGCCCACCATGGCCGCCCCCTGGCGCTCAAGGACCTGGCGCGCGAGGCCGGCATGCCGCCGGCCAAGGCCCACCCCTATCTGGTGAGCTTCATCAAGCTGGGCCTGGTGGAGCAGGAAGCCGGCGGCGGCCGCTACGGTCTGGGGCCCCTGGCCCTGCAGCTGGGCCTGATCAGCCTGCAGCAATATGACCCGGTGCGCCTGGCCACGCCGCGCATCGAGGAACTGGCCGCCCTGCTGGGCCACACGGTGGCGATTGCCGTCTGGGGCAGCCGCGGCCCCACCATCGTGCGCGTGGCCGAGGCGCCCACGCCGGTACACATCAGCATGCGCCACGGCACGGTGATGAGCCTGACCGGCACGGCCTCGGGCCGGCTCTTTGCCGCCCATCTGGCCCCGGCCCAGGTGCTGGCCGCCCTGCGCCTGGAAGGCCTGGAGCAGGCACCGCCCGAGCTGGAGGCGCATCTGGCCCAGGCACGCCTGGTGGGCATTGCCGCCTCGCAGGACGGGGTGGTGGCGGGGGTGAGCGCGCTGGCAGCGCCGGTCTTCGATGATCAGGGCCGCATGGCCCTGAGCCTCACGGCGATTGGCGCCAGCGGCAGCTTCGATGCGCGGCTGGACGGCCCGGCCGCCCAGGCGCTCAAGCGCGTGGGCCTGGAACTCTCACGCCAGCTGGGCTGGCGCGAGGCCTGACGTGGCCCGCGGGGCCTGACCCAGATTGAAGAGCAGCTCGGCCTCTTCATGGGCCGAGAAGGCGTAGGGGTAGAGCGTGCGCAACTCGCTGGCGCGCTCGGGGCGGCCGCCATGCAGGGCGATCTGCTGCTCCACGTGGGCCAGATCCAGGCACAGCAGCACGGCCGGCGCCTGCACGCGCGGATTGATGCGCACATCGCTGCAGACGCGAAAACCCAGCATGCGGCGGTAGTAGGCCACATGGCGCGGGTTCACCTCGATCACCAGGGTGCGCTTACCCTGCAGCTTGTAGGCATGCAGATAGGCGGTGTGGAAGAGCGCGGCCAGCACGCGCTTGGAGGCCGTGTCGGCATCCAGGGCCAGCTGGGTGAATTCGCAAAGCTGGTGGCCGGCGGCGCGCAGCGCGTCCAGCTCGGCACCGAACACCACATCGGCGTTCAGGCCCAGGGCCGAATCCAGGCGCACGCCCAGGGTGCCCAGCGGGCCTTCGCTGCCGGTGGCGCTGAAGACCAGCAGATGCGGCTCCTGCGCCGACTCCGCCCCGGCGCCCTGGCCGCGGCGGTAACCGCGCTGCAGATAGCGGCGATGCACCAGCTGGCTGGCCGCCTGACGGTGCTGGTGGGAATCGGCCGCGTGGATGGCAAAGCCTGCCGCCGCACGGTGGGCCCGGAAGTTGGACAGGGTCGGATTGCCGACACTGGAACCCATCACGGTACTGGCTGTGTGCATGACTGCGGAGGACCTTGGCTTTGTTTGCGCCGCAGTCTAGCCGGGGGATGGCGACAAATTCGCGCCCGACATGTCACCCAAACAATTGACACAGATTGCTTACACATTCAAGCCCCTCTCCGCGGGGCCGCATCCCCCGAGGTGAGGGGCCTGGTGACAGGTCTTGTCAATGCGGGTAGCCCCCTGGGCACGACCCGACCCTGAGCCTGAGGGACCAGCCCCTGCCCCAGGCGCTGCCCACCGAGCCAGCAGGCTCAGACCTCCAGCCACTCCTTGCGCACATAGGCGTTGGCCCGCAGATCGGCCGGCGTGCCCTCGAAGACGATGCGGCCATGGCCCATCACATAGCAGCGCTCGGAGATCTCCAGGGCGATGGCCAGCTTCTGCTCCACCAGCAGCACGGCCAGGCCGCGCCGCTTGAGTTCCTTGAGGTACTCGGCCACCAGTTCCACGATCTTGGGCGCCAGGCCCTCGGTGGGCTCGTCGATCATGATCAGGTCGGGGTCGCCCATCAGGGTGCGGCACAGGGTGAGCATCTGCTGCTCGCCGCCGGAGAGCACGCCGGCCTCGGTGTGCTGGCGCTCCTTGAGGCGGGGGAACATGCGGTACATGTCCTCGAAGCTCCAGCGCGGCTGGCGCTTGGTGCGCGACTTCTGGCCCAGCATCAGGTTCTGGTGCACCGTGAGCTTGGGGAAGATGTCGCGGTTCTCCGGCACATAGCCCAGGCCCAGCTGGGCGATCTCATAGGCCTTGAGGCCCAGCAGCTCGCGCTCGCCGAAGCGCACCGAGCCGCTGCCGTCCACCTGGCCCATGATGGTCTTGACCGTGGTGGAGCGCCCCGAGCCATTGCGGCCCAGCAGGCTGACGATCTCGCCCGGCCGCAGCTCCATGCTCACGCCATGCAGCACATGGCTCTTGCCGTAGAAGGCGTGGACGTTGTCCAGCCTCAGGGTCTTGGCTTGGTCCTGGCTCATGCTGTGTGTGCTCCCGCCGCCTGCTGCTCGGCCAGCACCGAGCCCAGATAGGCCTCCTGCACCCGGGCATTGGCGCGCACCGCCTCCGGGGTGTCGAAGGCGATGACCTCGCCATAGACCAGGACCGCGATCTTGTCGGCCAGGCCGAAGACCACGCCCATATCGTGCTCCACGGTGAGCAGGGTCTTGCCCTCGGTGACCTCGCGGATCAGCTGGATGAAGCGCTTGGTCTCGCTCTTGCTCATGCCGGCCGTGGGCTCATCCAGCAGGATCACGCTGGAGCCCCCGGCGATGGTGATGCCGATCTCCAGGGCCCGCGCCTCGGCATAGGTCAGGTTCATGGCCAGCACATCACGGCGCTTGTCCAGATGCAGCATCTCCAGCAGCTGCTCGGCGCGCTCGTTCACGTCTTCCAGGTCGGCCAGGAAGCGCCAGAAGGCGTAGCGGTGGCCCATGGACCACAGCAGGGCGCAGCGTATGTTCTCGAAGACCGAGAGCCGGGTGAAGAGGTTGGAGACCTGGAAGCTGCGCGAAAGGCCGCGGCGGTTGATCTCATAGGGTTTGAGCCCGTCGATGCGCTGGCCCTGCAGGCGGATCTCGCCGCTGCTGGGCGCGAAGCGGCCGCTGATCAGATTGAACAGCGTGCTCTTGCCCGCGCCATTGGGGCCGATGATGGCCACCCGATCGCCCGGCCGCACCTGCAGCTGGGCCCCGCGGATGATCTCGCTCTTGCCGAAGCGCTTGCGCACATCCAGCAGTTCCAGGGCGAACTCGGATGGCTGACTCACAGCGCTTCCCTCCGCTTGATTTCCTTCTCGATTTCCTCCTGGGTCTGGTCCCACTGGCGCTTGAACTCGCGCCGGGTCAGCTCGAAGAGGCCCAGGCTCACCAGCAGCAGCAGGCCCGCGCCCAGCCAGGCATCCACGCCATGGGCATTGAGCGTGGCGCCCATGAAGACCAGCTGCGGCCCCAGGGCCTCGTTGAGCTGCAGGTGGTAGACCATCTCGATCATGGCCGAGCCCCCCACCAGCATGCCCAGACCCGCACCGGCCAGACCCAGATAGGCGGTCCAGAGCTGGCGCAGCTTGCCGAAGGCGGCCACGCGCAGATTCATCATGATCAGGGCCGCGAAGCCGCCCGGCGCGTACATCACCATGAAGAGGAAGATCAGGCCCAGATAAAGCAGCCAGGCCTTGGTCAGCTCCGAGAGCAGCACGCCGGCCAGCACCATCAGCACCGCGCCGATGATGGGGCCGAAGAAGAAGGTGGCGCCGCCCAGAAAGGTGAAGAGCAGGTAGGCGCCCGAGCGGGCCGCGCCCACCACCTCGGCCGTGACGATCTCGAAGTTGATCGCGCCCAGGCCGCCCGCCACGCCGGCGAAGAAGCCCGAGATCATGAAGGCCAGGTAGCGCACCCACTGCGTGTCGTAGCCGATGAACTCCACGCGCTCCGGGTTGTCGCGCACCGCATTGAGCATGCGGCCCAAGGGCGTGCGCGTGAGCGCGAACAGGGCCGCAGTGCAGACGAAGCAGTAGATCGCGATCAGGTAGTAGACCTGGATCTGCGGGCCGAAGCTGATGCCCATCACCGGCGGGCCCACCACGCGGTTGGTGGAGATGCCACCCTCGCCGCCGAAGAACTCGGGCAGCATCAGGCTCATGGACCAGATCAGCTCGCCCAGCCCCAGGGTGATCATCGCGAAGGGCGTGCCCGCCTTCTTGGTGGACACATAGCCGAACAGCGCCGCGAAGAAGAGCCCGGCCAGGCCGCCCACCAGGGGCACCAGGCTCACCGGCAGGCTGAGCTGGCCGGCCGAGACCTGGTTGAGCGTGTGGATGGCGAGAAAGGACCCCAGGCCGCTGTAGACGGCGTGGCCGAAGCTCAGCATGCCGCCCTGGCCCAGCAGCACGTTGTAGGCCAGGCAGGCGATGATGCCTATGCCCATCTGGCTCAGCATGGTCTGCGACAGCGAGCTGGTCCAGATCAGGGGCGACACGCCCAGCACCAGGGCAAAGAGGCCCCAGACCAGCCAGCGGCCGACGTTGTAGGGCTTGAAGTGGTAGTGAGGGGTGGAGAGGGAGCGGCTCATCTCATTCATCCCGCGTGCCCAGCAGGCCCTTGGGCCGGAAGATCAGGATCAGCACCATCAGCAGATAGGGCAGGATGGGCGCCACCTGGGCCAGGGTGAGCTTCAGCAGGGGGTAGCCGAAGGTGTCGGGGCCCAGCTTGAAGAGGCTGGCCAGGGAGCTGTCCACGGTCAGCGGCAGGGTCTGCAGCAGGCCGATCAGGAGGGAGCCCACAAAGGCGCCGGCCAGGGAGCCCACCCCGCCCACCACCACCACCACGAAGATGATGGAGCCCACGATAGTGGCCATGGCCGGCTCGGTGACGAAGGTGATGCCGCCGATCACCCCGGCCAGGGCCGCCAGCGCGCAGCCGCTGCCGAAGACCAGCATGAAGACCCGCGGCACGTTGTGGCCCAGGGCCTCCACCATCTCCGGGTGGGTGAGCGCGGCCTGGATCACCAGGCCGATGCGGGTGCGGGTGAGCATCAGCCACAGGGCCAGCAGCATGGCCAGGGCCACCAGCATCACGAAAGCGCGGGTGAGCGGAAATTTGGAGCACAGGGCTGCCGTGCACAGCGCGGGCGCCGCATCGCCCAGCACCAGGCTCAGGCCGCTGGCCGGGCTCTGGATGATGGTGAAGGCCGCGCCCTGCAGGGCGGCCGGCGGATTGAAGGGCACGGCCACCCGGCCCCAGACCAGCTGCACCAGCTCCAGGATCACATAGGACAGGCCGAAGGTGATGAGCAGCTCCGGCACATGGCCGAAGCGGTGCACGCGGCGCAGCACGCCGCGCTCGAACAGCGCGCCCAGCAGGCCCACCGCCACCGGCGCCAGCAGCAGGGCCGGCCAGAAGCCCAGCCAGGCGCTGAAGGTGTAGGCGATGTAGGCGCCCAGCATGTAGAAGCTGGCATGCGCGAAGTTCAGCACGCCCATCATGCTGAAGATCAGCGTGAGGCCGGAGCTGAGCATGAACAGCAGCAGTCCGGAGGACAGGCCGTTGAGCAGGTTGATGAGGATCTGGTCCAAGGTATGAGCCCGTGGTCACGAAGCCATGGAGGCCCGGCACGGCCCCGCCGCTGCGGGGGCTGCCCGGGACAGGGCGCGCATCATGCCCCATCCGGTGCCGGGGGCGGCCGGATGAGGGTCAGGACTTGCCGCGCGCCGGTGACTCAGCCCGGCCGCTTCATCTGGCAGGAAGTCGGCGTGCTGGACACATAGGGCTCGAAGGTGCGCACCGGCGCGAAGGTCATGCCGGTCTTCTCCGCGCTGTAAGTGTTCTTGGCATCGGTCTTCTGCCAGACCGAGAGATAGAGCGTCTGCTGCAGCTGGTGGTCGGTCTTGCGCACCTCCACCTCGCCGTTGAAGCTCTTGCTCTTGAGCCCTTCCAGCGCCGCCGCCACCTTGACCGGGTCGGTGCTCTTGGCCTTGGCCATGGCCTCGCTCAGCAGGGTGTAGATGTGGACCACGCTGCCGGTGTAGAAGTCGGCGTCGAACTTCTTCTGGAACTCCTCCTGCCACTTCTGCATCTGGCCGCCCATGTTGTAGTGGTTGTAGGAGATCTGGTAGACCCGCCCAACCGAACCGGCGCCCAGGGCGGTGGGCGTGCCGGTGACGCCGGCGTAGTAGGTGAAGAACTTGCCGGTGTAGCCCGCCTCATTGGCCGCCTTGATCAGCAGGGCCAGGTCCGAGCCCCAGTTGCCGGTGATCACGGTGTCGGCCCCGCTGGCCTTGATCTTGGCCACATAGGGCGCGAAGTCGCGCACCTGGGCCAGGGGATGCAGGTCCTCGCCGGCGATCTGGATGTCGGGCCGCTTGCGCGCCAGGGTCTCCTTGGCGTACTTGGCCACCTGGTGGCCGTGGGCATAGTTCTGGTTGAGCAGGTAGACCTTCTTGATCTCGGGCTGGTCCTTGATGAAGCTGCTCATGGCCTCCATCTTCATGGAGGTGTCGGCATCCATGCGGAAGTGCCAGTAGCTGCACTTGCTGTTGGTCAGGTCCGGGTCCACTGCCGAGTGGTTGAGGTAGACCACCTCCTTGCCCGGATTGCGCTCGTTGTGCTTGTTGATCGCGTCGATGATGGCCAGGGCCGCGCCCGAACCATTGCCCTGGGTCACGTAGCGCACACCCTGGTCGATGGCGGACTTGAGCGCGTTCAGGCTCTCGGCCGGGCTGAGCTTGTTGTCGATCGCGATGATCTCGAACTTCACGCCGGCCGGGTTGCTGGCATTGAACTTCTCGGCAAAGAACTGGAAGCTCTTCACCTGGTTCTGCCCCACCGGGGCCATCAGGCCGGAGAGCGGATCGATCCAGGCGATCTTCACCGTCTCACCCTTCTGCGCCAGGACCGGCAGCGCCGCGGCGACGAGACCCGCCGCCACGGTGGCCCTCAGGACATGCTTGCAGCTGCTGTACATCGTTGTCTCCTTTTATGGTTGGCAAGGCGATTCAAGCTTATGCAGCCGTGGCCGCGCGGCGGCCACGGGGATTGCCCTGGGGCGGGATGCCCCCAGGGTCTCAGGTGCCCGGCAGACGGTGAGCCTTGAACTGCTCGCGCAGACGGAGCTTCTGGATCTTGCCGGTGGCGGTGTGAGGAATCTCGTCCACAAAGGCCACGTCGTCCGGGATCTGCCATTTGGCGATCCGGCCTTCGTAATGGGCCAAGAGGGCCTCGCGGCTGAGCTCGGCCCCGGGCTTCTTGACGACCACCAGCAGCGGCCGCTCGTCCCATTTGGGATGGGCCACGGCGATCACCGCGGCCTCGTGCACGGCCGGGTGGGCCATGGCGATGTTCTCCAGCTCGATGGAGCTGATCCACTCGCCGCCGGACTTGATCACGTCCTTGCTGCGGTCGGTGATCTGCATGAAGCCGTCGGCATCGATGGTGGCCACATCGCCGGTGGGGAACCAGCCGGGCTGGCCGTCCACCGCCAGCAGGGGCGAGGCGCTCTGGCGGAAGTAGCTGTCTATCACCCAGTGGCCGCGCACCACCAGATTGCCGGAGCTGGCGCCATCCCAGGGCTGGCTGCGGCCCTCGTCGTCGATCACGGCCATGTCGATGCCGTAGATGGCCTTGCCCTGCTTCTCCAGGATGCGGCGCTGCTCGGCCTGGGGCAGATGCAGCTGCTTGGAGTTGAGCTTGGACAAGGTGCCCAGGGGCGAAAGCTCGGTCATGCCCCAGGCGTGGATGACCTCCACCCCATAGTCGTCCATCAGGGTGGCCAGCATGGCCGGCGGACAGGCCGAGCCGCCGATCACGGTGCGCCTGAAGCTGCTGAATTTCAGGCCCTGGCTCTTCACATGGGTGAGCAGGCCCAGCCAGACCGTGGGCACGCCGGCGCTGAAGGTCACGCCCTCGGTCTCGAAGAGCTCGTAGAGTGACTTGCCGTCCAGATGCGGGCCCGGGAACACCAGCTTGGCGCCGACGATGGCGCTGCTGTAGGGCAGGCCCCAGGCGTTCACATGGAACATCGGGACCACGGGCAGGATCACGTCCTTGGCCGAGCAGTCCATGGCATCCGGCAGGGCCGAGCCGAAGGCGTGCAGCACCGTGGAACGGTGGCTGTAGACGGCGCCCTTGGGGTTGCCGGTGGTGCCCGAGGTGTAGCAGATGCTGGAGGCGGTGTTCTCGTCGAACTGCGGCCAGACATAGTCGTGCCCGGTCTCGGCCGCAATCAGCTCCTCGTAGCACAGCAGATTCGGGATGCTGGTCTGGACCGGCATATGGGCGCGGTCCGTCATCAGCACAAAGTGCTGCACCGTGCCCAGCAGGGGCTGGAGCTTCTCCACCAGGGGCAGGAAGCTGAGGTCGAAACACAGCAGCTTGTCCTGCGCGTCGCCCACGATCCAGGCGATCTGTTCGGGGAAGAGCCGCGGGTTGATGGTGTGGCAGACCAGCTCGGAGCCCGAGGCGCCGTAGTAGAGCTCCAGATGGCGGTAACCGTTCCAGGCCAGGGTGCCGACGCGGTCGCCCGCCTCGCAACCCAGGCGGGCCAGGGCCTGGGCCAGCTGGCGCGAGCGCAGCTCGGCCTCGCGCCAGGTGTAGCGGTGCAGATCGCCCTCGCATCGCTTGCTCACGATTTCGGTCTCACCCGTGTGCCGGGCCGCGTGCTGGATCAGCGAAGAAATCAGCAGCGGCATGGACATCATCTGGCCCATCAGCGCCATCGGCAGTCTCCTGTTCTTTCTGTGAGGTTCCCCGGTGGAGGGAGCAGGGTTTCGACCCAGTTTAAGCCGCGCTCGCGCCGCCCCAGAGTCACCCTCGTTACACAGGGCCCGCCCGGGGCCTCAGGGTATTCACTGCGCGGCCGGCGCGACTTAAGCCCCGCCTCAGCAGGGGGCAGGGAGCGCTGGCTACACTGGCCCACGATGTCCGCCCTGCCCCAGCCCGCCCTGTCTGCCCGCCCGCCCGGCCCCTGGCCCAACCGCTTTGCCGCGCTGGGCCCGGACTTCTACACCGAGCTGCCGCCCACCGGCATGCCCGCGCCGCACTGGGTGGCCAGCAGCCCGGCCTGCGCCGCCCTGCTGGGCCTGCCGGCCGACTGGGCCGACGACACCGCCCTGCAGGTCTTCAGCGGCAATGCGCTGTGGCCCGGCATGCGTCCGCTGGCCAGCGTCTACAGCGGCCACCAGTTCGGCGTCTGGGCCGGTCAGCTGGGCGATGGGCGCGCCCTCTGGCTGGGCGAGCTGGACACGCCCCACGGGCCCATGGAGCTGCAGCTCAAGGGCGCGGGCCTGACGCCCTACTCCCGCATGGGCGACGGCCGCGCGGTGCTGCGCTCCTCCATCCGCGAGTTCCTCTGCTCCGAGGCCATGCACGGCCTGGGCATTCCCACCACGCGCGCCCTGGCCCTCACCGGCTCGGCCCTGCCGGTGCGGCGCGAGACCCTGGAGACGGCCGCTGTCCTCACCCGCGTGGCGCCCAGCTTCATCCGTTTCGGGCACTTCGAGCATTTCGCCCACCATGGCCACCCCGAACAGCTGCGCCAGCTGGCCGACTTCTTTCTGCGCCACCACGCGCCCGAATGCCTGGACGCCCCCCAGCCCGTGGCGGCCCTGCTGGAGAAGGTGGTGCGCCAGACCGCCGAGCTCATCGCCCAATGGCAGGCGGTGGGCTTCTGCCACGGGGTGATGAATACCGACAATATGTCCATGCTGGGCCTCACGCTGGACTACGGCCCCTTCGGCTTTCTGGACGGTTTCGACCCCGGCCATGTCTGCAACCACAGCGATGGTCAGGGCCGCTATGCCTACGCCCGCCAGCCCAATGTGGCCTTCTGGAATCTGCACGCCCTGGCCCAGGCCCTCCTGCCCCTGATGCCCGGCGAGGGCGAGGCCGCCAGCGCGCCCCTGCCGGCGGCGCTCGAGGTCTACCGGCAGGTCTTCCCGGCCGCCCTGATGCGCCGCCTGCGCGACAAGCTGGGCCTGCAGCAGGCACAGGCCGAGGACCAGGCCCTGGCGGACGACTTCCTGCGCCTGCTGGCCGCGCACCGCATCGACTACAGCATCGCCTGGCGCCGCCTGGCCGATTTCCACAGCGCCCTGCCCCCGCAGGCGCCCGAGCAGGCGCCGCTGCGCGACCTCTTCCTGGACCGAGCCGGCTTCGACGCCTGGGCGCTGCGCTACCAGGCGCGGCTGGCGGCCGAGGGCAGTGTGGACGCCGAGCGCCGCCTGCGCATGCGCGCCTGCAACCCGGCCGTGGTGCTGCGCAACCATCTGGCCGAGCAGGCCATCCGCCAGGCCCAGGCCGGCGACTTTGGCGAGGTGCAGCGCCTGCTGGGCGTGCTCGGCCGGCCCTTCGACGACCCGGCCACCCCGGCCGATGCCGACTTCCCGCCCGACTGGGCTCAAGACCTCAGCGTGTCCTGTTCATCATGAGCGACTCCAAGACCCCCCACGACTACCCGGTCCAGAAAAGCGACGAGCAATGGCGCCAGGAGCTGGACCCCATGCAGTACCAGGTGACCCGCCACGCCGCCACCGAGCGCGCTTTCACCGGCAAGTACTGGGACCATTGGGACAGCGGCCGCTACAACTGCGTGGGCTGCGGCACGCCGCTGTTTGAATCCGGCACCAAGTTCGACGCCGGCTGCGGCTGGCCCAGCTACTGGGAGCCGGTCAATGCCGAGGTGATCGAGCGCGTGGTGGACCGCAGCCACGGCATGGTGCGCGTGGAAGTGCGCTGCAACAACTGCGGCTCCCACCTGGGCCATGTCTTCCCGGACGGCCCCGAGCCCACGGGCGAGCGCTTCTGCATCAATTCCGCCGCGATAGACTTCGCACCCAAATGAAGCTGCTCCTCGATTTCCTGCCGCTGATCCTGTTCTTCGGCACTTTCAAATACGCGGAAGGTCAGGCCGATGCGGCCGCGGCCTTCGCCACCCAGCATTTCGGCTTTCTGGTCTCCGGCGGCCAGGTCGGCCCGCAGGAGGCGCCGGTGCTGCTGGCCACCCTGGTGGTGATGGCGGCCACCCTGCTGCAGGCCCTGCTGCTCAAGCTGCGCGGCAAGAAGATCGACCTGATGCTCTGGATCAGCCTGGCCCTGGTGGTGGTGCTGGGCGGGGCCACCATCTGGTTCCACAGCGAGACCTTCATCAAGTGGAAGCCCACCGGCCTGTACTGGGCCATGGCCCTGGTCTTTTTCGGCAGCCAGAGCTTCTTCAACAAGAACCTGCTGCAGGCCATGCTGGGCAAGGACCTGCAGCTGCCCGCCCCGGTGTGGCGCCGGCTCAACTGGGCCTGGGTGGCCTTCTTCGCCGCCATGGGCGTGCTCAATCTCTATGTGGCCTACCACTACAGCACATCGACCTGGGCCAACTTCAAGGTCTTCGGCACCACGGGCCTGATGCTGATCTTCACCCTCGCCCAGGGTCTCTATATGAGCAAGTACCTGAGCGACGAGGGCAATAAGCAGGACTCCTCTTCCTCATGAGCCTGCTTGCCGAGATCGAGGCGCGCCTGCGCGCCGCCCTGGCGCCCAGCGAGCTGGTGCTGCGCGATGACAGCGCCCTGCACGCCGGCCATGCCGGCGCCCGCGAAGGCGGGCATTACCACGCGCTCATCGTCAGCGAGCGCTTCAGGAATCTCCCACGGGTGGCCCGCCATCGCCTCGTATATGATGCCCTCGCCGAGCTGATGAAGCGGGGCATCCATGCGATGGCGATCGACGCCCGCACACCGGAGGAGCGCTGACCGCGCGCCTCCACAACGCGCCAGATGGCGCATTTTTCATCTCATAGCCGCTCATATTTCCATGAAGAAGTTTGTGCTCGCCGCCTCCGTCGCGGCCCTGTCCGCTGCGTTCCTGCCCGTGACGGCCAGTGCGCAAAACGTGGCCATCGTCAATGGCAAGCCCGTGCCCAAGGCCCGGGTGGAGCTGCTGGTCGGCCAGGTGACCAAGAACGGCCAGCCGCGCTCGCCGGAACTGGAAGCCCAGGTGCGTGACGAGGTCGTGCTGCGCGAGATCTTCATGCAGGAAGCCGCCAAGCGCGGCATCCCGCAGAGCGCCGACTACAAGGCCCAGATGGAGCTGGCCAGCCAGTCCATCATGATCCGCGAGCTCTTCGCCGACTACGCCAAGAAGAACCCGGTCACCGACGCCGACGCCCAGGCCGAGTACGACAAGTTCAAGGCCCAGAACAGCGGCACCGAGTACCGCGCCCGCCACATCCTGGTGGAGAAGGAAGAAGAGGCCAAGGCCCTGATCGCCCAGCTCAAGGGCGGCGCCAAGTTCGAGGACCTGGCCAGCAAGAACTCCAAGGACCCCGGCTCCGCTGCCAACGGTGGTGATCTGGACTTCGCCAACCCCGGCAACTTCGTGCCCGAGTTCAGCAAGGCCATGACCGAGCTGAAGAAGGGCGAATACACCCAGGAGCCGGTGAAGAGCCAGTTCGGCTTCCACATCATCAAGCTGGAAGACACCCGCGAAGCCCAGTTCCCCGCCTTCGAGGACGTCAAGCCGCAGATCCTGCAGCGCCTGGGTCAGCAGAAGCTGGCCGCCTTCCAGCAGGAGCTCAAGAGCAAGGCCAAGACGGACTACAAGTTCGCCAACTGAGCCGCGCCCTGAGCTGACACAAACCCGCGATCCGCCCCACCTGGGGCGCCGCGGGTTTTTTTGCATCCGCCCTCGCGCCCCATGCCCGCCACCCGCTTCGCCCGCCGCATCCTGCCCCACCCCGACACCCTGGCACAGACCCAGGGCCTGCGCTGGCTGGGGCGCTATCTGGCGCCGCGGCCCTGGCTCTGGGTGGCGCACCGGCGTCGCGTGGCCCTGGGTGTGGCCGTGGGCCTGGCGGTGGGCGTGATTCCCCTGCCCACCCAGATGGTGCTGGCAGCCCTCGTGGCCATCGCCTGCCGCGCCAATGTGGCGGCCGCCGTGGCCGCCACCTGGCTCACCAATCCCTTCACCCTGGTGCCCATCTGGAGCCTGGCCATCGCCCTGGGCCGCCTGGCCTCGGGCCATGCTGGCCCGGTGGCTACGCCGGAGATGCTGGAGATCGACTGGAGCGCCCCGCTGAGCTGGGGCACGGCCCTGATGGCCTGGATCTCCAATCTGGGCCCGCCCCTGCTGATGGGCCTGCCCCTGGCCGGCCTGCTGCTGGGGGCCCTGGCCTATGTGCTGGTCTATCTGGGCTGGTGGGCCCTCATCCGCGGCGAGCGCTGGCGCCGGCTCAGGCGGCGCGCGCAGCCTCGCTGAAGGAGAGCAGTCGGCCCGCGTCGATGTGCAGCTGGCGCTGGCAGCGCGCCGCAATCGCCGGGTCATGCGTGACCAGCACCAGGGTGGTGCCCGCCTCACGGTTGAGCTCGAACATCAGCTCCATCACCGCCTGGCCGGTGGCGAAGTCCAGGCTGCCGGTGGGCTCGTCGGCCAGCAGCACCTCGGGCCGCAGCACAAAGGCCCGCGCCAGGGCCACGCGCTGCTGCTCGCCGCCCGAGAGCACGCGCGGGTAGTGCGAGAGGCGCTGGCCCAGACCCACGCGCTCCAGCATGCGCGTGGCCTGGGCACGCGCATCGCGCTCGCCGCGCAGCTCCAGGGGCAGCATCACGTTCTCCAGCGCCGTGAGATTGGCCAGCAGCTGGAAACTCTGGAACACAAAGCCCACATGGCGCGCGCGCAGCGCGGCGCGCTGGTCCTCGTCCAGCGCAAAGAGGTCTTGCCCCGCCAGACGGACCGTGCCGCCGCTGGGCGTATCCAGGCCCGCCAGGATGCCCAGCAGGGTGCTCTTGCCCGAGCCCGAGGCGCCCACGATGGCCGCCGATTCCCGCGCCGGCAGCGCGAAGGAGATGTCATGCAGAATCGTGAGCTGCCCGCTGGCGTCCTGCACCTGCTTGTGGACGCCCTGGACTTCGATGATGGCTTGGGACATGACTGCGACGAACTCTGTGAAGGTGAAGATGAATCGACGTCGGTGGATGCGCGACTGTAGCCTGCTGGCCCTGGGGCCGTGGGTGTCGGGTCTTGCCGCCGCGCAGGCGCAGACTCAGACCGCCAAGCCGCGCCGCGTGCTGGTGGTGGGCGACAGCCTCTCGGCCGAGTATGGCATTGCCCGCGGCAGCGGCTGGGTGGCCCTGCTGCAGCAGCGCCTGCAGGGGCACAAGCCGGCCTACGAGGTGATCAATGCCAGCATCAGCGGCGACACCACGGCCGGCGGCCGCGCCCGCCTGGCCGCGCTGCTCAGCCAGCACAACCCCAGCCATGTGCTGATCGAACTGGGTGGCAACGACGCCCTGCGCGGCCTGCCCCTGGCCAGCACGCGCGAGAACCTGCTGAGCATGGTGCGTGCGGCCAAGGCCGCCGGCGCCCGCGTGCAGCTGGTGGGCATGCAGGTGCCGCCCAACTACGGCAGCGCCTATGCGCGCGATTTCGCTGGCCTGTTTGCCGAGGTGGCCCGGGCCGAGAAGACCGCTCTCACGCCCTTCCTGCTGCAGGGCGTGGCCGACCGGCCGGATGCCATGGACTGGTTCCAGCCCGACCGCATCCACCCCCTGGCCAAGGCCCATCCGCTGATGCTGGAGCAGGTCTGGCAGGGGCTCAAGCCCCTGCTCTGAGGCGCTCAGGGCTGGACACGCTGGCGATCGCTCCAGCCATGGCGGCGCTGCGGCCCCTCGCCCCGCGCGGGCTCCGCGCCAGGGCGATCTGCGCGCCCCGGCGGCTCGCTGCGCTCCGGACGCTGGGGCTGGGGCTGGGGCTGGGGCTGAGCTTGGGGCGGCTGCCAGCCCGGTGAGGGCTCCCAGCGCCGCGGCATCTCGCTGCGCGGCGTTTCGGGTCGCGGCGCAGGGGCCGGCGCGGCGCCGCGCTCGCCCCAGGCCGGCCGCTCCCGGTCACGCTCCCACTGGGCGGGTCGCTCGGGGCGCGGCCAGCGTGGCGTCACATCCTGGCGCCCTTCTTGGTGTCCGTCCTGGCGTCCCTCCCGACGCTCCCCGAAACGCCAGTCGGGCCGGGGCAGTTCCGGTGCGCGCGGCGGCTCCCAGCGCGGCGACGGCGGGCGCACCGTGACCGGCGGGTCATTCAGGCGCTGGCCATAGCCGGGGCTGTGACGGTAGTGCGGCACATAGGGCTGGCGCGGCCCCAGGGCCTGCCAGCCCGGCGGCGGCGGCTGGTGACGGTTCCAGACCGGCGCACGCCCGGCACCCCAGCCCACCAGGGCCGGGGCATAGACGGGCCGGCCCGCATAGGCGCCCGGCGCCCAGCACCAGCGCCCGCCCCAGCGCAGCCAGCGGCCGTAATGGAAGGGCGCAAAGCCCCAGGGCGCAGCATCCACCCAGGTCCAGCCCCAGCGCGCCGACCAGAGCCAGCGGCCCTGGCGGTAGGGCTCCCAGTCCGGGGCCACGGCGCTGGGCACCCAGAGCACGCCGTGCTCGGGATGCTGTTCCCATTGACCGTAGGCATCGAGCACCTCGGCGCCGGTCATCTCGGGCGACACATGGTTCCAGGCCTGGTAGGGCCCCTCGGCGCGGCTTTGCGCCAGCACCCAGTCGCCGAACCCCTCGCGCTGCAGGGCCTGGCGCTCGGCGCGCGGTCCGCCGCTCCACCAGAGCTCGGCCTGCTCGCCGCTGGACAGCCAGACGGGGTCGCCCGCCTCGCGCTCGCGCCACTCGAAGCGCAGCCGCCCCTCCCAGCTCTGGACGCGGCTGCCGCCGGCCCGCGCCAGTTGCTCCACCCGGTACAGGCCTTCGCGCTCGGCCGTGACATCGCCCTCGCGCGTGAAGACACGGAACTCGTCAAGCAACTCGCGCTGACGCAGGCGCAGGGCCAGGCCACCGCGCAGCAGCTGCAGCTCCACGGCCTCGTCATCCAGGCGGCGCAGCAGCAGCTCGCTGTCCCCGTCCAGCCAGAGGCTGGTGGAGCCTATGCGCAGACTCAACCGCGCCTGGGGCGCGCTGCGCAGGCGCTCGCCGGGGCCCAGGGTCTGGTTCAGCAGCAGGAGCTGCCACTGGCCCGATTCGGGCACCAGCCACCAGGCCTGACCGTCCAGGCCCGCCACCCGGCCGGCGCGTGCGGGCGGATCATCGGCGCTCGCCTGCGCCTGGGCCCATCCCGCGAGCGAAGCCAGCAGCAGGCACAGCAGCCAGCCCAGGGCCAGCGCAAGCCGCCCGCCAGATCGGCGCGGGCCTGAGCTGGCGGGCAGAAACGGTGCGGCGCACGTCATCGCGAAGATCTCCTCGGGCTGGCACTTCAACGCGCAGCCGCCAGACTCGGAGGACGGGCTTACAAAGTATTTCGGGCCGGGCGGGCCCGGGCTCAGTCGTCGGAGCCGGGATCGAGCTCGGGGAAGAGCACCGAGGTGAAGCCGAAACGGCTGAAGTCGCGCACCCGCATGGGATAGAGCTGGCCCATCAGGTGGTCGCACTCGTGCTGCACCACGCGGGCATGGAAGCCCTCGGCGAGACGATCGATGGGCCGGCCCTCCAGATCGAAGCCGCGGTAGCGGATGCTGGCATGGCGGGGCACCACGCCGCGCAGGCCAGGCACCGAGAGACAGCCCTCCCAGCCCTCTTCCAGCAGCTCGGACTGCGGCGTGATCTCCGGGTTGATCAGCACCGTCATGTGCACGGGCGGTGCCTCCGGATAGCGCTCATTGCGCTCGAAGCCGAAGATCACCAGCTGCAGATCCACGCCGATCTGGGGCGCGGCCAGGCCGGCGCCGTTGGCGGCCTTCATGGTGTCCAGCATATCGGCCACCAGCTCGCGCAGGGCCGGGGTGCCGAACTCGCGCACCGGCTGGGCCACACGCAGCAGGCGCGGGTCGCCCATCTTCAGGATCTCTCGAACCGCCATGGCGGGGCCCTCTCTTCTTCGGCTATGGTTGGGGCATTCTAAGGAGGGAGACAAGCCTCATGAGCCCGTATCTGCAGGACCTGGGCGATGGCGTGTACGCCGTCGACACCGGTTTTCAGCGCGATCATTTCGATGCCGCCTACCTGCTCGTGGAAGCCGGCCGCGCCGCCTTCATCGACACCGGCACCAACCATGCCGTGCCCCGCCTGCTGGGCGCGCTTGAGGCCCTGGGACTCAGTCCTGACGCCGTGGACTGGGTGATCCCCACCCATGTGCATCTGGACCATGCCGGCGGCGTGGGCCTGCTGATGCAGTCCCTGCCCCGGGCCCGGCTGCTGGTGCACCCGCGTGGCGCCCGCCACCTGATCGACCCGACAGCGCTCTACCAGGGCGCCCTGGCCGTCTATGGCGAGGCCGAGATGCAGCGCTCCTACGGCCAGCTGCTGGGCGTGCCGGCCGAGCGCGTGGACACCAGCACGGACGGCCAGATCGTCTCGCTGGCCGGTCGCGAGCTGCTGGTGGCCGACACCCCCGGCCATGCCCGCCACCATCACTGCCTCTGGGACGCGCGCAGCCAGGGCTGGTTCACCGGCGATACCTTCGGCCTGTCCTACCGCGAGTTCGACCATGCCGAGCACGGCGCCTGGATCATGCCCACCAGCACCCCGGTGCAGTTCGAGCCCGAGGCCCTGCTGGCCTCGATGGAGCGCATGCTGGCCCGCTCGCCGCGTCAGATGTTCCTGACCCATTACGGCCGCGTGGGTGGCAGCGTGGCCGAGGTGCAGCGCCTGGCCGCCCTGCTGCGCACACAGATTGCCGAGATGGTGGCCATCGCCCGCGCCAGCCAGGGGCAGGCCGAGCGGCATAAAGCACTCAAGAGCGGGCTGGAGGCACTCTATCTGCGCGAACTGGACCGCCATGGCTGCGCACTGCCGCCGGAGCGCCAGCGCAGCCTGCTGGCCATGGATGTGGAGCTCAACGCCCAGGGCCTGGGCGTGTGGCTGGACAAGCAGGCGGGCTAGGACCTAGGCCCGCCGCGCCGACTCAGCCCGCCAGGGCCACATAGACCTCCTGCACATCGTCGCAGGCGTCGATGGCAGCCAGAAAGGCTTCCACCTCCTCCAGCTCGGCGGCCCCCAGGGAGAGCGGGGTCTTGGGTCGGTAGCCCAGCTTGGCGCTAGTCACGCCAAAACCCTGGGCCGGCAGGGCACGGCAGACCAGGTCCAGATCGGCGGCATCGGTGTAGAACAGCGCAGCGCCGCCCTCCCCGTCCTCATCTGCCTCCACGGTCTCGAGGTCCTGGGCGCCGGCCTCGATGGCCGCCAGCTCGATATCGGCATCGGCCTGCAAGGGGCTGGCCTCGATGATGCCCAGGTGATCGAAGTCCCAGCTCACCGAGCCGCTCACGCCCAGCTGGCCCTTGCGGAAGAGCACGCGCATCTCGGAGGCCGTGCGGTTCACATTGTCGGTCAGGCATTCCACGATCACGGCCACCCGGTGTGGGGCGAAGCCCTCGTAGGTGACACGCTCGAAGTTCACCGCCTCACCCAGCAGGCCCGCGCCCTTCTTGATGGCACGCTCCAGCGTGTCGCGCGGCATGGAGGCCTTCTTGGCCTGCTCCACCACCATGCGCAGGCGGGCGTTCATATCGGGATCGGCGCCGCCGCGCGCGGCCTGCATGATTTCCTTGGACAGCTTCGTGAACATGCGGCCCTTGGCATTTGCCGCGATGTCCTTGTGCTTGGCCTTCCACTGTGCGCCCATGAGTCGGCTCTCTTCCTACTGGTCTTTGCTGAAACGTCCGGGCTTATACACCCGGACGGCCCGCAACGGCCGGCCGCACCGTCAAGAAGCGCCGGCTTTTCTCAGGCGTCCAGGCCCAGTTCCTGGATCTTGCGGGTGATGGTGTTGCGGCCTATGCCCAGCTTCTGCGCCGCCTCGATGCGGCGGCCACGGGTCAGGTCCAGGGCGGTGAGGATGAGGCTGGCCTCGAAGCGACGGGTCAGCTGGTCCCAGACCTCGGGCTCGCCGCTGGCCAGCAGGCGCCGGGCCTCGCGTGCCATCTCGGCCACCCAGACATCGGGGCCGGTGGCGGCCGGGATGGCCGGTGCCACGAGCTCACCCAGGGCCTGGGCCGGGGCGGCCAGCGGCAGGCCCGCCGCGGCCGCGGTCAGCGTGGGGCTTTGCGGCTGCAGCAGCTCCTGGGGCAGATCCTTGGGCTCCACCACCTGGCTGGGCGCCATCACGCTGAGCCAGTGGCAGACGTTCTCCAGCTGGCGCACATTGCCCGGAAAGTCGAAGGCCACCAGCTTGGTCAGGGCCGCGTCCGACAGGCGCTTGGGCTCCACGCCCAGCTCGGTGGCGCTGCGCTGCAGGAAGTAGCGCGCCAGCACCGGGATGTCCTCACGGCGCTCGCGCAGGGCCGGCAGGCGCAGGCGGATCACGTTGAGGCGGTGGAACAAGTCCTCGCGGAAGCCGCCCTGGCGCACCCGCTCCTCCAGGTTCTGGTGGGTGGCGGCGATCACGCGCACATTGCTCTTGAGCGGGCTGTGGCCGCCCACGCGGTAGAACTGGCCGTCGGAGAGCACGCGCAGCAGACGGGTTTGCGCATCCATCGGCATGTCGCCGATCTCGTCGAGGAAGAGCGTGCCGCCCTCGGCCTGCTCGAAGCGGCCGGTCGAGCGGTTCTGCGCCCCGGTGAACGCGCCCTTCTCGTGGCCGAACAATTCCGATTCGATGAGGTCGCGCGGGATAGCGGCCATGTTGATGGCGACGAAGGGGCCGTTGCGGCGCTTGCCGTAGTCGTGCAGCGCGCGGGCGACGAGCTCCTTGCCGGTGCCCGATTCGCCGGTGATCATCAGCGTGACATGGCTCTGGCTCAGGCGGCCGATGGCGCGGAACACGTCCTGCATGGCCGGCGCCTGGCCCAGCATCTCGGGCACCTGGGCCGCGGCCTCCTCGGCCACCGCCTCGCGCTGGCTCTCCTCCTGGGCGCGGCGGATCAGCTCCACCGCGCGGCTGAGGTCGAAGGGCTTGGGCAGGTATTCAAAGGCGCCGCCCTGGAAGGCCGAGACGGCGCTGTCCAGATCGGAGTAGGCGGTCATGATGATGACGGGCAGGCCCGGCATCTTCTGCTTGACCTTGGCCAGCAGCTCCAGGCCCGAGCCGCCGGGCATGCGGATGTCGGAAACCAGGACCTGGGGGCTGTCGCCATCGTCCAGCGCGGCCAGCAGATCGCGGCCATTGCTGAAGCTGCGTACCGGCAGGCCCTCGCGGCTCAGGGCTTTCTCCAGAACGAAACGGATGGAGTGGTCGTCGTCACAAATCCAGATGGACTTCATGCAGTGCTCCCCTTTGCCGACCGCGTATCAGGGCAAAGGCAGGGTGATTCGGAAATCGGTCCGGCCCGGTTCGCTGTCGCAGTCGATCATGCCCTGATGCTGCTGAGCGATGGTTTGTGCCAGGGTCAGACCCAGACCGGTCCCACCATCCCGGCCGGAGACCAGGGGGTAGAAGATGCGATCGCGGATCTCGGCTGGCACACCGGGACCGTTGTCCTGGATATGCAATTCCAATGCCAAGCGCCAGCGCTGCTTGCCGATGGTGACCTGGCGGGCCACGCGGGTCTGCAGCGTGATCTGGGCGGTGCCCTGGGCAATCTGGGCATGCAGGGCCTGGGCGGCGTTCTGCACGATATTGAGCACGGCCTGTATCAGCTGCTCGCGGTCGCCGCGGAAGTCGGGCAGCGAGGTGTCGTAGTCGCGCAGCACGGCCAGGCCGCGTGGGTATTCGGCCAGGATGACCGAGCGCACGCGCTCGCAGACCTCGTGGATGTTCACATCGCCCACCACCTGGGCGCGGCGGTGCGGCGCCAGCAGGCGGTCCACCAGGGACTGCAGGCGGTCGGCCTCATGCACGATGACCTGGGTGTACTCGCCCAACTCCGGCTCGTTGAGCTCCAGGGCCAGCAGCTGGGCCGCGCCGCGTATGCCGCCCAGCGGGTTCTTGATCTCGTGGGCCAGGTTGCGGATCAGCTCCTTGGTGGCCTGCACCTGGTCCAGGGTGCGCTCCTCGCGGTCCTGGCGCGCCTGCTGGGCGTTCTCGATCAGCTCCACCAGCACGCGCTCGGGGCTGTCGGTCTGGCTGACGATGACCTGGACCGGCAGCAAGTCCTCGTGCGGGCGGGGGCCACGGCGCAGCTGGGCGTCAAAGCGGCTGCTGGAGTAGGCATTGCCGGCCACCGCGCTCACGGTCTCGCGCAGGCGCGCCGCCTCGGCAAACCAGTCGAAGAGATTGAGGCCCTGCACCGCCCGGCGCGAGAGCCGCATCACGGATTCGAAGGCGGCGTTGGCGAACAGGCATTCGCCGTCGGGCCGCACCACGGCCACCATGGTGGCCAGCAGGTCGAAGGCCTCGTAGCCTGAGGGAGGATGCTCGTTCATGCTCGTACGGTCCCGTTGCGGACCGCCGCCCCCCGAGCAGGGCGCTCAGGGCAGCTTGGAGATCTCGCGCTTGAGGGCCTGGATGTCGGCCTCCTGGCGGGCGATATTGGCCTTGAGTTCGGCCACCCGGTCCAGGTACTTCTGGAAGTTGCGTTCATCGCCGCGGCGCTCGGGCTGACCGCCCTGGTACTCGCGCTGCAGCTCCGCCAGACGGCTCTCGCTGTCGCGCAGCTCGGCCTCCAGCACGCGGCGGCGCTCGTCATCGCGGCCCTTCTGCTGGGCCGGGTCCACCCGGCCCTCAGCATTGCCGCTCCGCGCCGGTGTGGCCGCGCCGGATGCCGGCGCCGCGGCGCGTGGCTTGGGCGACTGCAACACGGTGATCGGCGTGCCGTCTATCGAGCGACAGCCTTTCTCCTGGGCCTCCTTGGGCGTGAGCGCGTCGGTGTAGAGCACCGGCGGTCCCGGGCAGCGGTAGACCTGGGCCTGGACGCCGGAGGCGAGGGCCAGGAAGCTCAGCAGCAGGCAGGCGTGGCGATAGGACATGGCGCGATTGTGGCGCAAGCCGCGGGGCGGAAAAAAGAAGGGACGGCCAAAGCCGTCCCCCGCACGCTGGCCGGGGCAGCGTGGCGTGGCCGGCACGCTCGCTGCCCATGCGCATCACAGCGAGTAGTACATGTCGAATTCGACCGGGTGCGGCGTCATTTCGAAGCGCATGACTTCCGCCATCTTCAGCTCGATGTAGGAATCGATCTGGTCGTCGTCGAACACGCCGCCGGCCGTCAGGTACTTGCGGTCCTTGTCGAGGTTCTCCAGCGCTTCGCGCAGCGAGCCGCAGACCGTCGGGATCTTCTTCAGTTCCTTCGGCGGCAGGTCGTAGAGATCCTTGTCCATGGCCTTGCCGGGATGGATCTTGTTCTTGATGCCGTCGAGACCGGCCATCAGCATGGCGGCGAAGCCGAGATAGGGGTTGCCGAGCGGGTCGGGGAAGCGGATTTCGACGCGCTTGGACTTCGGACCCGTGCCGAACGGAATGCGGCAGGAGGCGGAGCGGTTGCGGGCCGAGTAGGCGAGCAGGACCGGCGCTTCATAACCCGGGACGAGACGCTTGTAGGAGTTCGTCGTCGGGTTGGTGAAGGCGTTGATCGACTTGGCATGCTTGATGATGCCGCCGATGAAGTAGAGGCAGCTTTCCGAAAGACCGGCATATTCGTCGCCGGCGAAGGTCGGCTTGGAGTCCTTCCAGATCGACAGGTGCACGTGCATGCCCGAGCCGTTGTCGCCGAAGATCGGCTTCGGCATGAAGGTGGCCGTCTTGCCATAGGCATTGGCCACGTTCTGGATCACGTACTTCTGCAGCTGGGTCCAGTCGGCGCGCTGCACCAGGGAGCTGAACTTGGTGCCGATTTCCATCTGGCCGGCGTTGGCCACTTCGTGGTGATGCACTTCAACCGGGATGCCCAGCTGTTCCAGCACCAGGCACATTTCCGAGCGCATGTCCTGGCCGGAGTCAACCGGGGGCACCGGGAAGTAGCCGCCCTTGACGGTGGGACGGTAGCCGGAGTTGCCGTGCTCGTATTCCTTGCCGGTGTTCCAGGCGGCTTCCTCGGACTCGATCTTGAAGAAGGAGCCCGACATATCGTTGGCCCAGCGCACCGAGTCAAAGATGAAGAACTCGGGCTCGGGACCGAAGAAGGCGGCGTCGCCCAGGCCCGAGGACTTCAGATAAGCCTCGGCGCGCTTGGCCAGGGAGCGCGGGTCGCGCTCATAGGCCTTGCCGTCGGCCGGATCGATGACGTCGCAGGTCAGGATCAGGGTCGGCTCTTCGAAGAAGGGGTCGATATTGGCCGTGTTCGGGTCCGGCATCAGCAGCATGTCGGAGGCTTCGATGCCCTTCCAGCCGGCGATGGAAGAACCGTCGAAGGCATGGCCCGACGAGAACTTGTCTTCATCGAAGTGCGACACGGGCACGGACACGTGCTGTTCCTTGCCACGGGTGTCGGTGAAACGGAAGTCAACGAACTTGACTTCGTTGTCCTTCACCATTTGCATCACGTCGGCGACGGTCTTGGCCATCAAAAACTCCTAAGCGGATTGGGACGGGGTGTGAATACGTCGAAAAAGAATTCGGCGAGCGCCTCTTGGCGTCCATCCAAGAGAAAGCAGTTTGCGTGCCAGCACGGGCACCAAGGTCCCTCGAGAGGCGCCAGCACGGTGCATCCCCATGATCTCGCGCCTTTGCCGGCTTTCGGTGCGCTGCGCGCCCGGGAACAGCGGCCATTCGCTCCACCTCGGGCCCGCGCCGGCACCAGCGCGGTGCATCCTAGCGCACCAATTCGGTTCTTATCAATGCACCAAACTGGATCAGACCGGTTTTGAGCGCCTCGTAGGCCTGCAGCAGGGCCGGCTCGCCCAGTTCGGGGCCGGCCTTGACGCCCAGCTCGATATGGCGCCCCCACTGCGGATGGTCCACGCTGGGCAGGCTGAAGACCTTGATGCCGGCATGCTCGGCCTCGATGCGCTCCATCAGCGGCGTCAGCGTGGCCTCCATGGCGCCGCTGACGATCAGGGAGCGCTCGCGCACGCCGGTGGCGCGGTGCAGGTCGGCGTGGCGCTGGTCCAGCACCCACTCCATCATGGGGTGGGCCATGACCGGGAAGCCCGGCACGAAGTAGACCGTGCCCACGAAGAAGCCGGGAATGCGGTTGTAGGGGTTGGGGATCAGCTCGGCCCCGGCGGGGAAGCGGCCCATCTCGAAGCGGCGCAGGCTGTCCGGGTGTTCGGCATCGGCCGCCTGACCCTGCTCGGCCGCCATCTCCTGGATGCGGCCCCAGATCAGCTCGCGGGCGCCGGGGTGGATCAGCAGCTCGCGCCCCAGGGCGGCGGCCGCGGCCTGGCGGGTGTGGTCGTCGGGTGTGGCGCCGATGCCGCCGCAGCTGACCACCAGATCGCCGCTGGCAAAGGCCCGGCGCAAGGTGGCGGTGAGCCGCTCGCGGTCGTCCCCCACATACTCGGCCCAGGACAGGCTCAGGCCGCGCGCGGCCAGCAGGGCAATGAAGGTGGCGAGGTGCTTGTCCTGGCGCTTGCCGGACAGGATTTCATCGCCAACGATGATCAGGCCGATGTTCATGGCGGAAAAGGCTGAAGAAGGAAAACAGACTCAGGGCAGCAGCGGCGGGGGCGGCGCAGGCGGCATGGCGGCCCCTTCGGGCGCGGCGTCCAGCACCTCCACCGGCGCGGCGGGCGGGACGGCTGCCGCCGCCGCCGCAGCCTGCTCGGCACGTTGGGCAGCAAGCGCGGCCAGTGCGTAATGCGCGAACCACAAGGTGGAGAAGGCAAAGACCAGGGTGTAGAGCCAGACCGTCAGCACCACCAGCACCGGCGCGAAGACCACGGTCAGCACGCCAAAGGCCCAGATCATGGCGGGCGCGGCGCCCAGATAGCCGGTGACCACGCCCATGGTGAGCAGGGGCAGGCGATGCGCGCGCATGAGCTCGCGCCGCTCCTCGGGCGAGGCATGCTCGGCCAGCACATCGAAGGTGAAGACCCGGTAGGACAGCCAGCCCCAGATCAGCGGCGGCAGCACCAACACCAGAGGCGGAATCAGCCAGAAGGGCATGCTCAGGAACAGCGCCAGCAGGGCCCCCGCCGAGCACAGCAGGGACCAGGCCAGCCCCTGCCACCAGTGCGCCCCCTGTTTGCGTTCCAGCGTGGGAAAGCGGCGCTCGGCCACCAGGGCCACGATGGAGGGCGTCATCAGCAGGGCCACCAGCACCAGGCTCAGCACCATCACCAGGGGCAGGGCCATGACGATGACCAGCAGGGGCGCGATCACGCTGCGAAAGCCCTCCCCGCCCACGCTGGCCAGCCAGCGCAGCAGGCTCTCCACCAGCAGCCAGGATTCGAGCGTGGCGCGCACCGCGTCCACCGCCGGTTCCCAGAAGAAATAGGCCAGGCCCACGCTCAGGCCGGCGGCCACAAGCAGGGGCAGCAGGGACAGGCCGATGACACGCGGATGCAGGCAGTAGGCGGCGGCGCGCCAGCAGGCATCGGCCAGGCGGCCCATGGTGTTCACCATCGTCGGGATCTCTCTTCTTGCAGTCGCTCCAGACTGCAAGCATACCCGTCAGCGCCGCGGCAGCAGCTGGCCGGCCAAGCGGCGCAGACCCAGCCACTGCTGGGCCCAGAATCCGCGCCCGTAGTCGCGCCCGCCCTCCTGCGGCAGCTGATCGCGGATGCCGGTGGGTTCATAGCGCAGCTGCCAGTCGGCCGTGCCGAAGAGCTGGTCCCAGATGGGAAAGAGCACCGCGAAATTGCAGCCGCCCAGGGTGCCGCGCCCGCCCTCGGCCTCGTGACCGATGCCAATGGCGTGATGGCGGCGATGAAAGCGCGGGCTCACCAGCACGCGCTCCAGCCAGGCCCCGAACCACAGGCGCACATTGGCGTGCGAGAAGCTCTCCACCAGCTGCGAGATCGCCACCAGGGCCACGAACTGCCCCGGCCCCACGCCCACCAGGCGGGCCAGCAACACAAAGGCCGCGTCGATCAGCACATCGTCCAGCAGATGGTTGCGGGTGTCGCTCCACAAGGTCATCTGGCGCTGGCTATGGTGCAGGGCATGCAGCTGCCACCACCAGTGGAACTGGTGCTGGGCACGGTGCAGCCAGTAGTTCACGAAGTCGAAGAGCAGCAGGTAGAGCAGGAAGCTCACCCAGGGAATGTCGCTAACGCCCGGCCACAGGGCCTCGAGCTGCAAGGTGGGCACACCCGCCAGGCGCATCTGGCCGGAGAGCGCGTCCCACAGCGGCTCGATGGCGAAGAACAGCACCACCCGCACCAGACCCAGGCGATGGATCAGGGTGTAGATCACATCCACGCGCACCGCGGCGGGATCGCTGACCGGCTCCACCGGCCGCCAGCGCTCCAGGGCGCGGAACAGGGTGATCATCACCAGGAGCTGGAGCAGGCCCACCAGCAGCCAGCCGGTGGCGGCATAGCCGTCCTCCAGCAGATTGCCCAGGCCCAGGGCAAACATCAGGGGCTGCAACAGCTGCTCGAACAGCCATTGCTGGGCGGTGTCAAAGCTCTCGATCAGGGCGTCCATGCTCTCAGGGCTGGCGGGGCTTGCTGGCCGCCGCCGGCGGGTTCATCGGGTTCAGCGGGTTCATCAGGCGGGCATAGCGCGGATGCTCGCGCAGCGGCGCAAAGCACATGCCCCGTGCCTTCAGGCCTTCGATCAGGGGCTCCAGCACCGCCGGCGCCCAGGCTTCCTGGCGCGACCAGATGCCCAGATGGGCCAGCAGGATATCGCCGGGACGCACATCCCGCAGGGCCTTGTCCAGCAGCGGGGCATTGGGGTAGCGCCGGCTGTCCAGCTCATCGCCCAGAAAGCCCGCGGCGCTCCAGGGCACATGCTCGAAGCCGCAGGCGCGGGCCGCATCCAGCAAGGCCTTGGAGGCCTTGCCCGCGGGCGCGCGGAAAATGGGGCCCATCTCGCGCCCGGTCATGGCCTTGAAGCGCTGGGCCGGCTTCTTCAGCTCCTCGCAGTACTCGCGGGCGCTGAGCTCGCGGTAACGCGCCGGCTGCTCGCCGGCCTGGGTGCGGAAACGAAAGCGCGGCTCGCCGTCCGGCCCCGGCGGCAGATCGGCCAGCCAGATGTCATGGGCCCAGGTGTGGGAGCCGAAGTCATGGCCCTCGGCCGCGCGCTCGCGCCACCAGGGCGCCCACTGCTCGTCCAGGGTGCTGCCGCCGTTGAGCGTGGGCTCCTCGGCCAGGAAGAAGGTCAGGCGCAGCTGGTGCTTCCTGATCAGCTCGGCCACCAGGGGTGCCACCCCCATATGGCCGGTGTCAAAAGTCAGGAAGACCGGCTTCTCGCCGGCCTGGCAGGCCGAGGCCCCCAGATGCACGGCCGCCAGCGCGGCACAGGCCCAGGCACGTGCCCTGATCATCATCAGCGCGGAGCGTGGTCGAGTGTCCAGACGCCGTGGGGCGACTTGCCGACCTTGACCTTGCGCAGCACCTGGCGCTTCTCGATATCGATCATGGTCAGCTTGCCGGCCCAGCGCGAGGTGACCAGCAGGGTCTTGCCGTCGGCCAGCACGTCCATATCGTCCGGGCCGCCAGGGCCGGGCAGCTCGGCCACGACCGTGAAGTCGGAAAGCTGGATCTTGCTGATGGTGTTGGCCGCGCGATTGCTCACAAAGACATGGCGCTTGTCGCCCAGGGCGCGGAAGGAGTGGGCGCCCTTGCCCGTGGGCAGGCGCTTGACCAGGCGCGGCTGGGTACCCTGCACGTCATAGACCTCCACCACCGCATCGCCGGTCAGGGCCACCAGCAGGTGCTTGTCATCCGGGGTCAGGTAGATGTCGGCCGGCATCTTGCCCACCTTGATCTTCCAGCGCGGCGCCTGGTCGGCCAGGTTCACGGCCATCAGCTCGTCGCTGTCCTGCAGCGAGACATAGAGCAGGGAGCTCTTGCTGTCGATGGAGAGATGGCTGGGCGTCTTGGGCGCCTCCACGCGCTTGACCAGCTGCAGGGGCTTGGCCGCATCGCCAGGCACCCAGCGGTAGATGGCCACATGGTCCAGGCGGTTGGCCGCGGTGACGAACCACTTCATGTCCGGCGAGAAGCGCAGGTGATAGGGGTCGCTGATGCCTTGCAGCACGCGCTGGACCTGGGCCGTGCGCGGGTCGATGAAGGTGAGCGAGTCGCCCAGGGCGTTGGCCACGATCAGGGACTTCTCGTCCGGCGTCAGGTAGAGGTGGTGCGGTTCCTTGCCGGTGGGAATGCGCTTGAGCTGGGTGAAGCTCACCGGGTCGACCACACTAATGTCGGCGTCCAGCGAGTTCAGCACGAAGATGGGGCTGTTGGCGGGACTGTTGGCCCAGGCCGCCGCGCCGGCGGTACCCAGCAGGCCGGCAAGGGCCAGACGCGCCAGCGCCTGCGGCCAGCGGTTTGCGATGGAGGTCAGCAAGCTCTCATTCCTTGGATTCGACGCACGGCCCGGGCCGCGACCGCGGCACAGGGAGACAGAAAAGACAAAGGGCAGTGCGTGCACTGCCCTCAAGTGTAGGCGGGGGTGGATTGGGCCCAGCTTAAGAAGGATCAAGTCCGCCCCGGGCCCCCGCCCCCATCAGGCCGACTCACTCACTCGTCATCGCCACCGCCGAGCACCCCGCCCAGCAGGCCGCCGGCCGCGATGCCGCCCAGCAGCGAACCTTCCTCACGGCCGCCACCGCCGGTCTGGGGCGCGGCGGCGAAGATGCGCGAGGCCAGACGCGAGAAGGGCAGGCTCTGCAGCCAGACTTCGCCCGGGCCGGTCAGCTTGGCCAGGAACAGGCCCTCGCCGCCAAACAGCGCGGTCTTGATCTTGCCCACGTACTGGATCTCGAAGTCCACGCCGGGCGTGTAGGCCACCACGCAGCCGGTGTCCACCAGCAGGGTCTGGCCGGGCTGCAGGGTGCGGCGCACCACCGTGCCACCGGCGTGCACAAAGGCCAGGCCGTCGCCCTCGAGCTTCTGCATGATGAAGCCCTCGCCGCCGAAGAAGCCGGTGCTGAGCTTCTGCTGGATGGCGATGCCCAGCGAGACGCCGCGCGCCGCGCACAGGAAGGCATCCTTCTGGCAGATCAGGGTGCCGCCCAGCTGGCGCAGATCCATGGGCAGGATCTTGCCCGGATAGGGCGCGGCGAAGGCCACGCGCTGCTTGCCGCCAGCGTTGTTGGTGTAGATGGTCGTGAACAGCGATTCGCCGGTGATCAGGCGCTTGCCCGCCCCCAGCAGCTTGCCGAAGAAGCCGCCCTGCTGCTTGGAGCCGTCACCGAACACCGTGTCCATGGCGATGCCGGCATCCATGAACATCATGCTGCCCGCCTCGCCGATGGCCGCCTCGCCGGGATCGAGCTCGACCTCGACGAACTGCATCTCGCTGCCCTTGATCTCGTAATCCACCACGTCCATTGCCATCGCTTCGTTCTCCCGGCCCTTGAGGCCAACCACTGTGAAACGGCCGCGATGGTAACCAAATCCGGCCTGCCTATACTGGGCAACCATGAACGAGACGAGCACCGCCCCCGCCCTTCCGGCCCTGAAGCCCGGCGACAGCTATGTGCAGTCGTTCGCGCGTGGCCTGGCGGTGATCCGGGCCTTCAATGCCGAGGCCCCGCGCCAGACGCTCACCGAGGTGGCCAAGCGCTGCGGCCTGACGCGCGCCGGCGCGCGCCGCATCCTGCTCACGCTGGAGACCCTGGGCTATGTGCGCAGTGACGGCCGCCTGTTCTACCTGACGCCCAAGATCCTGGACCTGGGCTTCGCCTATCTCTCGTCCCAGCCCCTGTGGCAGTTCGCCGAGCCGGTGATGCAGACCCTGGTGGCCGATCTGCGCGAGAGCTGCTCGGCCGCGGTGCTGGAGGGCGAGGACATCGTCTATGTGCTGCGCGTGCCGGCGCGCAAGATCATGAGCATCAATCTGGGCCTGGGCAGCCGGCTGCCGGCCTGGTGCACCTCCATGGGCCGGGTGCTGCTGGCGGCCCTGCCGCCCGATGAGCTGGAGGCCCATCTGGCCGCGCTGGCGCTGCAGCGCTTCACCGCCCGCACCGTGCCCAGCCTGGAGGAATTGCGCCTGCGCATCGCCGCCGCGCGCGAGCAGGGCTGGTGCCTGGTGAACCAGGAGCTGGAAGAGGGCCTGGTATCCCTGGCCGCCCCCATCGTGGACCGCAGCGGCCGCACCGTGGCCGCGCTCAATGTGAGCACCCAGGTCAACCGCAATCCGCCCGAGAGCCTGCTGGCCCAGCACCTGCCCCGGCTGCTGGAGGCGGCGCAGAGCATTTCGAGGCTTTTGCAGATTCGGGCGGGGTGAAATGCAGGAAGACGGCCCGTGGGCCGTCTTCTTCCTTTCTTGAACGCTAGCTCGAGTAGCAACTCTCCCCAGCCAGCCCACGCATGACGTGGGCTGTCGTTCGTCAGGCGTCGGACCGTTCTCAGGACGGTCCTCGGTCCGCCTCTCCCCAGCCAGCCCACGCACGACGTGGGCTGTCGTTCGTTGCGGGTCGGACAGGCCACCGGCCTGTCCTCGCTCGCAACTCACCCCATATGCAAACCGCCGTTGCAGGAGAAGTCGGCGCCGGTGGTGAAGCCCGAGGTAGCGCTGGCCAGCCAGCCCACGATGGAGGCAATCTCCGAGGGTTCGCCCAGACGCTTGACCGGGATCTGGGCCACGATCTTCTCCAGCACATCGGGGCGCACGGCCTTGACCATATCGGTGCCGATATAGCCGGGGCTCACGGTGTTCACCGTCACGCCCTTGCTGGCCAGTTCCTGGGCCAGGGCCATGGTGAAACCGTGCATGCCGGCCTTGGCGGCCGAGTAGTTGGTCTGGCCGGCCTGGCCCTTCTCGCCATTGACCGAGGAGATGTTGATGATGCGGCCCCAGCCCTTGTCCACCATGCCCGGCACCACCTGCTTGGTGACGTTGAACATGCTGGTCAGGTTGGTGCTGATCACCGCGTCCCAATCCTCGCGGCTCATCTTGAGGAACATGCGGTCCTTGGTGATGCCAGCGTTGTTCACCAGCACATCGATCTGGCCATGTTCGGCGATCGCCTTCTCGAAGGCCTGCACGGTGGACTCCCACTCGGCCACATTGCCCACCGAAGCGTAGAAGGTGTAACCCAGCGCGGCCTGCTCGGCGATCCACTTGGCATGGTCACGGCTGGGGCCGCAGCCGGCGATGACCTTGAAGCCGTCCTGGTGCAGTTGCTGGCAGATGGCGGTGCCAATGCCTCCCATACCACCGGTCACATAGGCGATTTTTCCGTTGCTGCTGCTGCTCATCTGTCGCTCCTTTGCCTCCATGGCTTTGTCGGGACGGCTGTCCCGGTTTCAGGCTCCCGCAGGCCCGGCCCTCGGTCAAGCGGGTTGCCCCTGAGTTCTCTGTTTCTCTCCCTGCGGGGTCGCGCTCAGCGCTCCACCGTCATCGCCACGCCCATGCCGCCGCCGATGCAGAGCGTGGCGAGACCCTTGCGGGCGCCGCGGCGCTTCATTTCGAAGACGAGCGTGTTGAGGATGCGTGCGCCGGATGCGCCGATCGGGTGACCGATGGCGATGGCGCCGCCGTTGACGTTGACGATGGACGGATCCCAGCCGAGATCCTTGTTGACGGCGCAGGCCTGGGCCGCGAAGGCTTCGTTGGCTTCCACGAGGTCGAGGTCGCCGATCTTCCAGCCGGCGCGCTCCAGCGCCTTGCGGGAGGCGGGGATCGGGCCGGTGCCCATATAGGCCGGGTCCAGGCCCGAGCTGGCGTAGGAGGCGATGCGCGCCAGCGGCGTCAGGCCCAGGCTGGCGGCCTTGGCCGCGCTCATCAGCACCAGGCCGGCGGCGCCATCGTTCAGGCCCGAGGCATTGCCGGCGGTCACGCTGCCGGTCTTGTCGAAGGCGGGACGCAGGCCGGCCAGGGCCTCGGCATTGGTCTTGCGGTTGATGAACTCGTCGGCCGCGAAGATCAGGGGATCGCCCTTCTTCTGCGGAATGCTCACCGGCACGATCTCGTCCTGGAAGCGGCCGGCATCCTGGGCCGCGGCGGCCTTGAGCTGGGAGGCCAGGGCCAGGGCGTCCTGGGCCTCGCGGCTGATGCCGTGCTGCCTGGCCACGTTCTCGGCCGTGATGCCCATGTGGTACTGGTTGTAGACGTCCCAGAGGCCGTCCACGATCATGGTGTCCACCAGCTTCCAGTCGCCCATGCGCTGGCCATCGCGCGAGCCCGGCAGCACATGGGGCGCCAGGCTCATGTTCTCCTGGCCGCCGGCGATGACGATCTCCGAGTCGCCATCACGGATGGCCTGGGCCGCCAGCATCACGGCCTTGAGGCCGGAGCCGCAGACCTTGTTGATGGTCATGGCCGGCACGGCCTGCGGCAGGCCGGACTTGATCACGGTCTGGCGCGCGGGGTTCTGGCCCGAGCCGGCGGTCAGCACCTGGCCCAGGATCACCTCGCCCACCTGGCCGCCTTCCAGGCGCGCGCGCTGCAGCAGGGCCTGCACCACGGTGGCGCCCAGCTCGGGCGCCGGGGTCTTGGCCAGGCTGCCGCCGAATTTGCCGATCGCGGTACGGGCCGCGGCAACGATGACGATGTCGGTACTCATGGGACGCTCTCTCCTGTTCAGGCTTTGGTCTTGACGTAGCGGCCGGGGGCCGGCTCGATGGCTTTGTGGCCGCGCCCGCCATAGGCGCGCGGCGCTGCCTTCCTGGCGCCGGCATGGCCGGCCAGCCAGGCGGCCCAGTCGGTCCACCAGCTGCCCTCATGCTCGACGGCGCCTTCCAGCCACTGCGAGGCCTCGGCCGGCAGGGCCGTGCTCTTGGCGATCCAGTGGCTGCGCTTCTTCTTGGCCGGCGGGTTGATCACGCCGGCGATATGACCCGAAGCCCCCAGCACGAAGCGCTTCTTGCCCGCGAAGATCTGGGTGGAGCGGTAGGCGCTGTCCCAGGGCACGATATGGTCCTCGCGCGAGCCGTAGATATAGACCGGCGCCTTGATCTTGCCGAGGTCCAGCTTCTCGCCGCAGACCGTCAGCGCGCCAGGCTGCTTGAGCTCGTTCTGCAGATAGGTGTGGCGCAGATACCAGCAGTACATGGGGCCGGGCAGATTGGTGGAATCGCCGTTCCAGTACAGCAGGTCGAAGGCCGGCGGGGCCTCGCCCTTGAGGTAGTTGCCCACCACATAGTTCCAGACCAGGTCGTTGGGCCGCAGGAAGCTGAAGGTGGTGGCCAGCTCCTGGCCGCGCAGCAGGCCCGGGCCCTTGGGGCTTTGCGCGCCGATGCTCATCTCGCGCAGCTGCACCGAGGCCTCGTCCACGAAGAGGTCCAGCACGCCATTGCTGCTGAAGTCGATCAGCGTGGTCAGCAGGGTCAGGCTCTCGGCCGGCTGCTGGCCGCGCGCCGCCAGCACGCCCAGGGCCGTGGCCAGCAGGGTGCCGCCGACGCAGAAGCCCAGGGTGTTGAGGGTCTTGCTGCCGCTGATCTCCTGCACCACCTGGATGGCGCGTATCACCGCCTGTTCCACATAGTCGTCCCAGGTCCAGGCCTTGCAGCCCTCGTCCGGGTTGCGCCAGCTCAGCACAAAGGTGCGGTGGCCCTGCTCCACCGCGTAGCGGATCAGGGAGTTCTCGGGCTGCAGGTCCAGGATGTAGAACTTGTTGATGCAGGGCGGCACCAGCAGGAAGGGGCGCTCATGCACCTGGGCCGTCAGCGGCTTGTACTCCAGCAGCTGGAAGAACTCGTTCTCGTAGACCACCGCGCCCTCGCTGGTGGCCACATTGCGGCCCACCTCGAAGGCCTGCTCGTCGGTCTGCGAGAGATGGCCGCGCTGGATATCGCCCCAGAGCATCTGCAGGCCGCGCGCGATGCTCTCGCCCTGGGTGTCCAGGGCCAGGCGCTGGGCCTCGGGGTTCAGGGCCAGGTAGTTGCTGGGCGCGGCAGCGTCCACGAACTGCTGCACCGCGAAGCGGATGCGCGCCCGGGTCTTCTCGTCGCCCTGCACCTGCTCGGCCATCTGCTGCAGGGTGCGGGCATTGAGCAGATAGAGCTGGGCCATGAAGCTGCTGGCCGGATTGCTCTGCCAGGCCTCGGCGGCAAAGCGCCGGTCGCCGGGCTTGTCCAGATGCCCTTGCAGGGCCTGGTTCCACAGGGCACCGGCCTGCTGCAGATACTGGCTCTGCAAGCTGCTCCAGGCGCTCACGGGAATCTGCAGCCCCGCCATCTGATTGAACATCTCGGCGGCCATGGCGGCCGCCTCCTCGGGGGCCGAGGTGGCCGCGGATGGGGACTTGCGCTTCATGTGTCTCCTCAGGGTCCGGACGCCCTGCCCCACACGCGACGGCGTGCGAGCGGCATCTCGTCTGCACCTAGGCAAGAAGCTTGCCACAGATGCGAGCCCGGTCCTTGTTATAAGCTCAGTGGCTTACCTTCCGATGACACTCCCCATGTACCTGGTAGCGATCGCCTGGCTTTATGTGGCGCTGATGATGGCCCTGGCCGAGGCCACCAGCACTCTGGGCTCGGTGCTGGGCGCGATCTTCACCTTCCTGCTCTACGGCCTGCTGCCCATCAGCATCCTGATGTACCTGCTGGGCACACCGGCGCGGCGCGCAGCGCGGCGGCGAGCCGAGCAGGCAGAAGGGAAAGAGGAAGCGAACCCGGCCGCGGCCTCAAGCGCGCAGGCGGATGGCGGCGACCATGCGTCCGCTGGGCCGGCCCAGGGCCTGCTCGCGCCGGAACGAAAAGAACCGTGAAGGCTCGCTGAGCGTGCACCAGTGGCCGCCGCTGAGGGCGCGCACGCCACGCTCGCGCAGGCGCTCGCGCGCCAGGGCCACCAGATCGGCGCGCCAGCGCGGCTGACCCGCGGCATTGGGCTGGTAACGGTAGGCGCCGGCCGGGCCGCCGCAGGCCTGCATCACCTCCTCGCCCACCTCGAAGGCCTCGGCGCCGATGCAGGCACCCAGCCAGACCTGCACCTCGCCCGGCTCGCAGGCCGCGGCCTCGCACAGCGCGGCCAGGGTGCGCTCCAGCACGCCCGCGGCCAGGCCGCGCCAGCCCGCATGCGCCCCGCCCACCGCGCCGGGCGCGGCGAAGAGCACGGGCAGGCAGTCCGCCACCTGGATGGCCACGCCCAGCGCCGGGTCGGTGCTGATGGCGGCATCGGCAGGCGGTGCCTCCTCCTGCAGCCAGCGCGGGCTCAGGCGCAGCACCTCGGCCCCATGCACCTGGCGCAGGAACACGGCCGGCGCGCCCAGCGCCGCCTGCAGGCGCGCGCGGTTCTCGGCCACGGCAGCGGGATCGTCGCCCACGGCGATGCCCAGGTTCATGCTCGCGAAATCACCCCGGCTCACGCCGCCGGCGCGCGTGCTCATGAAGGCCTGCACGCCCGCGGCCGCCCAGTCGGGCTGCAGCCAATCCGGATGCACGTCGGAATTCACGTCGGAATTCACGGCGGGATTCACGGCGGAAGGCAGGTCGCTCATTCCGCGTCCGGGCAGGCCGAGGGCTGGGTCTTGGCAAAGGCCTCGTGCTGCATGCAGTGCTCGAAGACCTGCATCAGGCGCGGCACATGGTCCAGCTTGCAGTTGAAGCGGCGCGCATTGAAGATCTGTGGCACCAGCACGCAGTCGGCCAGCCCCGGCTGGTCGCCGTGGCAGAAGCGACCGGCCTGGCCATCATCCAGGCGGCGCTCGAACACCGCCAGCCCCTCCTCCACCCAGTGGCGGTACCAGCGATTCTTGGCTTCCTCGTCCACCGCCAGCTCGCGCGTCAGATAGCGCAGCACGCGCAGATTGTTCAGCGGATGGATCTCGCAAGCGATGTCCTGGGCCAGGGCGCGCACGCGGGCGCGGCCCAGGGCGTCGGCCGGCAGCAGGGGCGGCTCGGGATGGGTGTCGTCCAGGTACTCGAGGATGGCCAGGGACTGGCCGATCAGCGCATCACCGTCCTTGAGCAGAGGCACCAGGCGCGAGATGGAGGCGCTGGCATAGGGCTCGGCCTGCTGCTCGTTCTTGACCAGGTGCACGGGACGGTAGACGTAATCCAGGCCCTTGAGCGCCAGCGCGATGCGCACGCGGTAGGAGGCCGAGGAGCGGAAATAGTTGAAGAGTTCCATGGCCGCATGATGCCACCCCAGGCCCGCTACACTGGCGCGCATGTGGCTTACGCGACGCTTCAAACACTGCCCCGCCTGCGGCAACGCCGTCGAATACCGCGTGCCGGCCGATGACAACCGCGAACGTGCCACCTGCACGGTCTGCGGCGCCATCCACTACGAGAATCCCATCAATGTGGTGGGCACCCTGCCGGTCTGGGAAGACGGCCGCGTGCTGCTGTGCAAGCGCGCCATCGAGCCGCGCTACGGCTTCTGGACCCTGCCCGCCGGCTTTCTGGAGCTGGGCGAGAGCGCGGCCCAGGGCGCCCAGCGCGAGACCGACGAGGAGGCCGGCGCCCAGATCGAGCTGCAGCCCCTGTACTGCCTGATGAATGTGGTCAAGGTGGGCCAGATCCACCTCTACTACCGCGCCCGCCTGCTCTCGCCCGAGTTCAACCCCGGCCCCGAGACCCTGGAGGCCCGGCTCTTCGCCGAGCAGGACATCCCCTGGGACCAGCTGGCCTTCCGCACCGTGCGCGAGACCCTGCAGCGCTTCTTCGAGGACCGCCGCCTGGGCCGGCCCTACACCCTGCACAGCGCCGACATTGTTTGAGCCCCCGCCCGCGTACTCGCCGGCAAAGGCTTCAGATCTTCAGACGGGTTGCACCGTCGCCCAGGGCCCGGTCACACCGTCCAGCTCGCAGTCCCACAGGGCCTGCACATCCAGCGGATCGACCACGCCCTCGGCATAGACCTTGAGCGCCAGGCTGCGCAGCATGATGACCATGCCGCGCACAAAGGCGGCGCGCGCCGCATCGCCCGAGACGCCCACCACCACGGCGGCGTCCAGCTTCACATAGTCCAGGCCCGCCTGATAGAGCCGCTCCACCTGGGACAGGCCCGGCCCCGCATGCTCCAGACCCAGCTTCACGCCCAGGGGGCGCAGCTGGCGACCCATCTCCTGCAGCAGCTCGAAATGCTGCAGGGCCGCGCCCTCGGCCAGCTCCAGGCCCAGCTTGCGTGCCGCCTGCGGTGCCTGGAAGACCTGCTCGCGCAGGCGCGCCACAAAGCCGCCGTCCAGCAGCGACGCCGGCGCCACATTGATGCAGCGCGGGCGGCCATCGCGGGCGATGGCTTCCAGGGCCAGGACCGTGGCATGCAGGTCCACCTCGGCCGTGAGCCGGCTGCGCTGGGCCAGGGGCAGCCAGCGCGCCGCGGCCTCGTAGCCCGCCTCGGGCTCCAGACGCAGCTGCAGCGGGCATTCCAGATGCACGACCTGACCCTGCTTGTCCAGCAGCGGGTACTCCTGCAGGCGGCCGTGGCCGGCCAGGATGGCATCGGTGATCTGGGTGCGCCAGGCGCGCTCGCCCTGCACGCTGGCCTCGGCCGCCGGGGCCAGGGCCTCGACCGCGAAACCGCTGCGCGCCTCGGCGCGCGCCAGCGCGGCGTCCGCCGCGCCAAACCAGTCGCTCATGGGCCGCTCACGCGGCAGTTCCACCGCGCCCAGGGCCACCTGGATGCCCGAGCCAAAGCCCGGCAGGCTGGCCTGCAGCGCGTCCGAGAGGGCCTGGGCCGTGTCACGCGCCACATCAGGCGCGGGCAGCCAGAGCGCGAAGTCGGCACCATTGAGGCGGCCGGCCAGGCAACCCTTGACGCGCTCCGGATAGACCTTGATCGCATGGCCCAGGGCGCCCAGCACCTGGTCCACCACCGCGCGGCCCAGGCGCTGGTTGAGCAGCTCCAGATCGCGCAGGCGCAGCAGCACCAGGCCGCCGCGGGCCGGGCCATCGTCGCGGTTCAGGGCCGATTCCAGTTCGGCCAGGAAATGCTTGCGCTGGCTCAGGCCGGTGAGCGCATCGCAATGCGCCTGGCGGCGCAGCACTTCCAGCTGCTCCGCCTGGGCTTCAAACATCTGGCGCACCCGCGCCACCATGGTGTTCATGGCCTGGGCCAGGCGGGCCAGCTCGGGCACGCCGGGCTCGTCCACCAGGGTGTACTGCCCCTGCACCAGAGCCTGGGCCTGGGCCACCGCATTGTCCAGCGGCCGACGGATGCGGCGCAGGGCCAGATGGGCCGCACCCGCGGCCAGCAGGCCCAGGGCAGCCAGCAGGGCCGTCATGCGCAGGCTGGCGGCCCAGAGTTCGTCATGCGCGTAGGCGGCCTGGCTGCGCACCTCCACCGAGCCGGCCGCTTGCCAGCCGCTGGAAACCTTGGCCGTGCCGGCCGGCGCCTCGATGGGCGTGAGCGCCACGAACCAGGCCGGTGCCGTGCTGGCGCGCGCCGCCGCGCTGCGCTCGAAGGCCACGCTGCCATCGGCGCGGCGCCAGATCACGCTCTGGTAATACCCCGTGTCGAACTGGGCCGAGACCAGCAGCTCCATGAGCTGCGCATCCCCGCCCTGCTGGGACATGGCCAGGGCCAGGGCGGCGGCATTGTCATTGTTCTTGAGCTGCAGCTGGGTCTGCAGCAGCTGACGCATGGACAGGGCCGACACCGCGGCGCTGCCCAGCAGCGCGGCCAGCATCAGGGCCAGCAACAGCACCCAGACTTGACGTATCAGCGACATGGACCTTTTCCGTTCTTGCTCATGATTAGAACCCCTCCGCCCTGATCTTGGCCAAGGCCTCCCGCCAGATGGACAGCCGCGCCACCGCGCTGCCGGCGCTGGTCGCGCCCACGCCCTGCCACAGGCCTTCGCTGTTGAAGCTGAACACCGGCGCCAGATCCGGCCGGGCCGAGGCCGGCTTCAGTTCGGGCTGCAGATTGTCCAGAATCAGCGGCTCGGCATCCGGCTGCGCATAGTAGGCCAGCACCATATGCGCCTGGGGCCGGCCGTCCAGCATGGCCCGCACATAGACCAGACGCAGCTTGGCCTCGGACATGCCGGTGGCCAGCAGGCTGAAGTACTTGGCGATGGCGTAGTCCTCGCAATCGCCCTGGCCCTTGTCCAGCAGCTCCAGCGGGCTGGCCCAGTAATCCACCTTGCCCCAGACCTGCATGTCCTCGCGGAAGGCGATGCGCTGGTTGAAGAAATCGTTGAGCGCCCGCAGGCGCTGCACCTCGTCCTGCCCGCCCAGGCGCTCCACCAGCTGCATCAGCTGGCGGGCCGCCGCCAGGGTGCGCGGGCCGTACTGTGCGGCGGCCTCCTGCACCCGCTCGACATCCCAGGCCGCCACCGGCCTCGGCAGAAACAGACTGCCCAGCGCCAGCCCCGCGGACAGCAGCAGGCCTGCAAGTGCCGCCGAGCGGTATTCCTGCATGGGTCCGCGTCGCCGGCGGTGGGGACAAGGCTGGGCCTGCGCCATACTCCGCTGCACTTTACCGCGCCCGCGCATCCCGGCCGGGCCCGCTACGCGCTATCGTCTGCGCTCAATCGCGTCATATTGCGCGAGCCTTCCCCGGCGCAACCCGCACATGAACCAGAACCTTTCCCCCACGACGTCGACCCGGAGCAAGGACCATATCCGCCAGGAGCTGGACCAGTCGCGTCGCAACGGCCCGCTGCGCCAGATCCAGATCCCGCCCTGCCCCGAGCTGCTGATGCGCCTGCGCGCCGCCATGGGCCAGGCCGAGATCGACCTCAACGAGGTGGCCCGCATCGCCGCCAGCGATGTGGCCATGTCGGCCACCCTGCTGCGCAGCGCCAACAGCCCGCTCTACAAGGACCCGGACGGTCTGCCCTGCACCACCGTGGGGCAGGCCATGACCCGCATCGGCCTGGAGGAGACCGCGGCCGTGATGACGGGCTTTCTGCTGCGCAACACCATCCCGGTGAACAGCCCGCACCTGGCCCGCTTTTGGGAGCGCTCCACCAAGCGTGCCGTGGCCTGCGCCTTCATCGCCCGCCAACTGCCCGGGCTCTCACCTGATCTGGCCCATACCTACGGCCTGTTCTGCCATGTGGGCATGCCGGTGCTGCTGCAAAGCGTGCGCGGCTATGGCGCCACCATGGTGGAGGCCGGCGCGCGCATCGACCGCCCCTTCATCGCCACCGAGAATGCCAACCACCGCACCGACCACGCCGTGGTGGGCGCCCTGCTGATCCGCGCCTGGGACATGGCGCCCGAGCTGATGTCGGCCATCCGCCTGCACCACGACTTCGAGTCGCTGGGTGACGCGGCCATCGAGCCCGAGGTCCACACCCTGGTGGCGGCCGGCCTGGTGGCCGAGCACCTGATGCGCCGCCACGAGGCCCTGCCCGAGGACCTGGACTGGGCCGCCAACCGTGAGGCCGCCCTGGACTGGCTGCACATCGACATGGACGAGGTCGAGAGCTGGGACGAGCAGCTGCGCCCCCTGCTGGACGAGGCCTGAGCGGCCCCACCCTCACCCCACGGTCTCAGGCCGGCGAGGAGCGCAGGCCGTAGACCTTGTCGCCCACAAAGAGGTACTCGGCCCGCAGCAGGGCCTCGCCCTTTTCCGCCTCGAAGCTGAAACCCAGCACGCCCAGGCTGTCGCCGGGCTTGATCTCGGCCACCTGCCAGGCCTGCATGCGGGTCAGCGGTGCCAGCTCCACGCGCCAGCGCTTGTCGGCCCGGCGCGGCAGCTCGGCCCGCGCCAGCAGGGCCGGGCCGTCCACCCCCGCGCTCTGGGCCGGCAGCTTGCGCTGCTTCAGATCGGCCGGCAGGGCCGGCTTCTCGGGCAGTTGCAGGTCCAGCTCGGCATGCGGGTTGCGCCACCAGACCTGGGTGGCACGGCCCTCCAGCCAGAGCGGGCGCTGCTGGTCAAAACTGCTCCAGCCATGGTGGGCCCAGGCCCGCGGTGCCAGGGCCGCCAGGGTGGCGCCCAGCAAGACAAGACGTCGCTCCATGCATCGCTCCTTGAGAGTCAGACGTAGGCAATCCAGCGGCCGCAGATGATGACAGCGATCCAAATCCCCAGCGAGAGCAGGCCTTGGGCCCGCGCGCGCCGGCTCTCGGCCCGTGCCAGACCCGCCCCGGCATGGAAGAGCGCGGCATTGAGCCCAGCCAGGGCGATCAGGCCCATCTTGTAGACAAAGACGCGGTTGCCCAGCAGCTCGCCGGCCTGGCCGGCCAACATGGCCAGGCCCGTGAGCGCGCACAGGCCAAAACCCAGCAGGGCCAGGGGCAGGGTCAGGCGGGCCAGCTGGCGCAGGTCCAGGGCGCGGGCCCGGCCCAGCAGGCGCAGCTCCAGCACCAGCAGGCTGCCAAACAGCATCGCAATACCCAGCACATGCAGAGCCTCCAGGGCCGGATAGGCCCAGGCGATGCGGTCCAGATTCATGAGGCGGCCGCGCGCAGCTGGTCCCAGGCCACCTGGGCCGCGGCCAGGTCCCAGCGGGCGCAGCCCACGCTCTTGAAGACCCGGGGGCGGCCGTCATCCGCGGGGCGCTGCCCCAGCACCAGATCCTGCAGCGAGACCAGGGGCGGCGCAGCGGCTGCGCACAGGCCCGCCGCCAGCAGATCGCCGGCCTCGGCCCGGGCGCCCTCGGGATCGTCCACGGCGACCTGGGCCTGGCGCAGCAGGGCCGGGGGCAGCTCCACCATATCGTGGCGAAAGGCGCCGACACCGATCACCAGGCCGGCGGCCTCGCCCACACCGGGCGCCAGCACCGGCTCGCGGCTGGTGGTGGCGCAAACGATGAGATCCCAGGGCCGGGCCTGCTGGGCGGCCGGCCCGGGCGGGAGCGGCTCGAGGCCCAGGGCGGCCGCAAAGTCAGGCGCCCGCGTACGCCCCTGCACCCACAGTCGGGCGCCGGGGTGCAGGGCTCGCAAGGCCGCGGCATGCACCCGCGCCTGCACGCCCCCGCCCACGATCAGCACCTCGCGCGGCGCGGCCGCCCCGGCCGGTGCCAGCAGACGCTGGGCCAGCAGGCTCACGGCCGCGGTGCGGCGCGCCGTGAGCGTGGGGCCATCCAGCAGGGCCAGACGGGCGCCGCTGGCACTGTCCATCACCACCACCTCGCCCATGATGGTGGGCAGACCGCGCGCCGGGTTGTCGGGATGCACCGTCACCAGCTTGGTGATGGCCAACTCCGGCCCCACGGCCGGCATCACCAGCAGGCTGCCGCCGGACTGCAGGGGCAAGACCTGGCGCGGCGGGCAGGCCACCTGCCCGGCCGCATGGGCCCGGCAGAGATCGGCCAGCCCCTCGATCAGCGGCGTCCAGGGCAGCGCGGCGGCGGTGGCGGTGGCATCCAACTGGCGCATGCGGGTCTCCCGGTTTACATGCTGATCAGGACCACAAGCAGGGTGTAGAGCAGCAGCACGGCACCCGCCCAGAGCAGCAGCAGGCCGCAACGCCACAGCGCGCCGAAGCGCCCCAGGCCATAGCTGCCCTTGAGTTGGGCATACAGATGCACGGGCGGCGCGCATACGGCCAGCAGCAGCGCCAACACGCCCAGGCCCGCCAGGTCCAGCAGAGAGAGCAAGGTGGCCAGCAAGGCCATGGCCGAGAGCGAATAAAGCACGAACACCGCGTGGTCATAGAGCCCGAAGCGGCGCTGGAACACAAAGAGCAGCCAGAGCAGGGGCAGCGAGAACGGCACGATCAGGAAGGCGTACTTGGCCGCCCCGCTCTTCATCTTGTAGAGCAGCAGCTCGGGGTTCTCGATCGCATGCGCAATCTTCTTCTCCACACCGGGCGCCAGGCCCGCGGGCAGCTTGCCGTCGAGCTCGGTACGCAGCTTGACGCGCTGGGCGGGCGTGAGGCTGCGCTCGGGTGCGGAGGCGGCGTCCGGGGCATCGGCCTGCGTGGCCACGGTCTCCTGGGCCGCCTCTGGGGCCGACGCGCTCTCCGGCCCGCCCAGCGACAGGGTGAAGAACATCAGGAAGACCATGAAGAGAAAGAGCGCCAGCGGCGAGACATAGCGCGCCCGGCGCCCCTCGATGTACTCGCGCGTCAGGCGCCCCGGCTGGAACAGCAGGGCCGGCAGGGTGCGCCAGGCCTTGGTCTCGAAATGCAGGGTGCCGTGCAGCAGCTCCTCGGCCAGATGCAGCAAGGAGCGGTGCACATGGGCCGACTGGCCGCAGGCATGGCAGTAAGCGCCTTGCAGCGGCGTCTCGCAGTTGGCGCAGGCGCTGGCGTGGCCGGTGGCGTCGGAAGAAGGGGCGGCAGCAGCGTTCAAGAGGGGCTCGCAGATCGGCAGGGGCCGCCCGGTCAGGCGGGTGCGCGGCGAGTATCGCCGCAGCGGCTGCTGCGCGGGGCTGGGAGAATCGCGCAATGCCGTCTGCGCTGCCGCTCGCTCCCCGCCCCACCCATCCGCTGCGCTGGCTGCTGCGCGGGGCCCTGGCCGTGCCGGTGCTGGCCCTGGCCTGGCAGGTGCTGGGCCCGAGCGGCACGCGGGTGGAGGTGCAGGCCCTGCGCTGGCAGCGCGATATCGAGGTGGAGCGCCTGCTGCTGGAAAGCGGCTCGGCCTGGTGCGATGAGATGCCGGCCACCGCCCAGGATATCAACAGGCGCTGGCTGGACGACCCCGAGGGCCGGCGCGGCCGTGCCGAGCATTGCCGCTACCAGGCGCCCGCCTGGCGCGCCCGGCGCAGTGCCCGCGCCGAAGGGATGGACGCCCGGCCCGCCCCCCACTGGCCGGCCGAACCGGTGCTGGAGCCCGGGGTGGAACGCCTGGGTCGGCGCCACGAGCAGTACGCCCTGCAGCTGCGAGCCGAAGACGGCCGCGAGTGGCGCTGCGACCTGCCCCAGGCTCGCTGGCAGGACTTTCACATCGGCCAGCACCTGCGCCTGGCGGTGGACCGCTTCGGCACGGCGGATTGCAGCAGCCTGCCCAAGCCGGGCTGAAGCGCTTCAACCCCGCTTCAGCACCTGGGCACCCAGACGCAAAAGAAAAAACCCGGCTGGCGCCGGGTTTCGGAAGGGGCTGCAGGTTGAGCTCAACGCTCAACGCTTGGCCGGCGGCACATCCGTGCAAGAGCCATGCGCCACCTCCGCCGCCAGGCCGATGGACTCGCCCAGGGTGGGATGGGGGTGGATGGTCTTGCCGATGTCCACGGCGTCGGCGCCCATCTCGATGGCCAGGGCGATCTCGCCGATCATGTCGCCGGCGTGGGTGCCCACGATGCCGCCGCCGATGATGCGGTGAGTCTCCTCGTCGAAGATCAGCTTGGTGAAACCCTCGTCGCGGCCATTGGCAATGGCGCGGCCGGAGGCGTTCCAGGGGAACAGGCCCTTCTTGATCTTGAGGCCACGCGCCTTGGCCTCGTCCTCGGTCACGCCCACCCAGGCGACCTCGGGGTCGGTGTAGGCCACGCTCGGGATCACGCGGGCATCGAAGCGGGCCTTGGCCAGCTTCTCGTCGCCCAGCAACTCGCCGGCAATGACTTCGGCCGCCACATGGCCCTCGTGAACCGCCTTGTGCGCCAGCATGGGCTGGCCCACCAGGTCGCCGATGGCGAAGACGTTCGGCACATTGGTGCGCATCTGCACGTCCACTGGCACGAAGCCGCGGTCGCTGACGATCACGCCGGCCTTGTCCGCGCCGATCTTCTTGCCATTGGGGCTGCGGCCCACGGCCTGCAGCACCAGGTCATAGACCTGGGGCTCCTTGGGCGCGCCCTCGCCTTCGAACGTCACCTTGATGCCCTCGGGCGTGGCCTCGGCCGCCACCGTCTTGGTGTTCAACATGATGTTGTCGAAGCGCGGCGCATTCATCTTCTGCCAGACCTTGACCAGGTCGCGGTCGGCGCCGGTCATCAGCGTGGGCAGCATCTCCACCACGTCCAGGCGGGCGCCCAGGGTGCTGTAGACCGTGCCCATCTCCAGGCCGATGATGCCGCCGCCGATGATCAGCATGCGCTTGGGGCGGCTGGTCAGCTCCAGCGCGCCGGTGGAGTCGATCACGCGCGGGTCCTGCGGCAGGAAGGGCAGGCGCACCGCCTGCGAGCCGGCGGCCAGGATGATCTTCTTGAACTTGACCGTCTGGGTCTTGCCCGTGCGCGCCTGGCCCTCGCCCTCGGTGAGCTCCACGCTCAGATGCTGGGCATCGAGCAGGCTGCCGTAGCCGCGGATCACCGTGACCTTGCGCATCTTGGCCATCATGGCCAGACCGCCGGTCAGCTTGCCGATGACCTTCTGCTTGTGCTTGAGCAGCTTGGGCAGTTCCACCTCGGGCTCGCCGTAGGACACGCCCAGATCGGCGAAGTGCTTGACCTCGTCCATCACGGCGGCCACATGCAGCAGGGCCTTGGAGGGGATGCAACCCACGTTCAGGCAGACGCCGCCCAGGGTGGCATAGCGCTCCACGACCGCCACCTTGAGCCCCAGGTCGGCGGCGCGGAAGGCGGCCGAGTAGCCACCCGGGCCGCCGCCCAGCACCACCACATCGAACTCCGCATCGGCGCTGCCGCCGTAGCTGGCGGCCTGCGGGGCCGGCGCGGCGGCGGCGGCGGTGGCGGCGACCGGCGCGGGTGCCGGGGCAGCCGCAGCCGCAGCCGGTGCCGGGGCCAGCGCAGCGGCCGCATCGGCTTCCAGCACCAGGATCAGATCGCCCTGGTTGATGGTGTCGCCCAGCTTGACCTTGAGTTCCTTGACCACGCCGGCGGCCGAGCTCGGGATCTCCATGGAAGCCTTGTCGCTCTCCACGGTGATCAGGCTCTGCTCCAGCTTGACCGTGTCACCGGGCTTGACCAGCAGCTCGATGATGGCCACGTCCTTGAAGTCGCCGATGTCGGGGACCTTCACTTCCAGCAATGCCATGCTGCGGCCTCCCGATCAGAGCGCGATGCGGCGGAAGTCCGCCAGCAGCGACGCGAAGTAGACATTGAAGCGAGCGGCGGCGGCGCCGTCGATCACGCGGTGGTCCCAGCTCAGGGACAGCGGCAGGATCAGGCGCGGCTGGAAGGCCTTGCCGTCCCACACCGGCTCGATGCTGCTCTTGCACACGCCCATGATGGCCACCTCCGGCGCATTGATGATGGGCGTGAAGTACTTGCCGCCGATGCCGCCCAGGGACGAGATCGAGAAGCAGCCGCCGCTCATGTCGGCCGGGCCCAGCTTGCCGTCGCGCGCCTTCTTGGCCAGCTCGCTCATCTCCTGGCTGATCTGGAAGATGCCCTTCTTGTCGGCATCCTTGATCACCGGCACCACCAGGCCATTGGGCGTGTCCGCCGCAAAGCCGATGTGGAAGTAGTTCTTCAGCACCAGGATGCCATCGGCATCCAAGGAGCTGTTGAACTCGGGGAACTTCTTGAGCGCGGCCACGGCGGCCTTGATCATGAAGGCCAGCATGGTGACCTTGATGCCGCTCTTCTCGTTCTCCTTGTTGAGCTGCACGCGGAAGGCCTCCAGCTCGGTGATGTCCGCATCGTCGTGGTTGGTGACGTGGGGGATCACCACCCAGTTGCGGTGCAGATTGGCGCCCGAGATCTTCTTGATGCGCGAGAGTTCCTTGCGCTCCACGGGGCCGAACTTCTCGAAGTCCACCTTGGGCCAGGGCAGCAGGCCGGCCAGGCCCGCGCCGCCACCGGCGGCCGCAGCCGGCGCCGCGGCCTTCTGGGCTGTGGTCTGCAGGCTGCCGGACATCACAGCCTTGACGAAGCCCTGCACATCGCCTTCGGTGATGCGGCCCTTGGGGCCCGAACCCTTGACCTCGTCCAGCGGCACGCCCAGCTCGCGCGCCAGCTTGCGGATGCTGGGCGAGGCATGGGGCAGCTTGCCCTTGGGCGCGCTGGGATCATGAGCCGGCACGGCGACGGCCGCAGGCGCTGCCACGGCAGCCGCCACCGGCGCGGGAGCCGGGGCGGCAGCGACCGGAGCGGCCGTAGGGGCCACGGGAGCAGGCGCAACGGCAGCGGCGCCCGTGGTTTCCACCACGGCGATCAGCGTGCCCTTGGCCACCTTGTCGCCCAGCTTGACCTTGAGCTCCTTGAGCACGCCGGCATGGCTGGAGGGGATCTCCATGGAAGCCTTGTCGCTCTCCACGGTGATCAGGCTCTGCTCCACCTTGATGGTGTCGCCGGCCTTGGCCAGCAGCTCGATGACCGCGACCTCGTCGAAGTCGCCGATGTCTGGCACGACCACGTTCACCAAGCCACCCGAGGCCGCGGGGGCCGCGGCTACCGGTGCGGGTGCGGCAGCCACAGGCGCCGGAGCAGCAGCCGGCGCGGGTGCGGGCGCCGGGGCGGGCGCGGCAGCGGCGTCCGACTCCAGCAACAGCAGCACGCTGCCCTCGTTGACCGTGTCGCCGATCTTGATCTTCAACTCCTTGACCACGCCAGCGTGGCTGGAGGGGATTTCCATGGAGGCCTTGTCGCTCTCCACGGTGATCAGGCTCTGATCGGCCTTGATCGTGTCGCCGGGCTTGACCAGCAGCTCGATCACCGCCACGTCCTTGAAGTCCCCGATATCGGGCACCTTCACTTCAAGCAATGCCATGTTCTTGTCTCCGCGTGGGCGCCGCTCAGGCGTACAGGGGGTTGATCTTGTCGGCGTTCAGACCGTACTTGGCGATGGCCTCGGCCACCTTGGCGGCCGGCACCTTGCCTTCGTCCGCCAGCGACTTCAGCGCGGCCACCACCACATAGTGGCGGTTCACCTCGAAATGCTCGCGCAGCTTGGAGCGGAAGTCCGAGCGGCCGAAACCGTCGGTGCCCAGCACCTTGTAGCTGCGGCCGGCCGGCACGAAGGCGCGGATCTGGTCCGCATAGCTCTTCATATAGTCGGTGGCGGCGATCACGGGGCCCATGGTCTTGGAGAGCTGCTGGGCCACGAAGGACTGGCGCGGCGTCTCGGTCGGGTGCAGCAGGTTCCAGCGCTCCACGTCCTGGCCTTCGCGGGCCAGCTCGTTGAAGCTGGGGCAGGACCAGATGTGGGCATCCACGCCCCAGTCGGCCTTGAGCAGCTCCTTGGCGGCGATGGACTCGCGCAGGATGGTGCCCGAGCCCAGCAGGTTGACGCTGAGCTTGGCACCCGCGTCGGCGCCGTCCAAGAGGTACATGCCCTTGAGGATCTCGGCCTCGGTGCCGGCCTTCAGGCCCGGCATGGCGTAGTTCTCGTTGAGCAGGGTCAGGTAGAAGAACACGTTCTCCTGGTTCTCCACCATGCGCTTCAAGCCGTTGTGCATGATCACGGCCACTTCGTGCGCGAAGGTCGGGTCGTAGGAGATGCAGTTCGGGATGGTGCCGGCCAGGATGTGGCTGTGGCCGTCCTCGTGCTGCAGGCCTTCACCGTTCAGCGTGGTGCGGCCCGAGGTGCCGCCCAGCAGGAAGCCGCGAGCCTGCATATCGCCGGCGGCCCAGGCCAGGTCGCCGATGCGCTGGAAGCCGAACATCGAGTAGTAGACGTAGAACGGGATCATCACCCGGTTGTTCGTCGAATAGCTCGTGGCGGCCGCAATCCAGCTGGCCATGCCGCCGGCCTCGTTGATGCCTTCCTGCAGGATCTGGCCGGCCTTGTCCTCGCGGTAGTACATCACCTGGTCCTTGTCGACCGGGGTGTAGAGCTGACCCTTGGGGTTGTAGATGCCGATCTGGCGGAACAGGCCTTCCATGCCGAAGGTGCGGGCCTCGTCCACCAGGATGGGCACCACGCGCGGGCCCAGGGCCTGGTCGCGCAGCAGCTGGGTCAGGAAGCGCACATAGGCCTGGGTGGTGGAGATCTCACGGCCTTCGGCGGTGGGCTCCAGCACGGCCTTGAAGGTCTCGAGCGAGGGCACGGTGAAGCTCTCGTCGGCCTTGACGCGGCGCTTGGGCAGGTAGCCGCCCAGGGCCTGACGGCGCTCGTGCAGATAGCGCATCTCGGGCGTGTCGTCGGCGGGCTTGTAGTACGGGATCTTGGGCAGCTCGCTGTCGGGGATGGGGATGCCGAAGCGGTCGCGGATGTACTTGATGTCCTCGTCCGAGAGCTTCTTGGTCTGGTGGACCGTGTTCTTGCCCTCGCCGGCCTTGCCCATGCCATAGCCCTTGACGGTCTTGACCAGCAGCAGGGTCGGTTGGCCCGAGGTGTTGTGGTGAGCCTTGTGGAAGGCCGCGAACACCTTCTCGGGCTGGTGGCCACCGCGGCGCAGCTCGAAGATCTCCTCGTCGCTCATGTGCTCGACGAGCTTGGCGGTCTCGGGGTACTTGCCGAAGAAGTGCTTGCGGATGTAGGCGCCGTCATTGGCCTTCATGGCCTGGTAGTCGCCGTCCAGGGTTTCCATCATCAGCTGTTTCAGCTTGCCGCTCTTGTCGCGCGCCAGCAGCTCGTCCCAGCCCTTGCCCCAGATCAGCTTGATGACGTTCCAGCCGCTGCCGCGGAACTCGCCTTCCAGCTCCTGGATGATCTTGCCGTTGCCGCGCACCGGGCCGTCCAGACGCTGCAGATTGCAGTTGATGACGAAGACCAGGTTGTCCAGGCCCTCGCGCGCGGCCAGGCCGATCGCGCCCAGGCTTTCCGGCTCGTCCATCTCGCCGTCGCCCATGAAGGCCCAGACCTTGCGGTTGGCCGTGTCGGCAATGCCGCGGGCATGCAGATACTTCAGGAAGCGCGCCTGGTAGATGGCCATCAAGGGGCCCAGGCCCATGCTGACGGTGGGGAACTGCCAGAAGTCCGGCATCAGCTTGGGGTGCGGGTAGCTGGACAGGCCTTTGCCGTCCACTTCCTGGCGGAAGCTGTCGAGCTGCGCTTCGCTCAGGCGGCCTTCCAGGAAGGCGCGGGCGTAGATGCCGGGCGAGCTGTGGCCCTGGATGTAGAGCAGGTCGCCGCCGTGGTTCTCACTCTCGGCGTGCCAGAAATGGTTGAAGCCGGCGCCCAGCATGGAAGCCAGGGAGGCGAAGGAGCCGATATGGCCGCCCAGATCACCGCCGTCGGCCGGGTTCAGGCGGTTGGCCCGCACCACCATGGCCATGGCGTTCCAGCGCATATAGGCGCGCAGGCGCTTCTCGATCTCGATATTGCCGGGGCACTTGGCCTCCTGCTCCACGGGAATCGTGTTCACATAGGCCGTGGTGGCCGAGAAGGGCACGTCGATGCCGGCCTGGCGGGCATGGTCGATCAGCTGGTTCAGCAGGAAGTGGGCACGTTCACCGCCCTCCTCGCCGATCACGGCCGAGAGCGCGTCCAGCCATTCCTTGGTTTCGAGAGCGTCGGTGTCATTCGCGGCGGCACCGGGGAAAGACTGCGGCTGAGCAGACATGCTTGTCTCCTGTTATCGAAAGGCCTGAGGCCAGGCGCACGCGCGCAGTCTGGCCCGAATTTAGAGGCTGATGCCAAAAAGGTCGGACGGAGTGTCGCACAGCCCGTGTCATTTTTCCAAATGGCGCGAATGCATTTCGCATAATGAAATTTCCAGGGCTTGCACCGGCCTGGGTGCCCGCCTGAGCCCGGGATAATGAGCCGCACCATGCTCTCCCGCTTCGAATTCAAGAACTTCATGCGGCGCGCCCTGCTGCCCCTGCAGCGCCTGGTGGCCGCCTGGTGGCGGCGCCAGTCACCGGCCCGCCAGGATCGCTTCGCCACCCTGGGGCCGCTGATCTCGGTGCTGCTCTTCCTGGCGGCCATCATCCTGGCCTTCTGGTATCTGCGGAACGAGGAAATCGAGCGCGAGGCCGAGGCCGTCAAGCGCGATACCGAGATCGCCCAGCAGCAGATCCGCCTGCGCCTGATCGAGAACCAGGAGCAGCTGGTGCGCATCGCGCGCGAGATCGTCACCCGCCAGGTGGACGCCCATGAGTTCAGCGCGCAGGCCAGCACCTTTGCCCGCGAGCGCCCCGAGATCACCCATGTGACCTGGCTCTCGGCCCGGCGCGAGCGCCGCGCCAGCGTCAGCGCCGCGGGCTTCCAGTCCGAGGCCTTGATGAGCGGAGACGGGCGTGACCCCTCCATGCCGGTGGCCGACCAGAGCAATCCGGCCGAGCTGGCCTTCCAGGCCGCGCGCGAGCGCCGCCAGCCGGTCTACTCCACGCCGTTTGGTGACTTCAACGGCCTGACCGTCTTCCAGGTTCAGGTGCCCCTGCTGGACCGCAATGGCTTCGCGGGCGTGCTGATCGCCGAGTACTCGGTCGAGGCCCTGCTGCGCTACTGGGTGCCCAGCGAGGTGTCCTCGCGCCATCCCATCACCGTGCTGGACGCCCGCGAACAGGCCGTGGCCAGCACCGTGACGCCCATGCCGGGGCAGCGCCTGCAGCGCGCCTCCATCATGCATGACGTGCCCCTGGCACCGGCGCTCAACGGTCTGGTGCTGCGCGGCCAGGGCTACCGGGTCTCCATCGGCCTGATCTCCAACACCCTGTTCTGGATGGTGGTGGCGCTCTCGGTGCTGACGGTCTGGATGCTGCTGGGCACCTGGAAGCACATGCGCCGACGCCTGCATGTGCAGAACGCCCTGGCCAGCGAGACCAATTTCCGCCGCGCCATGGAGAACTCCATGCTCACCGGCATGCGGGCCATGGACATGGAGTCGCGCATCTCCTATGTGAACCCGGCCTTCTGCGCCATGACCGGCTTCTCCGAGGCAGAGCTCATCGGCCGCAAGCCCCCCTTCCCCTACTGGCCGCCCGACCGCTACGAGGAAAACCTGCGCCTGCAGCAGCAGGAGGTGCAGGGCCGCAGCCCGGCCGGCGGCGCCGAGGTCAAGGTGATGCGCAAGGACGGCACCATCTTCGATGCCCGCATGTATGTGAGCCCCCTGATCGACCACAAGGGCAAGCAGAACGGCTGGATGGCCTCCATGACCAATATCACCGAGGCCAAGCGCGTGCGCGACCAGCTCAGCGCCTCGCACGAGCGCTTCACCACGGTGCTGGAGGGGCTGGATGCCGCCGTCTCGGTGCTCTCGGTGCAGCAGGGCGAGCTGCTCTTCGCCAACCGCAGCTACCGCCTGTGGTTCGGCGCCGACCCCAAGGGGCACGCGGTGCTGGCGGGCAGCCAGCTGATCAGCGCCACCGAAGGCGATCCCGACGAGGAGGTGGACGACTACAGCGGCCTGCCCTCCCAGCACCTCACCGAGGTGGGCTCGGATCCGCGCGAGGTCTATATCGACACCCTGGAGATGTGGTTCGACGTGCGCGCCCGCTATCTGCAGTGGACCGACGGCCGCCTGGCCCAGATGCTGATCGCCACCGACATCACGGCGCGCCGCCATGCCGAGATGGTGGCCGCTCAGCAGGCCGAGAAGGCCCAGGTGACCAGCCGTCTGATGACCATGGGCGAGATGGCCTCCAGCGTGGCCCACGAGCTCAACCAGCCGCTCACCGCCATCAGCAACTACTGCAACGGCATGGTCTCGCGCGTGCGTGACGACAATATCCGCAAGGAAGACCTGCTGGCCGCGCTCGAGAAGACGGCCAAGCAGGCCCAGCGCGCCGGCCAGATCATTCACCGCATCCGCAACTTCGTGAAGCGCAGCGAGCCGCAGCGCCAGCCCTCCTCGGCCCACAGCATCGTCGAAGACGCGGTGGAGCTGGCCGGCATCGAGCTGCGGCGCCGCAATGTGGCCATCCACAGCTACGTGGCCCAGCGCCTGCCCCAGCTGCAGGTGGACCCCATCCTGATCGAGCAGGTGCTGCTCAATCTGCTCAAGAACGCGGCCGAGGCCATCGACAACGCCAACCTGCCCGCCTCGCGCCGCCACATCGAGCTGAGAGTGATCCCTAAACACACCCCCGAGCTGGGGGGGCATATCGAGTTCAGCGTGACCGATATGGGCCCGGGCCTGCCCGAGGAAGTGATCTCGCGCATGTACGAGGCCTTCTTCTCCACCAAGGCCGACGGACTGGGCATCGGCCTAGGGTTATGCCGGTCTATCGTGGAGTCCCACCAGGGCCGGATCCGGGCGGAGAACCTCTACAATGGCGCGTCCATCGTCGGGTGCCGGTTCGCCTTCACCATCCCCGTGGACACCCCGCGCCCCGAAGCCTCGGGGACCGCCATGAACACTGCTGCGACACCATGAGTCTGATTCCGAAGAAGGGTAACGTCTACGTTGTTGATGACGATGAAGCCGTGCGGGACTCCCTGCAATGGCTGCTGGAAGGCAAGGACTACCGGGTCAAGTGTTTCGACTCCGCCGAGAGTTTCCTCTCGCGCTACGACCCGCGCGAGGTCGCCTGCCTGATCGCCGACATCCGCATGGAAGGCATGAGCGGCCTGGAGCTGCAAGACCGGCTGCTGGAGCGCAAGAGCCCCCTGCCCGTGGTCTTCATCACCGGCCACGGCGATGTGCCCATGGCAGTGCAGACCATGAAGAAGGGCGCGATGGACTTCATCGAGAAGCCCTTCAAGGAAGAAGAACTGCTGGCCCTGGTGGAGCGCATGCTCGACCAGGCCCGCAACGCCTTCTCCACCCACCAGGAAGCCGCCAGCCGCGACGCCCTGCTGGCCCGCCTGACCACCCGCGAGGCCCAGGTGCTGGAGCGCATCGTGGCCGGCCGCCTGAACAAGCAGATCGCCGACGATCTGGGCATCAGCATCAAGACGGTGGAGGCGCACCGCGCCAACATCATGGAAAAGCTCAACGCCAACACCGTGGCCGATCTACTCAAGATCGCGCTGGGGGCCACGGCCAAGGCCTGATCCACGCACACACCCACGAGGCCGCTTTGAGCGGCCTCTTTTGTTTTTCCGACCGGAGTACCGACCCATGAGCGCACAACTGATCGACGGCAACGCCCTTTCCAAGCAACTGCGGGGCGAAGTGGCCCAGCGCGCCGCCGCGCTGACCGCCCAGGGTGTGAAGCCGGGCCTGGCCGTTGTGCTGGTCGGCGACAACCCCGCCAGCCAGGTCTATGTGCGCAACAAGGTCAAGGCTTGCGAGGATGCAGGCCTGCATTCCGTACTGGAAAAGTACGAGGCGACGATGACCGAGGCCGAGCTGCTGGCCCGCATCGAAGCGCTCAACCAGGATCCGAGCATCCACGGCATCCTGGTGCAGCTGCCCCTGCCCCAGCACATCGACGACCACAAGGTCATCGAGGCGATCTCGCCGGCCAAGGACGTGGACGGCTTCGCCGTGGAAAGTGCCGGCGCGCTGATGGTGGGCGAGCAGGGCTTCAAGGCCTGCACGCCCTATGGCTGCATGAAGATGCTGGAGAGCATCGGCATGAAGGACCTCAAGGGCAAGCATGCCGTGGTGATCGGCCGCTCCAACATCGTGGGCAAGCCCATGGCCATGATGCTGCTGCAGGCCAATGCCACCGTCACCGTCTGCCACAGCGGCACCGCCGACCTGGGGGCCATGACCCGCCAGGCCGATGTGATCGTCGCAGCGGTGGGCAAGCGCAATGTGCTGACTGCCGACATGGTCAAGCCCGGCGCCGTGGTCATCGATGTGGGCATGAACCGCAATGACGAAGGCAAGCTCTGCGGCGATGTGGACTTCGAGGGCGTGAAGAACGTGGCCGGCTGGATCACCCCGGTGCCCGGCGGCGTGGGCCCCATGACCATCACCATGCTGCTGGTCAACACCCTGGAGTCGGCCGAGCGCAGCCTCGCCCGCTGATGCGCACGCCCCGCCGGCCGCGCCCGCTGCGCGCGGGGGACACCGTGGCGCTGTGCGCGCCCTCCTCCGGCGTGGAGCCCGCGCTGTGGCCGCGCCTGGAGCGCGCCATCGCCCGCCTGCAGTCCTGGGGCCTGCGCGTGCACGAGGGCGCCACGCTGCGCCGCCAGGGCCAGCAGTGCAGCGCGCCGGCCGCCGAGCGCGCGGCCGAGCTGCAGGCCTTGCTGCTGGACCCGGGCATCGCCGCCGTGCTGCCGCCCTGGGGTGGGGAGCGCGCCATCGAGCTGCTGCCCCGGCTGGACTTCCAGGCCCTGGCCGCGGCCGAGCCCAAATGGTTCAGCGGCTTCTCCGACCTCAGCACCCTGCAACTGCCCCTGCTGCTGCGCGCCGGCTGGATGAGCCTGCACGGCCCCAATCTGATGGAGCTGGGCGCCGCCGAGCTGGATGCCAACACCGCCGCCCTGCAGGCCCTGCTCTTCGAGGCCGAGGCGCCGCTGCAGCAGGCCTCGCCGCGCTGGCAGGCCCGCAGCCCCGACTGGCGCGATGAACCGGCCGCCAATCTGCAGCTCAGCGAATCCACGCGCTGGCGCCGCCTGGACGGGCACGACGAGGCCCTGGTCCTGCGCGGCCGCCTGGTGGGCGGCTGCCTGGACACCCTGGCCCGCATTGCCGGCAGCGACTATGGCGATCTGCGCGCCTGGCGCCAGACGCCCGGCATCGCCCCGCCCCTGCTCTTCCTGGAGAACTGCGAGATGGCGCCTTGCGAGCTGCTGCGCGCGCTCTGGAGCCTGCGCCTGCATGGCTGGTTCGAGGGCGCGGCCGGCCTGATCCTGGGCCGCCACGCCCCGCCCGCCGTGGCCAGCAGCGCCCAGCAGCTCAGCCATGAAGACGCGGTGCGCGCCGCCCTGGACGGGCTGGATCTACCCGTGCTGCTGGACGCGGACATCGGCCATGTGCCCCCCCAGCTCGGCCTGATCCAGGGAGAATGGGCCGCACTGCACTGGACGCCCACGACGCTTGAATTGCGCCAGGGCCCCGCCATCTGAACCAGATCTCTCCCTGCCCTGACCGGGGCGCGACCGCCGTGAAGACCACCATGAACACCAATCCCCTGCTCTCCACCGCCCCCCTGCCCGCCTTCGCCAGCATCCAGCCCGAGCACATCCAGCCGGCCATCAGCCAGCTGCTGGACGAGGCCAAGGCTGCCCTGGCCCAGGCCACCGACGCGGCCACGCCGGCCGACTACGACACCCTGGCCCGCGTGCTGAGCGTGGCCACCGAGCGCCTCTCCCATGCCTGGGGCGCCGTGGGTCATCTGAACGCCGTGGCCAACACGCCCGCCCTGCGCGAGGCCTACAACGCCATGCTGCCGGCGGTCACCGAGTTCTACACCGCCCTGGGCGCCGACGAGCAGCTCTACGCCAAGTACAAGGCCATCCAGGCCCAGGCGGCCACGCTGAGCCCGGCGCGCCAGCAGGCGCTCAAGCACTGGATCCGCGACTTCGTGCTCTCCGGCGCCGAGCTGCAGGGTGCCGCCCGCGATCGCTTTGCCGCCATCCAGGAAGAGGCCGCCGAGCTGGGCCAGAAGTTCTCCGAGCATGTGATGGACGCCACCGACGGCTTCGCCCACTACGCCAGCGCCGAAGAGCTGGCCGGCGTGCCGGCCGATGTGGTGGCCAATGCCCGCGCCGCGGCTGAAGCCGAAGGCAAGGCCGGCCACAAGCTCACCCTGCACTTCCCCAGCTACTTCCCGGTGATGCAGTACGCCGAGAACCGCGCCCTGCGCGAGACGCTCTACCGTGCCTATGTCACCCGAGCCAGCGAGCTGGGTGCCCAGCCCGAACTGGACAACAGCGCCCTGATGCAGCAGCTGCTGATGCTGCGCCAGGAAGAGGCCCAGCTGCTGGGCTTCAAGAACTTCGCCGAGGTCTCCCTGGTGCCCAAGATGGCCCAGTCGCCCGAGCAGGTGCTGGACTTCCTGCGCGACCTGGCCGGCCGCGCCCGCCCCTATGCGGAGAAGGACCTGGCCGAGATGCGCGAATTCGCCGCCGCGAATCTGGGCCTGGCCGAGATGCAGGCCTGGGACCAGGCCTTCGTGGCCGAGAAGCTCAAGGAGGCCCGCTATGCCTTCAGCGACCAGGAGGTGCGCGAGTACCTGACCGTGCCGCGCGTGCTCAGCGGCCTGTTCGACATCATCCAGCGCCTCTTCGATGTGAAGATCATCGAGAGCCAGGCCGAGGTCTGGCACGAGTCGGTCAAGTTCTACCGCCTGGAGCGCCAGGATCCGAAGGATCCTTCCGGATCCGGCCAGTTGGTGGGCCAGTTCTACCTGGACCTCTACGCCCGCCCGGGCAAGCGCCCTGGCGCCTGGATGGACGAGGTGCGCAGCCGCTGGGCCCGTCCTGAAGGCCAGCTCCAGACCCCGGTGGCCCAGCTGGTGTGCAATTTCGCCTCGCCCGCGGGTGACAAGCCCGCCCTGCTGACGCATGACGATGTCACCACCCTCTTCCACGAGTTCGGCCATGGCCTGCACCATCTGCTGACCCAGGTGGACGAGCTGGGCGTCTCCGGCATCTCCGGCGTGGAATGGGACGCGGTGGAACTGCCCAGCCAGTTCATGGAGAACTTCTGCTGGGAGTGGGAGGTGCTGCAGCAGCTCTCCAGCCATGTGCAGACCGGCGAGCCCCTGCCGCGCGCGCTCTACGACAAGATGATCGCCGCCAAGAACTTCCAGAGTGGCCTGCAGACCCTGCGCCAGATCGAGTTCGCGCTCTTCGACATGCGCCTGCATGCCGAGCCGGGTCAGGAACAGGCCGTGCAGCAGCTGCTGGACGAGGTGCGGGCCGAGGTCTCGGTCAACCCGCCGCCGGCCTTCAACCGCTTCCAGCACAGCTTCTCCCACATCTTTGCGGGCGGCTACTCGGCCGGCTACTACAGCTACAAATGGGCCGAGGTGCTGAGTGCCGACGCCTGGAGCGCCTTCGAGGAGGAAGGCGTGTTCAACCCCGCCACCGGCCGCCGCTATCTGCAAAGCATCCTGGAAGCCGGCGGCGCCCGCGACGCCATCGACAACTTCAAGGCCTTCCGCGGCCGCGAGCCCCGCATCGACGCTCTGCTGCGCCACCAGGGCATGGCTTGAGGGAGCGAGCTGCGCAGAGACTCAGCGACCGAGACGCACAAGGCGCCAGCGGCGTTTCAAAGCCCGCAAGGCCGCCTTGATGCGATCACGTTTCCACAGTCGGTAGTTACGCCAGCTGTGCTGAGCTCCCTGTTCGAGGGCCGCTTCCAAGTGTTGGGCCGGTTGGTAGGGCTGCGGCGCAGGCTTGCTCTGACCCGTTAACGCAAGATGGATGCGGTCGGCTTGGCGCTCCACGTCCTCGACAACGTCCTGCACATCCCGCATTTTTTCAGCCGCATCCGCAAAGCGCTGCTGGAAGCCCTGGCGAAGGCGAACGTCCTGCATCCATGCGGAAATAGTTTTCTCTTCCCTCTGGATCTCTTCATCAAGACGGGCCGCTGAGATTCCCTTGACGTAGTTGATACGCTCTTCATATGCAGCGGTAACGTCGATCCACTCAGCGGGCCGGCCAGCGATGTAGGAATGCTGATCCGCCGGCAGCACAGTGGAGCTCAGCCGATTTTGATCGGGGCGCAAATTGAAGGCTCGCTCATAGATGCGTGACACCAGCTGAGAGCAAAAGCTCCGGCTCGAAGCCTCGGGCCGGTCCGGCCACTCGGGCAACTGGATGGCATAGTTGTAGCTCTGCTCAAGGAAAAAGCTGGCTGCGCTCCGAACGCTCATCGTGATGCTGTAGTACTGCCGCGCAGCGGCCGTATCCACACTACGCAATCTAAACACCCTCCAGCGTTCGCCTCGGGTCTGAAAATCGTTCAGGAGCTGGTGAAGGCCGAAGGGCGCGACACCCGACGATGGCATCGCATGCACGCCGTGATCGATGCCGCACATCACAGCCACATGGCCATACTCTGCATCGGAGTCAAGTCGCAAAAGGCGCTGCAGCCTCACGTTGAGCGACGGCTCATCGAAGGCCCCGCAGAAAATGATGTCGCCAGCCAGTGGCAATCCGCAGCGGGGTGCGGGCAGTGCAGTCATGCGGCAGCTCCTCCCAGTGATTGGTATCGATGCCGCAGAGTATCGCGGGCCTAGAACCTATCGCGCTGCGCTATTCGGGCAGCCGACCACTGCGCCAAACCCAGCAGCCCTGCCATCAACCACAGCGGCGCTGCCGCCAGGGTGGCGCTGGCCAGCAGGCCGAAGCCCAGGGGCATGGCCACGGTGGCGCCATTGCTGGCCAGCAGGCGCAGGCCCAGGGCCTGGCCGTGGCGCTCGGGCGGTGTGACCTGGTGCAGGGTGGCCAGGATCATGGGCTGCACCGAGCCCAGGGCCATGCCCAGGATGGCCGAGCCCAGGGCCAGGCCCAGGGTGCCCGGCAACCAGGCATAGACCAGGAGCAGCACGGTGGCCAGGGCCATGGCCGCGCGCAGGGCGCGGATCTCGTCCAGATGCTGGGCCCAGCGCACGATGGCCAGGCGCACCAGGGTGGCGGCCACCGCAAAGCTGCCCAACACCAGGCCGATGCTGGAGGCCGACAGGCCCTTGGCATGGCCCAGCACCGGCACCACAAAGCTGTGCGCGTCCCAGCTGGCCGAGAGCACCACGTTCAGGATCAGCAGATGGCGCAGGGCCGGGTCGCGCAGCAGGGACCAGGCGGTGCGCGCGCCCTCGGCGGGCGTCTTGGCCGGCGGCGGCAGCTGGCGCGGCAGACGGCGGGCCGCAGCCCAGGCCAGCAGGGGCAGCAGCACCGGCAGGGCGAAGGCGGCGCGAAAGCCCAGGTGGTCGATCAGCAGGCCGGCCGCCACCGGCGAGAGCGCATTCGACAGGGCCTGTGACAGCGCCACATAGCTGAACATGCGCTTGAGCTCGGAAGGGTCGCTGGCCATCAGACCCGCCTCACGCTGTGTGGCCACGGCCGCCACCGCGGTGGCGCCGCCATTGAGCAGGCAGCTGAACACGATGGTGGGCAGGCTGGGCTGGGCCAGAGAGGCCAGGGCGCCGACGAAGGCCATGACCACGGCATAGGCCATGGGGCGGTGGAAGCCGAAGCGGTCCACCTGGCGGCCGGCCCACAGCGCCAGCGCCATGGGCGCCACGGCGAACAGGCTCAGCAGCACGCCCACCGTCCATTCGCCCAGACCCTGGTCCAGCACCCAGAGGCTGGCCGCCACCCGGGTGCTGGCCATGCAGGCATGGATGGAGATCATGGTGGCCACCAGGGCCGACAGGGCCTGACGCGAAGGCGCGGCGTGCGTACCCTCCCCGCCCGCGGGCGCGGCCGCCATCAGGCGCGGGCCTCTTTGCCTTCGCCCTCGTCATCGCCCTGGCCCAGCTGCAGCAGCTTCTGGGCGCCCTCCTCGGGCAGGGCCTCCACGCTCTTGAGCTTGCGCGTCATGGCGCGGGTGCGCACCTCGGCGGAGTCGATGGTGTTGGCGGCCTCTTCCAGCTTCTTCTTGGTCTTGGCCAGCACCTCGCCAAACTTGGCGAACTCGGTCTTGACCGCGCCCAGCACCTCCCAGACCTCGGCCGAGCGCTTCTCCAGCGCCAGGGTGCGGAAGCCCATCTGCAGGCTGGACAGGGTGGCCAGCAAGGTGGTGGGGCCGCAGAGCATGACCTTGTGCTCGCGCTGCAGGGCCTCCAGCAGGCCCGGCCGGCGCAGGGCCTCGGCATACAGGCCCTCGGTGGGCACGAAGAGGATGGCGAAGTCGGTGGTGTGGGGCGGGGCCACATACTTCTCGCGTATGGTCCTGGCCTCCAGACGCAGCCGGGTCTCGATGGCCTTGGCCGCGGCCTCGGCGGCGGGCGCGTCGGCGCGGTCCTGGGCCTCGAGCAGGCGCTCGTAGTCCTCGCGCGGGAACTTGGCATCAATGGGCAGCCACAGGGGCTGGCCGTCGTCGCGCTGGCCCGGCAGGCGGATCGCAAACTCCACCCGCTCGCTGCTGCCCGGCAGGGTGGCCACATTGGCCGCGTACTGCTCGGGGGTGAAGACCTGCTCCAGCAGGCCGGCCAGCTGCACCTCGCCAAAGATGCCGCGCGTCTTCACATTGCTGAGCACGCGGTTGAGCGAGCCCACATCGCGTGCCAGGTTCTGCATCTCGCCCAGGCCGCGGTAGACCTGCTCCAGACGCTCGGCCACCTGCTTGAAGCTTTCGCCCAGGCGCTGCTCCAGCGTGGCCTGCAGCTTCTCGTCCACGGTGGCGCGCATCTGCTCCAGCTTCTTCTCGTTGTCCTGCTGGATGGCACCCAGCCGCTGATCCACAGCGGCTTGCACCACGGTCAGGCGCTGGTCCACCGCCGCCTGCACCTGGGTCAGGCGCTGCTCCTGGCGCTGGCCCAGCAGCTGCAGCTGCTCCGCCAGGGTGCTGGACAGGCGAGCACCGGCCGCGTCCTGCGACTCGCGCGCCGCCAGCGCCTGAGCGCCCAGGGCCTGCTGCAGCTGAGCCAGCTGCACGCGGAAGCTGTCGATCTGCTCGTTCTGGGTACGGGCCACATCGCCGCCCTGGGCCAGCAGGCTCTGCTGGAACTGGGCCAGGGTGGCCAGCAGCTCCTGGCGGGTGCCGCCGCTGCTGCGGGCCAGCTCATCGCGCAGATCGCGGTCCAGCCGGTCCAGGCGCTCCCCGCTCTGGCTCAGCAAGGGGGCCAGTTCGGCGCTGGCATCGGCGCCGCGCAGGCGCGTCCAGATCAGGATCAGCAGGAGCAGCACCAGGGCCAGCAGGCCCAGCATCAAGGCTTCGACAAGACTCATGCGGCCATTGTCTCAGGCCGGGTCGCGGTGGCGGGAGGGGCTTCAGGCGGGCTCGGGCTGCGCAGCGCCCTCGCGGCGCAGCAGGGGCAGCCAGTGCGCCGCCGGACGCGGTCGGCCAAAGAGCCAGCCCTGCAGGCCGTGCACGCCCAGCGCACGCAGATAGTGATGCTGGTCCTCGGTCTCGACGCCCTCGGCCAGCACCTCCAGGCGCAGGCTGCGGGCCAGGGAGATCATGGAGTCCACCACCCGCTCGCGGCGCGCATCGCCGGGCAGGTCGCGCAGGAAGCTGCGGTCGATCTTGAGCACATCGATGGGCAGGTCCACCAGCTTGGCCAGGGAGGAGTAGCCGGTGCCGAAGTCGTCGATGGCAATGCGCAGGCCCGCCCCATGCAGGCGCCGCAGCTGGGCCAGGGCGCGCGCCGGATGGCGGGCCAGGGCCGACTCCGTGACCTCCAGCTCCAGCTCGGCCGGCCGCACGCGGTGGCGGGCCAGGCAGTGCATCAGCTGCTGCTCGAAGCCCTCGCGCTCCAGATCATGGGCCGAGAGATTGACCGCCAGGCGCGGCAGGGGCCGGTCCGGGTCCAGCTCGCGGCGCCACTGGGCCAGCTGGGCGCAGGCGGCGTCCAGCACCCAGTCGGTGATGCCGCCCACCAGGCCGCAGGCCTCGGCCACCGGAATGAACTCGGCCGGCGGCACCGCGCCCAGGGCGGGGCTGTTCCAGCGCACCAGCACCTCGAAGCCCAGCAGGCCACCGCGCACATCGCGCTGCGGCTGGTAGAGCAGGTGCAGCTGATCGCCCGCCAGGGCCTGGGGCAGCTCGGCCTCGATGGCCATGCTGCGGGCCATGCCCTGAGCCGTCTGGGCGTTGAAGAGCAGCAGGCCCTCGCTGCCCTCGCGCCAGCGCGGGTCCTGCGCCATGTCCAGGGCCAGCTCGCTGCAGCGCAGCAGCTCGGCGCCATCGGCCTCGGGATGCTGGGCGCGCAGCTCCTCGGCCAGCACCAGGCCGCAGGCCAGGTCCAGCAGCACGGCCTGGCGCGCGGTCTCGGCCTGCAGGGGCAGGGCCCGACGCAGGCGCTGCACCTCGGCCAGGGCCTCGCGCTCGCCGCGCTGGCCGGGCAGCAACACCGCAATCACCGAGCCCCGCACCCGCGCCGCCTGGGCGCCCGGCGGCAGCAGGCGGCGCAGCGCGGCCACAAAGTCGCGCAGCAGCGCATCGCCCGCCGGCACGCCGTAGCGCGCATTGAGCTGGCGCAGATTGCACAGGCGCAGGCTCAGCAGGGCCAGACCCGGCGTGCCCTGGCTCAGCTGAGCATCGAGCTGCTGGATGCAGCGTGCCCGGTTGGGCAGACCGGTGAGCGGGTCATGCCAGGTGGCCCAGGCCTCGCGGCGCACCGAGGCGGCCAGATCGGCCTGCACACGGCGCAGCTCGGTCACATCGTCAAAAGCGTAGGCGCACAGGCGATGGCCCAGGCTACGCACCGAGCGCAGGGTCAGCTCGCGGCTGCCGCCCCGGGTGGCCAGCCGCTCGGCCAGGCGCCAGCGCAGACCGGGCTGGCTGCGCCAGGCGCCGTCGCCACCCTCGGCGTCCTCGAAGAGCTCGGCCAGGCTGCGCCCGCGCAGCTCCTGCTCCTTCTGGTAGCCGCACAGGGCCAGGAAAGGCTTGTTGCAGCGGAGCACCCGGCCATGATCGTCACAGACCAGGGTGGGGCCGCTGGCCACATGGAAAACCTGTTCGCTGAGGTGCCGCCAGCCGCGCAGCTTGCGCTCCACCCGCCGCATGCCCGCCACCACGCGGAACATGGCCAGGGGCAGACAGAGGTTGAAGAAGAGGTAGAGCGCACCATGCACATAGGCCTGGGACAGGGGCAGGCGCACCTGCTGGTCGGGCAGCTGGGGCGCCTCCCAGCCGCTCAGCGAGAGCCCGAAGAGCAGGGTGTTGAAGAGCATCAGCCCCAGAGCCAGGGGCCAGGCCACCAGCAGGCCCGCCAGCATGGGCGCGGCATAGCACAGCACATAGCCCAGGCGCGAGAGCGCGGGCTGGCTGCCGGTGGAGGCGGTGATGGCGAAACCAGCCAGATAGATCGCGACCAGCAACCACAGCGCGCCGGCGCGTCCCGTACGGCGGGTCTGGCTCGCAGCCCCCGCCAGCAGCAGCACGATGGCGCCCACGATGGCCACCGCCCAGGGCTTGTCGCGCTGCCAGCCCTCCCAGGCCACATGCAGGCCCACCACGGCGGCCAGCGCCAGGCTGGCCAGCAGCACCAGGCGCAAAGCGCTGAGCTGGATGTCGGCCGCGCGCAGCGGCCGCTGCGCCGGCTGGGCCAAGACCCAGTCGCGCCAGCGCGTCCATCCCTGCATGAGCTTGCTCGCCATCACTCCCCACTCTCCGGCCGGCGAGCGTCTTCCACCTGGGAAGACCCGCCCCGACCGCACTCCCTTGCTGCGCACGCAAGACCTGGCCCCGCAGGCCGGTCCGCGCTTCGTGGGGCGTATTTAACGTCTGCTTACAGAGCTGGCGCGCTCATGAAGTGCCGCATACCGGGAATATGTCAGGCTCTGCCCCGCTGCGCGTCAAGCACCTCGGGATTCAGTGCGCTAGGCGGACGTCCGCCCAGCAGTGTCGCGATCAGGTTGTCCACGGCCAGATGGCTCATGGCCCGGCGCGTGGGGATGGAGGCGCTGGCGATGTGCGGGGTGAGCACCACATTGGGCACGCTCAGCAGGGCCGGATGGACCTGGGGCTCGCCCTCGAACACGTCCAGGCCCGCGGCCGCGATGCGACGCGCGGCCAGGGCCTCGGCCAGGGCGGCATCGTCCACCACGCCGCCACGGGCGATATTGGTCAGCGTTGCACTGGGCTTCATCAGCGCCAGCTCGCGGGCGGCGATGGCGTGGTGCGAGGCGGGGCTGTAGGGCACCACGATCACCAGATGGTCGGCCTGCTGCAGCAGCGCGTCCTTCTCCACCCAGCGCGCACCCAGCGGCGCCTCCAGCTCGGGCACCAGGCGGCTGCGGTTGTGATAGATCACGGACATGCCAAAGCCCAGATGGCCGCGGCGGGCGATGGCCTGACCGATGCGGCCCATGCCCAGGATGCCCAGGGTGCTGCCGTGCACATCGGTGCCGGCAAACATGTCGTAGCTCCATTTGTGCCACTCGCCGCGGCGCAGAAAGTGCTCGCTCTCGCTGATGCGTCGGGCCGTGGCCATCATCAGGGCGAAGCCGAAATCGGCCGTGGTCTCGGTCAGCACATCGGGCGCATTGCTGACCAGCACGCCGCGCGCGGTGCAGGCCGGCACATCGATATTGTTGTAGCCCACGGCCATGCTGCAGACGGCCCGCAGCGCGGGGCAGGCGTCCAGCAGGGTGGCGTCGATCTTCTCGGAGCCGGTGATGTAGACGCCCTGCATGCCCTGCAGCCGGCGTATCAGCTCGGCCTGGGGCCAGACGCTGTCGTCCTCGTTCACCTCGACCTCGAAATGCTCGCGCAGGCGCGCGATCGCGTCGTCGAAGGTCTGGCGGGCCACCAGCACGCGGGGCTTGCTCATGGGATTCTCCTTGCGGCGCGGATCATCAGCGGAACCAGATCAGGGTCATCAGCAGGAAGAGCGGGATCAGCACCGCGCCCGACCAGACCATATAGCCAAAGAAGCTGGGCATCTTCACACCCCGGTCCTCGGCAATGGCCTTGACCATGAAGTTGGGCGCATTGCCGATATAGCTGTTGGCCCCCATGAAGACCGAGCCGGCCGAGATGGCGGCCAGGGTGGGCGCCAGGGTCGTCATCAGCAGCTGCGGATCACCGCCGGCCAGATTGAAGAAGACCAGGTAGGTGGGCGCGTTGTCCAGGAAGGAAGAGAGCACGCCGCTGAACCAGAAATAGGCCCAGGGCAGGGGCTGCCCCTCGGGCCCGGTGACGGCGCGGGTGACGGCCGCGAAGGCGCCCTGCTCCCCGGCCTTGAGCATGGCCAGCACCGGCACCATGGTCAGGAAGATGCCGATGAAGAGCTTGGCCACCTCCTGCATGGGGCCCCAGGAGAACTGGTTCTTCTCGCGCAGGGCGCGCGGCGTGATGGCCAGGGACCAGAAGGTCACGGCCACCAGCAGCACATCGCGCAAGAGCGACTGCAGCTCCACCTCGGTGCCCAGCACATGGAAGCTGATGCCGGGCTTCCAGAGCCCGCTCATCAGCACCAGGCCCACCACGGCAGCCAGGGGCAGGAAGTTGATGCCGCCCTCGATGCCGAAGCTGGCGGTGTCCGGGGTCGGGTCTTGCTTGACCACGCCCTCGCGGCGGTAGTACCAGCTGTCGATCACATAGAAGATCGCCAGCAGGGCGCCGATCAGGAACAGGGTCTCGGGGAAGATGTGCTTGACCGTCCAGAAGAAGTCCACGCCCTTCAGAAAGCCCAGGAAGAGCGGCGGATCCCCCAGGGGCGTGAGCGAACCGCCCGCATTGCTGACGATGAAGATGAAGAAGACCAGCACATGGGCGTTGTGCCGGCGGTTGTCATTGGCGCGAATCAGGGGCCGCACCATCAGCATGGAAGCGCCGGTGGTGCCCATGAAGCTGGCCAGCACCGCGCCGATGGCCATCAGGCCGGCGTTCAGCGCCGGGCTGCCGTGCAGATTGCCGCGCACATAGATGCCCCCCGCCGTGGTGAAGAGCGCGGTGAGCAGGATGATGAAGGGCAGGTACTCGGCCAGCAGGGCATGGGCCAGCACGCCGGCCGTGGCGCCCAGGCCCTGGCTCGCGGCGAACGGCAGCACAAAGGCCAGGGCCCAGCCGGCGGCGATCTTGCCGAAGTGGTGGTGCCAGAGCCTGGGCGCGGCCAGGGGCAGGATGGCGATGGACAGCAGCATGCCGGCGAAGGGCAGGCCCCAGAGCACGCCGAAGGCGCGGCCGTCCAGATCGGCGGCCAGCGCGGGGCTGGCCAGGCCCAGCAGGGCCAGGGAGAGAGCGAGGGACCTCATGGTGCGAGCGACTTGTTCTTCTTCGGGGATGGAGGGGATCAGCGATCCAGGAAGCGGGCGAAGCCGGCCACCGGCTCGCGCTCGGTGACCAGGCTGTTTTCCACCGCGGCCGGATCGGCATAGCCCAGGGCCATGCCGCAGACCAGCTGCTGCTCGGGCGCCAGCGCCAGTTCCTCGGCGATCAGGCGGTGGAACTGGGTAAAGGCGGCCTGCGGGCAGGTGTGCAGGCCGTGGGCCCGCGCCGCGATCATGATGTTCTGCAGAAACATGCCGTAGTCCAGCCAGCTGCCCTGCTGCATCACGCGGTCTATGGTGAAGATCAGGCCCACCGGCGCGTCGAAGAAGAGGTAGTTGCGGCCATGCTGCTCGTGCATGCGCAGCTTGTCGCCCTTGGCGATGCCGAGCAGGCCGTAGAGATCCCAGCCCACCTTGCGGCGGCGGTCGATATAGGGCGAGACCCATTCGCGCGGGTAGTAGGCGTACTCCTCGCCATGGGTGGCCAGCTCCTCCGGGTCGTCATAGGCGGCCGTGATGCGCTGCGAGAGCCGCGCCTTGGCCGCGCCGGTGAGTACATGCACCTGCCAGGGCTGGGTGTTGGTGCCCGAGGGCGCCCGCGAGGCGGTGCGCAGGATGTCTTCGATCAGGGCCCGCTCCACCGGGCGCGGCAGGTAGGCGCGCATGGAATGCCGGGTCTCGATGGCGGCCTTGATGGCGGCGGTGGCGGCGCTGTCGGGCGACTCGAAGGCGGAGAACGAGCTCATGGCAGTTGCAGTCCTTTCAGGGCATTCAGGGTGGCGGGCGGCAGCGCAGCCACCGGCCGGCGGCTCTCGCGCTCCACATAGACATGGACGAAATGGCCGCAGGCGGCGGACAGGGGCTCGCCCTCGGCGAAGAGACCGATCTCGTAGCGCACGCTGGAGCGACCCAGCTGCGCCACGCGCAGGCCGGCCTCGATGCGCTGCGGGAAGGCCAGGGATGCGAAGAAGTTGCAGTGCGTCTCCACCACCAGGCCGATCACGGCGCCACCATGGATGTCCAGCGCGCCCTGCTCGATCAGGTACTGATTCACCGCGGTGTCGAAGAGGCTGTAGTAGATAACGTTGTTGAGGTGGCCGTAGATGTCGTTGTCCATCCAGCGGGTGGACAGGGGCACGAAGCGCGCAAAGGCGGCGCGGCCCTGGGCCTGGGGTCGAGAGGAGGTGGGCGCGCTGCTCATGGGCTCCGATTCTTTCATCCACCGGCCTGCCAGGCGGCCCAGCTGTGCGCGGCTTCCCTCAGGGTATTCACCTGCACCGCCACGGTGGTACTGAGCTCATGGCCATAGCCGCCGGCCATGGACACGGCCACCGGCACCTGGCGGCGGCGCAGGGCCGCGAAGACGCGCCGGTCGCGCTCGCGCAGGCCCTCGGTTGTCAGCTTCAGCCGGCCCAGGCGGTCCCCCTCATGCGGATCGGCCCCGGCCAGGTAGAAGGCCAGGCCCGGCAGGGGCCAGCGTGCCCAGACCTGGTCCAGGGCCTCGTCCAGGGCGGCCAGATAGGGTTCATCGGTGCAGCCGTCGGGCAAGTCCACGTCCAGATCGCTGGGCTCCTTGCGGAAGGGGAAGTTCCTGGCCCCATGCATGGAGAAGGTGAAGACCGTGCTGTCCTGGGCAAAGATGGCGGCCGTGCCATTGCCCTGGTGCACATCCAGGTCGATCACCAGCACGCGCAGCAGCTCGCGGCGCTGGCGGTGCCACTCGGCCTGCATCTGGCGCGCGGCCACGGCCACATCGTTGAACACGCAGTAGCCCGAGCCCTTGTCCGCATAGGCATGGTGGGTGCCGCCGGCCAGATTGGCGGCCACGCCCTCGGCCAGGGCGGCGCGCGCCGCCATCAGAGTGGCGCCCACCGAGCAGCGCGAGCGCTGGGCCATGGAGGGCGACCAGGGAAAGCCGATCTCGCGCTGCTGGGCGGCCGAGAGCGTGCCCTGCAGCACCGCATCCACATAGTCCGGCGTGTGGGCCAGCAGCAGCTCGCCCTCGCTGGCAGGCTCGGCCGCCCGGATGCGCAGGCCCTGCGGGTCGGCCTCCAGCTGCTCGCGCAGCAGGCGGTACTTGCTCTGCGGAAAGCGGTGGCCCGGCGGCAGGGCCAGGCTGTGGGCGTCGGCATGAAAGGCTTGCATGGCCGCGCACCATAACCGCTGCGGCCCGAACGTGCCGGCGCGCCTGTCACCGCCGGGTCATGCCCAGGCCTCAAGCTGGCGCCGGTGGGGGTGGCTCTCTAAATGCGATCCGGTTTTGCTGCAATGCACAAAAAGTGCTTGCAATCCGCCCCGGCATCCCTATACTTCGAATCATGTTGCGGTGCAGCAATTCTGATTGAACGGCACCGAAGGTTTCCTCCCCGGCCCATTTTTAACCGTATCAGGAGCACTCTCTATGCTGACCGCCGAACAAGTTTTCGCTGCCCACAAAGCCAATGTCGAGACCCTCTTCGGTCTGACCAACAAGGCCTTCGAAGGCGTCGAGAAGCTGGTCGAACTGAATCTGCAGGTCGCCAAGACCGCGCTGGGTGAGGCTGCCGAGACCGCCAACGCCGCCCTGTCCGTCAAGGACGCCCAGGAGCTGCTGGCCCTGCAAGCCGCCCTGCTGCAGCCCAGCGCCGAGAAGGCCGCTTCCTACAGCCGCCATCTGTACGACATCGCCGCCAGCACCAATGCCGAAGTGGTGAAGGTCGCCGAGGCCCAGATCGCCGACGCCCAGAAGAAGTTCGCCGCCGTGGTGGACAGCGCCGCCAAGAACGCCCCGGCCGGCACCGAGAACGCCGTGGCCCTGGTGAAGTCGGCTGTGGCCGCCGCCAACAACGCTTTCGAGTCGGTGCACAAGGCCGCCAAGCAAGCCGCCGAAGTGGCCGAAGCCAACTTCCAGGCCGCGACCAACACCGCCGTCAAGGCCACCCAGACCGCCAGCCGCGCCAGCAAGCGCACGGCCGCCTGAGGTCCGTATCGATTGTCTCCTCGGTACCCAAGAAGCTAGCCGCTTCCAAACGTACCCTTCAAGCCCGGCTCTGCCGGGCTTTTTTTGTGCCCGCGCCTCAGCCCAAGCCCGCGACCACGCCTGACACGATGTCCTGCACCACCTGCTCGCGCAGCGAATCGCGGTCCCGCAGCGGGTAGCGCGCCACCCCCAGCACCAGCAGCAGATAGCCCAGCTGCTTGGACACCATCTGCGCCGCCAGCAGGCTCAGCGTCTCCTCGCTGGGCTCGGCCGGCCCCCGCGCGCAGGCAGCCACTCGCTCGCGTATCAGGTAGACCAGCTTCTGGTAGGCCGGCTGCTCGGCCATGGCCACGGCCTCGCCCCCGGTGGTCTGCTGCTGCGACATATAGATCATGCGGAACTGGTCGGCGCGGGCCTCCCAGAAGTCGATGAAGGCGCGCGCATGAGCCTCCAGCACCTTGTGCGGCGCACGCTGCCCGGCCGAGACCGGCAGCAAGCACTCCAGCAAGGCCTCGAACACTTCCAGCCACAAGCCCTCCAGCAAGGCCTGCTTGCTGGGAAAGTAGCTGTAGAGCGCCATGGTCGAGAGCTCGAACTCCTGGGCCATGCGCCGCATGGACAGCCCGCCGGGCCCCTCCTCCCGACAGATCTGCCTCGCGCGCTCCAGCATCTCGCGTTTGAGCGCCGCCATCTCGGCCGGACTGCGGCGCACCCGCACCCGCGCCCCTGCCGTGTTCCTTGCCATATGCAGCACCTCCTTTCGCAACAAATTGTTATTGTTTGTGTACGTTAACTCATACGGCTCGCAACGTTAAAAACTCCCCAAGTCTCTTGCATGCAATTGATCACATTAAACGTACACGTACAACAATAAGCACTCACGGGCATGCAGGCCGATGCCATGCCGCCCTTCCCCCTTTGCCCGAGAGTCCCGTTCGCATGCCCTTGCTAGATCGTATTTCCGTTGGCGCCAAGCTGAGCCTGGCCTTCTTCCTGGTGCTGCTGATCACCGCCGTTCTGGGTGTGACGGCCCTGATCCAGCTGGGCCGCGTCAACGACACGGCCAGCCTGATGGCCGAGCAGCTGCTGCCCTCCAGCCGCGAGGCCCAGAGCGCCGCCCAGCAGATCTCGCGCTACCGCACCCGCGAATACCGCCTGATGACGGTGGAACCTGGCGAGCGTGCCGGTCTGGCCGACACGCTGAAGGAGGCGCGCCAGCTGGTGGAGGCCCGTCTGGCCGCCTACGCCAAGCTGGCCGACACGGCCGACGATCTGGAGAAGATCAAGCACATCCAGACGCTGTGGACGGACTATCTGGACAATAGCCGCGCCATGCAGGACGCGCTGCAGCAAGGCGATGCCGAGAACGCGCTGCGCCTGCTGGCCAAGGTCGGTCTGCCCAAGTACAACGCGCTGGACAAGGCCCTGGACGAGCTGGTCGAGCTCAATACCGCCGAGGCCGACAAGGCCAACAAGCTGGGCGATGAGATCTATGCCAGCAGCCGCTGGCTGCTGATGGGCATGACGGCGCTGGCCGTGCTGCTGGGCGCCGGTCTGGGTCTGGTGATCACGCGCCGCATCACCCGCCCGCTGGCGGAATCGGTGCAGCTGGCCCAGGCCGTCGCCAAGGGCGACCTGACCCACAGCCTGCAGGTCCGGGGGCGGGACGAGGTAGCCCAGCTGCAGAGCGCGCTGCTGCGCATGGTCGGCCAGCTGAGGTCCGTCGTCAGCCAGGTGCGTGACGGGGTGGACTCGGTGTCCAGCGCCGCCGCCCAGATCGCCACCGGCAACCAGGACCTGAGCGCCCGCACCGAGCAGACCGCCTCCAATCTGGAGGAAACCGCGTCCAGCATGGAAGAGCTGACCGGGGCTGTCAGCCAGTCGGCCGACACCGCGCGCCAAGCCAACCAGCTGGCCCAGACCGCCGCCGAGGCCGCCGCCCGCGGCAGCCAGGCCGGCACCCAGGTCAGCGCACGCATGCAGCAGATCAGCGACTCCTCCGGCAAGATCACCCAGATCATCGCCGTCATCGACGAGATCTCCTTCCAGACCAATCTGCTGGCGCTGAATGCCGGCGTCGAGGCCGCCCGCGCGGGCGAAGCGGGCAAGGGCTTCGCGGTCGTGGCGCAGGAGGTGCGCGAACTGGCGCAGCGATCCGCCGAGGCCGCCAAGGAGATCAAGACCCTGATCACCCGCTCGGTCGAGACCGTCGAGGTCGGCACGGCCGAGGTCGCCAGCGCCGGGGCCGCGGTGCAGGAAATCCTCACCGGCGTGCAGCGCGTCACCGATCTGATGGGCGAGATCGCCGCCGCCGCCACCGAGCAGCGCGACGGCATCGGCCAGGTCAATCAGGCGGTGGCCAACCTCGACCAGATGACGCAGCAGAACGCCGCCCTGGTGGAGGAATCGAGCGCCGCCTCGGCCTCCCTGCGGGAGCAGGCCCAGCGCCTGGCCGAGGTGGTCTCGGTCTTCAAGCTCGCCTGAACGCCGGCCTCAGGGCTGACGCAGGCGCTCCAGCTGATCCCCGATCAGCTCCAGGCGCAGCAAGGGGTTGTCCAGGGCCAGCAGGCGCTGCTTCTCGGCCAGGGGCAGGGGCAGCAGCTCGCACCAGCGATTGGCCAGCCAGGCGCAGTCGTCCCAGCGGTAGGGGGGCTGCACCGGCAGATCCTCGGCGGCGGCGCCGGTCTCCAGGGTGTGCAGCAGGCGCTGCATCAGCGGCGCCAGGGTGCGCAGGTCTTCGGGCACGGGCAGTTCCAGCTCCTCGTCCAGCAGCTCGGCCTCACCCATCCACAGGCCGTGCGGCAGGCAGTGAGGCTCGCCCAGCCGAAAGCGCCGTCCCCCCAGGCAGCGGATCTGCAGCAGGCCCGGCCGCGGCCGCTCCACCCGCTCCAGATGGGCCAGGGTACCCAGGCGCTCGAAGCGCTCGGTCAGAAAGCCCTCGCCCGCGCCGCGCTGGCGCACCTCCATGCCCTCGGTGAGCATCACCACGCCAAAGGGTTCGCCGCTCTTCTCGCAGCGCTGGATCAGGTCCAGATAGCGTGGCTCGAAGATGCGCAGGGAGAGCAGGCCGCCGGGAAACAGCGGCGACTGCAGCGGGAACAGGGGGATCGCGCTCATCGGCCGCATTGTGCCGCTGCCCGCCTCGCCCTGCGCTCGCCGCTGCCCAGGCTGTCGCTCAGGCCGCCATGCCCAGCAGGCGCGGCAGGGCCAGGCTGAGCCCCGGCCAGTAGGTCACCACCAGCAGGAAGCCCAGCATGGTCAGCAGCCAGGGCCAGACCGCCACGGTCAGCTCGGTGATGCCCATCTTGGTGATGCCCGAGGCCACATAGAGGTTCAGGCCCACCGGCGGGTGGCACAGGCCCACCTCCATGTTCACCGCCATCAGGATGCCCAGATGGATGGGATCCACGCCCAGCTTCACGGCCACCGGGAAGAGGATGGGCGCCATGATCAGCACGATGGCCGCCGGGTCCATGAAGTTGCCCGCGCCCAGCAGGATCAGGTTGACCAGCAGCAGGAAGACCACCAGGCCGAAGCCCTGGGCCGACATCCAGGCCGCCATGGTCTGCGGGATCTGCTCGCTGGCCATCAGGAAGCTGAACAGCACCGCATTGGTGATGATGTAGAGCAGCATGGAGCTCATGGCCGCGGCGCGCAGCAGCACCTTGGGCACGTCCTTGAGGCTCATGTCCTTGTAGACGAAGACGGCGATCACGAAGGCGTAGACCGCGGCCACCGCCGCCGCCTCGGTGGGCGTGAACTTGCCGCTGTAGATGCCGCCGATCACCACGACGATCAGCATCAGGCCCCAGAAGCTCTCGCGGAAAGCCTTGAAGCGCTCGGCCCAGCTGGCCTTGGGCAGGCGCGGGTAGTCATGCTTCTTGGCGCGGCGCCAGGTGGTGATGCCCAGCAGCACCGACAGGCACAAGCCCGGCACCACGCCGGCCATGAAGAGCTGGCCCACCGAGGCCGTGCCCACGGCCTCGCCATTCGGACCGGTGGCCGTCATGCCGGCGGTGGCGATGGAGAACATCACCAGATTGATCGAGGGCGGGAACAGGATGCCCAGGGCGCCCGAGGTGGTGATCACGCCGGCGCCGAACTCCTTGGGGTAGCCCTGCTTGGTCATGGCCGGCAGGATGATGGAGCCGACCGCGACGACAGTGGCCACCGAGGAGCCGGAGATGGCCGCGAACATGGCACAGGCCATCACGCCCGCCAGACCCAGGCCGCCGTACCAGTGGCCGATCATGGTGGTGGCGAAATGGATGATGCGCCGCGCCACCCCGCCATGGGTCAGGAAGTTGCCCGCCAGGATGAAGAAGGGCACGGCCATGATCTCGAACTTCTCGATGCCGGTGAACAGCTTCAATGCCACCGATTCGATCGGCACATTGGTCATCGTGAAGAGATAGGTCAGGACCGTCAGGCCCAGCGAGATCGAGATCGGCATGCCGGTGAGCATCAGCAGCACCAGCAGGGTGAAGATGATCAGGGTGTTCATGCGGCTTGCTCCTTGCCCTCATCGACGCCATCGACATGGCCGTGATCGGCGTGCGGCACATGACCGGTCTTCAGGAAGGTCCAGCAGACCTGCAGGAAGCGAAAGCACATCAGGTAGGAACCCAGGGGCACACAGCTATAGGCGATCCAGGTCGGGATCTCCAGGTCGGGCGAGGTGGGCCCCTCGAAAAGATCGCCCATGGGCAGGCCCAGGGTGTGGAAGAAGGCGTAATGCGCGCCGTTCTCCCACACAAAGGTGGCGCCCAGGGTGCCGATGGTGGCGGTGAAGACCGCGCCGGCCAGCAGGCTGAAGATCACCAGGTAGCGGGCCTTCTCGGGCGGGAGCTTGCGCACCAGCACGTCCACGCCCACATGGGTGCCCGCGCGCACCCCATAGGCGGCGCCAAACTTGGCCATCCAGACGAACATATAGATGCACAGCTCCTGGGCCCAGCTCACGTCGATGCGTATCACCCAGTCCTGCAGCAGCGGCACACCGGCCAGGAAGCGGTGCAGCACCGCCATTGCGATGACCAGGGTCGCCGCACCCATCAGGGCCGCGATCAGGGTCTCTTCCACTCTATCCAGCCAGCGCAAGCTCATGGCGGATCTCCTCGATGATGGTCGCCGGGCACGACCGCGGCGCCCCGGCAGAGCGAGGGCGGCCGCGGGCCGGGGCCCGGCTGAAGCGGGGGGATTTACTTGGGGGCCTGGAAGCCCGCGGCCTTGTAGGCGGCCTCGACGGTGGCCTTGCCCACCCGGCTTTCCATTTCCCTGTGCACCGGCATCAGGGCCAGCTTCCACTCATTGACCTCGGCCGGCGTCAGCGCATAGACCGTGCTCTTGCCGCTGGCCTTGATCTTCTCCAGGGCCTGGGCGTTCTCGGTGGCCGCGATGGCATTGGCATAGGTGGTGGACTCGGCCACCGCGCCTTCCAGGATGGCGCGGATATCGGCCGGCAGGCCGTCGAAGAACTTCTTGTTCACGATCACCGCATAGGCCAGGTGGCCGTGGTTGGACAGGGTGGTGTGCTTCTGCACCTCGTAGGTCTTCTGCGTCAGGAAGTTGGAAGGCACGCCCTCGGTGCCGTCCACCACGCCCGACTGCAGGGCCTGGTAGAGCTCGCTGAAAGCCATCACCTGCGGGATCGCGCCCAGGGCGCGCATCTGGGCGTCCAGCACCTTGCTGGACTGGATGCGCATCTTCAGGCCCTTGAAGTCCGCCACATGGTGCAGGGGCTTGTTGGCCGACATGATGTGGAAGCCGTTGTCCCAGAAGGCCAGGCCCTTGATGCCCTTGGGCTCCAGCTTCTTGAACAGTTCCATGCCCAGGGTCTGGGTGGTGTTGCGGAAGGCTGCGTCGTCCTTGAACAGGAAGGGCAGGTCGAAGACCTCGAACTCCTTCACGCCCAGGGGTCCGAACTTGGCCAGCGAGGGCGCCAGCATCTGCACCGAGCCCAGCTGCAGCGCCTCCATCTCTTCCTTGTCCTTGTAGAGCTGGCTGTTCGGGTAGACCTCGACCTTGACCCGGCCCTTGCTGCGCTCCTCCACCAGCTCCTTGAAGCGCTGGGCGCCCTTGCCCTTGGGCGTGTCGGGCGCCACCACATGGCTGAACTTGATGACGATGGGGGCCTGGGCCTGGGCGGGCAGGCTGAAGGCGGCGCCCAGGGCCAGGGGCAGGGCCAGCAGCAGGCGGCGTGACAGGGTCGAGCTCATGCTTGTCTCCGGATCGGAATAGTGGGATGCACGCATGCTCGCCAAAGCCGGCCGGCCGCGGCAGTGTGGATATCCGCATCGCGGCCCGGCCGGGCCCTGCCGGCCCCGGGGGCTCGCATAGACTGCCCGCATGCCCGATCCCAGCACGCCCTTGCAGCAGCCGCCGGCGCCCGCGCCGCGCCTGGGCCTGTGGTGGCTGCCCCTGCTGCTGGCCCTGATCTTCGTGGCCCTGGTCGTGGTGTGGCTGCAGCACGACGACCAGGTGGAGGTCGAGAACCAGCAGGCCACCCTGATCACCGACGCCCTCTCGCTGGAGGCGACGCTGCGCGGCGTGGTGGTACAGGAGCAGCAGCGCCTGGAGCTGATGGCCCAGGGCCTGGGCAAGGCCCACCACAACCCGCAGCGCGCCCCGCAGCTGCAGCAGGACGCCCAGCTGCTGCAGGCCCTGCGCCGCGGCTGGGTCAGCGTGACCTGGCTGGATGCCCGGCACCGCCTGCTGGAAGAAGTGCCTCGCTCCGTCCCGCAGGCGCGAGCACCCGCGGCCGGGCTCTCGGTGCATCTGCACGCGCCCGTGCGCGATGCCCATGGGGCGGAGCGCGGCGAGCTGATTGCGCGCCTGCAGCCGGCCGAGCTGCTGCGCCAGTACATGCCCTGGTGGCTGGCCCGGCGCTACGAGGTGCGCCTGGTCGATGCCTTCGGCCAGGAGATCTCCAGCGCCAGCGACCGGCCCCAGGCCGCACCCGCCCCCGAGGGCGCGTTGATGCACCGCATCTCCTTCGACCCGCCCCTGCCCGGCGTCTTCATCGAGCTCAGCGCGCGCGACGCGCTCAAGCCCTGGCACCAGCGCCTGCCCCTGCTGCTGATCGGGGGCTTTCTGGCCCTGGTGGCCTGGGCCAGCTGGCTGCTGCGGCGTCAGATGCAGCAGGTGCTGGCGGCCGGCAATGCCTGGCGCACCGAGGCCGCCTGGCGCCGCGCCATGGAAGACTCCATGCAGGTGGGCCTGCGCGCCCGCGATCTGGACGGCCGCCTGCTCTATGTGAACCGGCGCTTTGCCGATCTGGTGGGCATGGCGCCCGAGCAGCTGGTGGGCGCCCAGGTGCCCTACCCCTACTGGCAGCCCGACGACACCGAGGCCGCCATGATCCGCCACCGCCGGAATCTGGCCGGCGGCGCGCCACCCGGCGGCTACGAGGCCAGCTGGCGCCACAGCAGCGGGCGCACGGTCCAGGTGCTGGTGCTGGACGCGCCCCTGATCGATGCCGCCGGCCAGCATGTGGGCTGGATGGGCTCGGTGCTGGACATCACCGAGGCCCGCGCCGCCGAGGCCCGCGAGCGCCGCCAGTTCGAGCAGCTGGCCCACCATGCGCGGCTCACCACCCTGGGCGAGATCGCCTCCACCCTGGCCCATGAGCTGAACCAGCCGCTCACCGTGATGAGCAGCTACAGCGCGGGCCTGGGCAATGCCCTGCGCGCGCGCGGCATCCGCGACGCCGAGATCCTGGACGCGCTGCAGAGTCTGGGCGAGCACGCCGCCCAGGCAGGCCGCATCGTGGCCCGCATCCGCGAATTCCTCTCGCGCCATGAGCCACTCGATGAGGCGGTGGATCTGGCCCATGTGGCCCGCCAGGCCCTGGGCCTGCTGCAGCAGGAGCTGGCGCGGCGCGGCGTCAGCTGGAGCCTGCAGCTGGAGCCGGGCCTGGCCCCGGTGCGGGGTGATCCCGTGCTGCTGGAGCAGGTGCTGATCAATCTGCTGCGCAATGCGGCCGATGCCATGGCGGGCTGCGAGCGGCGCGAGATCGTGCTGCGCATCGCCGGGGCCGGCGCCGACTTCGCCCGGGTGGATGTGCGCGACAGCGGCCCCGGCCTGCAGGGCCGCAGCGTGCGCGAGCTCTGCCAGCCCTTCTTCTCCACCAAGCGCGAGGGCATGGGCCTGGGCCTGGCCATCTGCCGCTCCCTGGTGGAATCGCACCACGGCGTGCTGGATGCCAGCGAGGCGCCCGGCGGTGGCGCCCTGTTCAGCTTCACCCTGCCCTACTGGCGCGCCGAGGCCGCCGATGCTGGCGATACCACGGACACCCCCGACGCCGAGGAGGCCCCGCCCCCATGAACCAGCCGCCCCAGCCCCGCCCCCAGCCCGGGGGCATGACCGTCTATCTGGTGGACGACGAACCCGCGGTGCGTCAGGCCCTGGGCTTTCTGCTGCGCTCGCGCGGCCTGCAGGTTCAGGCCTTCGAGAGCGGCGAGGCCCTGCTTGCCGCCCTGGACAGCTGGCCGCAGGTGCCGCCCGGCTGCTTTGTGCTGGACGTGCGCATGAACGAGGGCATGAGCGGCCTGGCCCTGCACGAAGCCCTGATCGCCCGCCGCCTGCGCCAGCCGGTGCTGTTTCTCAGCGGGCATGGCGACATTCCCATGGTGGTGGACGCGCTGAAGAAGGGCGCCTTCGACTTCCTGGAGAAGCCCTATAGCGACAACACCCTGGTGGACCGCATCCAGCAGGCCCTGGACGTGGCCGCGGCCCAGGGCGCCGATGCCGCGCGGGACGCCGAGGTGCGTGCCCGCCTGGCCAGCCTGACCCCGCGCGAGCGCGATGTGATGCGCATGGTGGCCGCCGGTCGCCTGAACAAGCAGATCGCCGCCGACCTGGCCCTGGCCATGCGCACCGTCGAGGTCTACCGCGCCCGGGTCTTTGCCAAGCTGGAACTGCGCTCGGCCGCCGAGCTGGGCGCCCTGCTGGCCCAGCACCCCGAGTCCTGACGCCTCGCCCGGCGGCGCCACCTGTTCCAGGGACAGGGCCTACGGAGCATCCCGAAGTGCCGCGCCTTGCTCCGCCCCGGGCCTGTGCTCACAATGAGGCGTCCACGCCCCGGTCCGCCATGTTCGCGTCCCCCCTCGCCCGGCCCTGCCGGCCCCTGCTCTTGGGTCGGCTCCTGCTCTGCCTGTGCCTGCTGCTGCTTGGCGCCAGCGCCCTGCGCGCCCAGCCCCTGATCGCGGTGGAAGACGACTGGCCGCCCTATGCCAGCCAGGGCCCGGACGGCGAACCCCAGGGCTTTGCGGTGCGGCTGGTGCGCGCGGCCTTCGCCAGCCAGGGCGTGGCGGTGCGCCTGCAGTCCATGCCCTTTGCCCGCTGCATGCGCGCGGCCAAGGAGGGCGGGGCCGCCGGCTGCTTCAACGCCACCATCACCGCCGAGAACCGGACGCTCTACCACTGGCACGAGCCGCCCATGTTCGAGGAGGAGCTGGCCATCTTCGGCCCTGCCGAGCACACGGGCGGCGAGCTCAGCCTGGCCGACCTGCGCGGGCACAGCGTGGGCTATACCAATGGCTACACCTACCCCACCGAGTTCATGCGCGACCCGGCCATACAGCGCAGCGGTGCCACCTCGGACAAGCTGCTGCTGCGCATGCTGCTGAGCCGCCGGGTGGACTACATCCTGCTCAACACCATGCCCGGCATGCTGCGCATCCAGGGCGACCCGGCCCTGCAGGGCAAGGTGCGGCGCCTGGGCCGCATCTCGCAGGACGGCTTCTGGATCGCCTTCTCCAAGAACCACCCCGAGGGCCGCAAGCTGGCCGAGCAGTTCGGCCAGGGCCTGGTCGAGCTGCGCCGCAATGGCAGCTACCAGCGCATGACGAGCGAGTTCCGCCGCGAGCTGGGCCTGCCGGCGCGCTGAGCCTCAGCGCAGCGCGTCTGCACTCAGCGCGTCTTGGCCTCGATGCGCTGGCGCAGCGCCGGCAGCAGGGCCAGGGCGGCCTCGCGCCCGGCCTGGATGCTGCGGCGCCGGGCCGTGAAGTCGGCGCTGCCTATGCCCAGCAGCTGCGGGCGCATCACCACATCGGCCTCGCGCAGCTCGTAGTTGTTGATGCTGCGGCTCATGATGGCAAAGGTCTGCAGCAGCATGCGCATCGCGTCGCCCAGGGGCTTGTCCTCGGGCGGCGAGCTGATGTCCACCGCGATCACCAGCTCGGCTCCCATCTGGCGCGCCTGGCGCACCGGCACCGGCGCCACCAGGCCACCGTCCACATACTCGCGCCCGGCAATCTTCACCGGCTGGAACACCGCCGGCACCGCGCTGGAGGCGCGCACGGCCGTGCCGGTGTCGCCGCTGCGGAAGAGCACGCCCGAGCCATCGGCCAGGTCGGTGGCCAAAATGCCCAGGGGAATCGCCATCTGCTCGATGGTCTTGTGGCCGGTGCGCTCGCGCACGAAGCGCGCCAGGGCCTCGCCGCGGATCAGGCCGCGGCCCGGAAAGGCCCAGTCGGTGATCGCGCCCTCGTCCATACCCTCGGCCAGGGTCTGCATCTCCTTGCCGTTCTTGCCCGAGGCATACAGCGCCGCAACCAGGGAGCCGGCCGAGGTGCCCGCCACCAGGTCCACGCCGATGCCGTTTTCCTCCAGCACCTGGATCACACCGATATGGGCAAAGCCGCGCGCCGCGCCGCCGCCCAGGGCCAGGCCGATGCGCGGCGGCTTGGGTGTGGGCCGCGGCCCCGGCGGCGGGGTATCGATGGCCGGAGGGGTGGCCGGCGCCGTGGGGCCGCCGATCAGGGGCACGCTGGAGCAGGCGGCCAGCGCCAGAGGAGCCAGCAGCAGGCTCCGACGAGACAGGGAAGACATGGCCGCGATTCTAGAAGCCCCGTCTGAGGGAAAGACCCGGCCGGAGACCGGCCCGAGAACTGTGACAATACGTGAACAGAAGGTGCACCAGCACCCGACAAGACCGAGAAGAGTCCAGCGGAGGGAGCGGCCGGAACCGCAGCGTCAGGCGCTGCGGGCATCCGGCCCGAACGTCGTTGAGCCTCGCTCCGACTCAGTCTTCACCGGTACACCCAAACTCCCGAGATTGGCGCCGCGGGAGGCGGGCGCGGCTTTGCCGCACCCGCGTCGGCGTTTCACAAAAGCCATAAAGAGGACTTTCATCCCCATGTTCAAGCTTGCCCTGATCGCTGCCGGCGCCGCCGCACTGACCGGCTGCGCCTCCATCGTGAACGACAGCAACCAGCCCATGCGCATCGAGACCCTGAACGCCGCCGGCGTGACGGTCTCGGGCGCCGCCTGCAGCATCACCAATGACTACGGCACCACCAGCACCAAGTCGGGCGAAACCACCCAGGTGCGCCGCTCGGGCAAGGACCTGGACATCGTCTGCAAGCATCCGGAGAACCCGGAAGCCGTGGCTCGCGCCATCTCGCGCGCCAATGCCGGCATGGCGGGCAATATCCTGATCGGCGGCGGTATCGGCGCCATCATCGACCACAACAAGGGCACGGCCTACACCTACCCCACCTGGGTGCAGCTGGTGTTCGGCAAGTCCCTGGTCTTCGACCGCTCGGCCGAGAAGGATGGCCAGCCGGTGCCCGGCACCGAGCCCCTGGCCGCCGGCAAGCCCGTGGCCTCGGCCAAGTAAGCCTGCGCGGGGCGACGCCCGGCAAAGCCGCCCTAGGGCGGCTTTTTCATTTGCCTCCCAGGCGGCCCGTGCCTGCATCAGAATCAATACACCACATCCGCCGCAGGAGATCGCCATGGCCCTCACCCATGCCCGGCATGCCCAGCTGATCGACCTGGCCCCGCTGGCCGACGGCAGCACCGACAGCCCCAGCACCAGCCTGATCAAGACCGAGCAACTGCAGCTGCTGCATATGGTGCTGCACGCCGGTCAGCGCCTGCCCGAGCACAAGGTGGCCGGCGAGCTGCTGCTGCAATGCCTGGCCGGGCGGGTGCGGCTGAGCCTGCCGGGCATCGAGATGCCGCTGGCGGCCGGCCAGCTCACCGTGCTGCGTGGCGGCGAGCCGCATGCGCTGCTGGCCGAGCAGGACAGCTGCCTGCTGCTGACCCTGGTGCTGGGCCGCAGCTGAATGCCCGAACGCCACCGAGCATCCCCAGAACGGGCGGGGCCGGCCGTCATGGGCCGGCGCCACAATGCGGCGCAAGGAGTTCCGATGCCCCACGCTGCCCCCGCCCCCGCCCCCGCCCCCGCCCCCGCCCGCCCCCGCTCACGCCGCACCCGCGGCCTGCTGCTCTGCCTGCTGACCCTGGCCACGGCCGGCCCCGCCCTGGCCCAGACCGGCGCCAGCGATCCCCTGGGCCGGCGCTGCTGGCAGAGCTACACGGCCGAGCGCACCGCCCTGGATCTGCGCGAGCCGGTGGCCGTGAGCTTCACCAATCTGCGTCAGGGCTATGCCGTGCGTTCGCCCTTCTGGGTCGATTTCGGCGTGCGCGGCATGGGCGTGATCCCGGCCGGGCATCAGCATGCCCAGGCCGGCCACCACCACATCCTGATCGACACCCCGCTGCCGCGCGACCACCGCGCCCAGATTCCCTTCTCCAACACCCACAAGCACTTCGGCAAGGGCCAGACCGGGGCCGAGCTGGACCTGCCGCCCGGCAAGCACACCCTGCGCCTGCTCTTCGCCGACCATGAGCACCGGCCCTACTTCGTCTACAGCCGCGAGATCACCATCGAGGTGGTGGGCCGTCGCACCGCCGCACCGCTGCGCATCGACCCGGCGCGCTTCGAGGAGAGCTGCGCCGCCTGGTACCAGGACCAGGTCAGCGCCCCGCGCTCGGGCGAGCGCGAGGTCTATATCAAGAATCTGCGCGCCGAGGAAAGCGTCAACAGCCCCTTTGTGCTGAGCCTGGGCGTGGTGGGTCTGGGCGTTGCGCCGGCCGGCCAGGCGGTGAAGGACAGCGGCCATTTCTCCGTGCAGATCAACCGCGGCGGCGCCAGTGTGCAGCGCCTGGACCTCAAGGACGGCCGCACCGAGGCCGTGCTGGACCTGCCACGCGGCGACTACGAGCTGGAAGCCCGCTTCCTGGACAGCCAGGGCCAGGTCTTGCTCAAGGCCACGCCGCTGCGCATCAGCGTGACGCGCCAGGATCGCTGAGCCCGGGCGCGGGCTGCGCCAGCTGCTCGGCCAGCCAGTCCCAGGCCGTCGCCTGCATCTCGGCATTGAACTCATGGCCCGCCGGCCACCAGCGGGTCTGCAAACGCGCCTCCGCGCCCCAGGCCGACCAGACCCGCAGCAGGCTGGCAAAGGCGGGTTCCACGGCGGCTGGAGGGAACAGCGCATCGCGCTGACCGGCATAGACCAGCAAGGGCTTGGGCGCCGCCAGCGCTGCCACATCGGGATAGTCCAGCAGCCGTGCCAGGCCGGGGTGCAGCATGGCGTAGGCCGACTGTCCCTTGAGCTGGTTGTTGCCGGGCACCATCAGGCCGGGCAGGCTGGCCATCCAGGACACGGCCACCGCGGCCCGCACATCGTCGGACAGGGCCGAGAGCTGCCAGGCGCGCTGGGCGCCCATGGAGAAACCCAGGGCCGCCACGCGCCGGGCATCCACCTCGGGCCGGCTGGCCAGGAAGCGGGCGGCGCGCCAGTCGTCGCGCGCCACGCGCCCGGCCCAGGAGCTGCCCAGATTGAAGAGATTGGCGGCCAGGGCCTGCTGATCCTCGCGACCAAAGCCCGCGGCGCCCCGCTCGCTCCATCCCAGAGCGTCCAGGGCCAGCACGAGGTAGCCGCGGGCGGCGAGCTCGTCGCCGAGGAAGCGGCCGGAGAAATAGCGCTGCGCCCAGGCCTGGGCCGCCGCCTCGCGCGGCGCGTCATCCCAGGGCCGGATCAGCTTCTCCTTGCCGATATCGAAGCGAGCGCCGTGATCGTGGAGCAGCAGCACGGCCGGAAAGGGTCCCGGCCCCTTGGGCCGCAGCATCAGGGCCGGCACGCGGCTGTCGGCATCGAGCTGCAGGCTCAGGCGCTGGGCCAGGTAGGCGCCCCGGTCCTGCTCGGCCAGCAGCTGGGGCGCAAACGGGGTCGGGTCTTGCGCCGGATCGCCATCGGGCAGCATCAGGGCCCGGGCAGCCGGAGCGGCCCGCTCGCGCCAAGCCTGCACCGACAACTGCCCCGGCTTGAAGGCAAGCGGAAAGTCCAGCGCGGCCCGCAGCCGCGGGTGATTCAGCGGCAGGTGGTCAGGCGGGCCGCTCAGGCCCTGGGCCCGCAGCCCTGGAGCCAGACCCAGCGCCAGCAGCGCCGCCATCGCGCCCCGCCACGCGCCGCCCCCACCCAGCCCGGATGCCATGCCATCTCCCCTTGTGTTGTCGGGCGCGAGCCTACACTGCCGGCATGGAGTTCGCCCCCCTGATCAAGGAAATCGGCCGCGGCACGCGCGGCGCCCGCGACCTGAGTGCCGAGCAGGCCCAGGCTCTGTTCGGCGCCATGCTGGATGGCACGGTGCCGGCGCTGGAGCTGGGCGCCATCCTGCTGTCCCTGCGCATCAAGGGCGAGAGCGCGGACGAGCTGGCCGGCTTCTGGCGCGCCATGCAGGCGCGCACGGCCCGGCTGGCGGTGCCGGCGGGCGGGCCGCGCTGCGTGCTGCTGCCCACCTTCAACGGCGCGCGCAAGCAGGCCAATCTCATGCCTCTGGTGGCCCTGCTGCTGGCGCGCGCGGGCGTGCCGGTGCTGATCTTCGGCCGGCATGATTTCGACAGCCGGCAGAGCCCCTTCGAACTGCTGCAGGCCCTGGGTCTGCCGGCCGCAGAATCCGTGGAACAGGCCGAGGCTCAGCTCGCCGGCCGCCGCTTGGCCGTGCTGCCCCTGGCCCGGCTCAACCCCGGGCTGGACGCCCTGATGGCCCTGCGCCCCCGCCTGGGCGTGCGCAACAGCGGGCACAGCGTGGCCAAGCTGCTAGACGCGGCCCCCGGCCGCAGCGTGCGCGTGGTGGCGGTGACCCACCCCGAGTACCTGGACAGCATGGGTCAGGCCCTGGTGGCGCAAAGCGCCGAGGGCCACCGCGGCCTGCTGATGCGCGCCAGCGAGGGCGAGGCCTATGCCCATCTGCGCCGCCGCGCCCAGCTCTACGGCTTTCTGGACGGCCAGCGCCTGGACCTGCATCCGGCCGACAGCACCGATCTCGACTGGCCGCTCTCGCCCGACTGCGAGGCCGATGCCAACGCCCGGCTGATCCAGGCGATGCTGGATGGCCGCGAACCCCTGCCGCCACGCATTGCCGAGCAGGTGGCGGCCCTGCGCCGGCTGGCCGAGGGCTGATGCGCCGGCCTTCCGGCTATGCCGACGGCTTGATATGCTTATTCACGAATAAGCAATCTACGAATTTGTAGTTCTTATATATATAAAGCTTCCATACAGTCCGGCACCTAGGCCTGGGAGTCCCGTTCCCGGCCCCACCCATCGGGAGCAGCGGATTTGTTGTTGGACTGGATTGCGATCGCAAGCGGCTTCGGCGTCGGCCTGATCGTCGGCATCACCGGTGTCGGCGGCGGCTCGCTGATGACCCCGCTGCTGCTCTCGGTCTTCAAGCTCAACCCGGCGGTGGCCATCGGCACCGATCTCTGGTTCGCCGCCCTGACCAAGGTTTCCGGCTCGGTGGCCCATGCGCGCCACGGCCATGTGAACTGGCGCATCACCGGCCTGCTGCTGGCCGGCTCCATCCCGGCCTCCATGGCCACCGTGGCCCTGATGCACCTCACCGGCATCACCAAGGGCTGGGCCAGCACCCTCTCCTTCTCCCTGGGCATCGCCCTGCTGCTCACCGCCGTGGTGGTGGCCTTCAAGAAGAGCTGGCAGGCCCTGGGCCTACGCCTGGAGCGCTACCTGCCCGAGTCGCGCAAGCCCGCGCTCACCGTGGCCTCGGGGGTGATCCTGGGTGTGCTGGTCTCGCTCTCGTCCATCGGCGCCGGCGCCATCGGCGCCACCCTGATCCTGCTGATCTATCCGCGCCTTCAAGCCAAGTACATCGTGGGCAGCGACATCGCCCACGCCGTGCCCCTGACCCTGGTGGCCGGCATCGGCCACGCCACGCTGGGCCATGTGAACTGGCTGCTGCTGGTGCCCCTGCTGATCGGCTCGGTGCCCGGCATCTGGCTGGGCGCCCAGCTCACCCGCCGCCTGCCCGATGGGGTGGTGCGCACCCTGCTGTGCCTGTCCCTGTTGATGGCCGGCTGGAAAGTGATTCACTGATTTCGTAGTAACGCGCAAGCCATGTACGCCTATACCGACTTCGACCGCCAGTTCGTGCGCGCCCGCGCCGCCCAGTTCCGCGACCAGCTGGAGCGCAATCTGGCCGGCACCCTGAGCGATGACGAGTTCCGCCCCCTGCGCCTGCAAAACGGCTGGTATGTGCAGCGCCACGCCCCCATGCTGCGCGTCGCCATTCCCTACGGCACGCTGAATTCGCGCCAGATGCGCATGCTGGCCTATATCGCCCGCAAGTACGACCGCGGCTACGGTCACTTCACCACGCGCCAGAACATCCAGTACAACTGGCCGAAACTGTCCGAACTGCCGGATGCGCTGGCCGACCTTTCCACCGTCGAGATGCACGCGCTGCAGACCTCCGGCAACTGCATTCGCAACGTGACGGCCGATCACTTCGCCGGCGCTGCGGCCGACGAGGTCGCCGATCCGCGTCCCTATGCGGAAATCCTGCGCCAGTGGTCGTCCGTGCATCCGGAATTCTCCTTCCTGCCGCGCAAGTTCAAGATCGCCGTCACCGGCGCCGAGCGCGACCGCGCGGCGATCCAGGTGCACGATATCGGCCTGCACCTGAAGAAGAACGAAAAGGGCGAGATCGGCTTTGCCGTCTATGTCGGCGGCGGGCAGGGGCGCACACCCATGGTCGCCAAGAAGATCCGCGACTTCCTGCCGGAAGAGGACCTCCTGTCCTACACGACCGCGATCATGCGCGTGTACAATCTGCACGGCCGCCGCGACAACAAGTACAAGGCGCGCATCAAGATCCTGGTCAAGGCCGAGGGCCAGGCCTTCTTCGACGCGGTCAACACCGAGTTCCAGCAGATCCTCAGCGATGACGCCGGCGGCCACGAGCACCTGATCCCGCAGGCCGAGCTGGACCGCGTGGCGGCCAGCTTCACGACCCCGGCCGGCGTGAGCGCCCTGCCCGCCACAGACATCTTCGAAGGCGCCCAGGGTGGCTACAAGCGCTGGCTGGAGCGCAATGTGCACGCCCACCGCCTGAGCGGCTACCGCGGCGTGACGCTCTCGCTCAAGCGCGCGGCCCTGCCACCCGGCGACATCACCGACGCCCAGATGGAAGCCGCCGCCGAGCTGGCCGAGCGCTTCAGTCAGAACGAGCTGCGCGTGACCCACGACCAGAACCTGTTGCTGCCCTGGGTGCGCGAAAGCGATCTGGCCGCGCTCTACGAGCTGGCCAAGACCCATGGCTTCGCCACCCCGAACATCGGCCTGCTCTCCGACATGATCGCCTGCCCGGGCGGCGACTTCTGCGCCCTGGCCAATGCCCGCTCCATCCCGGTGGCGGCCGCCATCACCGAGCGCTTCCAGGACCTGGACGAGCTCTACGACATCGGCGACATCGACCTGCACATCAGCGGCTGCATCAACAGCTGCGGCCACCACCACAGCGGCCATATCGGCATCTTGGGCGTGGACAAGGACGGCAGCGAGTGGTACCAGATCACGCTGGGCGGCTCGGACGGCAGCACCCTCTCCGGCACCGCCGTGCCCGGCAAGGTCATCGGCCCCAGCTTCGCGGCCGACGAAGTGCCCGATGTGATCGAGTCCCTGATCCAGACCTACCGCAGCCAGCGCGCAGCCAAGGAGCGCTTCATCGACACGGTGCGCCGCGTGGGCCTGGAGCCCTTCAAGGCGCCGGCCAATGCCCAGCGCACCTTGACTGCCACCGCCGCCCGCTGAAAGCCTTTCACGATCATGAAGTTCATCGACCCCCACCACGATCAATGGCACCGCGTCGTCGGCGAGGACGGCCCCAAGCCCGATCCCGATCCGGCCCCCCACCTGCTGCTCACGCTGGAGCAATGGCACGCCGTGCGCGGCCACTGGCCGGCCGACCTGCCCACGGCCGTGGAAGTGCCCAATGACGCTGCGATCGAGGACCTGGCCGCCGACCTGCCGCGCCTGGCCCTGATCGTGCTGCAGTTCCCCAAGTGGGTGGACGGCCGCGCCTACAGCCAGGCCCGCCTGCTGCGCAGCCGCTACCGCTTTGCCGGCGAGATCCGCGCCACCGGCGAGGTGCTGGTGGACATGGTGCTGCTGGCCGCCCGCACCGGCTTCGACGCCGTGCAGCTGCGCGCCGACCAGGATGTGCATGCCGCCCGCCGCGCCCTGAGCTTCTTCCCCGGCCATTACCAGGGCGACACCGCCCAGCTCAAGCCGCATTTCGCCCAGCAAGAGGGCTGATCATCATGAGCGGCGACATCTCTTCCCTTTCATCGCTGCTGCCCGGCGCCGCCGCCGGCGCCTCGGCCATCACCCTCTACGCCCGCGCCACGCCCGGCTTCGAGGCGTGTGTGGCCGAGACCCTGGCCCTGCTGAAGCAGGCCGTGGCAACGCATGGCAGCGGCCTGATCCAGTCCACCAGCCTGGGCGCCGAGGACATGGTGATCACCGATCTGATCGCCCGCCATGGCCTGGCCATTCCCATCGCCACCCTGGACACCGGTGCCCTGCACACCGAGACCCTGGCCCTGATCCCCGCCATCGAGCAGCGCTATGCGATCAAGGTGGAGGTCTTCAGCCCGGTGCAGGAGGCGGTGATCCAGTTCGTCAGGACGAATGGCGAGCGCGCCATGTACGAGAGCCTGGCCCTGCGCAAGGCCTGCTGCGGCCTGCGCAAGCTGGAGCCGCTGGCGCGCATGCTGGCCGGCCGCCAGGCCTGGATCACCGGCCTGCGCCGCGAGCAGAGCGCCAACCGCGCCGAAGTGCCCTTCGACGAGGACGACGGCCAGGGCCGCCGCAAGCTCAATGTGCTGGCAGCCTGGAGCTGGGCCGATGTCTGGCACTACATTCAGACCTACCAGGTGCCCTACAACGCCCTGCACGACCAGTTCATGCCCAGCATCGGCTGTGCGCCCTGCACGCGCGCCATCGCCGTGGGCGAGGACTTCCGCGCCGGACGCTGGTGGTGGGAGGATGAGAACGCCAAGGAATGCGGCCTGCACAAGTCGCACTCCAACGATGAGTTGAACACGAAGAAGTCAGGAGCCCCGGCATGAACGCCCCGGTCAATCTCGAGAAACTGCTGCCCCAGGTGGACCACCGCCATCTGGACCATCTGGAAGAAGAGGCCATCTTCATCCTGCGCGAAGTGACCGGCGCCTTCGAGCGCCCGGGCCTGCTCTTCTCCAGCGGCAAGGACAGCTGCGTAGTGCTGCACCTGGCCGAGAAGGCCTTCAAGCAGCGCCAGGCCGACGGCAGCTTCAAGGGCCGCCTGCCCTTCCCCCTGGTGCATGTGGACACCGGCCACAACTTCCCCGAGGTGATCGAGTTCCGCGAGCGCCGCGCCGCCGAGCTGGGCGACCGCCTGATCGTGGCGCATATGGACGAGTCCATCGCCCGCGGCACCGTGCGCCTGGCCCATCCGCTGGAATCGCGCAACGGCCACCAGACCGTGACCCTGCTGGAAGCCATCGAGGCACATCGCTTCGACGTGCTGATCGGCGGCGCCCGCCGCGACGAGGAGAAGGCCCGCGCCAAGGAGCGCATCTTCAGCCACCGCGACGGCTTCGGCCAGTGGCAGCCCAAGGAGCAGCGCCCCGAGCTCTGGAATCTGTTCAACACCCGCATCCGCCCGGGCGAGCATTTCCGCGCCTTCCCCATCAGCAACTGGACCGAGCTGGATGTCTGGCTCTACATCGCCCGCGAGAACATCGCCCTGCCCAGCCTCTACTACGCCCACCAGCGCCCCGTGGTGCGCAAGAAGGGCCTGCTGGTGCCGGTGACCGAGGTCACCCCGCCCGAGGCCGGCGATGTGGTGGAAACCGAGACCGTGCGCTTTCGCACCGTGGGCGACATGACCTGCACCTGCCCGGTGGAGAGCACGGCCGCCTCGGCCCAGGACATCGTGGCCGAGACCCTCACCGTCACCATCAGCGAGCGCGGCGCCACCCGCATGGACGACCGCACCTCCGACGCCTCCATGGAGCGTCGCAAGAAAGAAGGCTACTTCTGATCATGAGCGCAGTTCCCGACAACATCGTCCACCAGCAGGACGTCGACACCCAGCACCGCGCCCTGCGCTTCCTCACCGCCGGCAGCGTGGACGATGGCAAGAGCACCCTGATCGGCCGCCTGCTGTATGACAGCCGCGCCATCCTGGCCGACCAGCTGGACACGCTGGAAAAGCGCGCCGCCGGTGCGCCCATCGACCTGTCCCTGCTGACCGACGGCCTGGAGGCCGAGCGCGAGCAGGGCATCACCATCGATGTGGCCTACCGCTACTTCGCCACCAAGACCCGCAAGTTCATCATCGCGGACGCGCCGGGCCACGAGCAGTACACCCGCAATATGGTCACGGCTGCGGCCGGCAGCGATGCCGCCGTGGTGCTGGTGGACATCACCAAGCTGGACCTGAGTCAGGCCGAGGTGGCCCTGCTGCCCCAGACGCGCCGCCACAGCCTGCTGGCCCATCTGCTGCGCGTGCCCAGCATCGTGTTCGCCATCAACAAGATCGACGCCCTGGCCGAGCCCGGCGCCGCCCAGGCAGGCTTCGCCAAGGTGAGCGCCGCCCTGCGCGCCTTCGCCGAGCAGGCCGGCATCGCGGTGACGGCCATCATCCCGGTCTCGGCCCTGCGCGGTGACAACGTCACCCAGCCCCTGGACGCCGACTGGTACGACGGCCCCTCCCTGCTGCAGGTGCTGGAAGGTCTGCCCGCGCTGCAGGAGCAGGTCGAGGGCCAGCTGCTGATCCCGGTGCAATACGTCGCCCGCGAGGGTGAAGGCACGGGCCACCAGCCGCGAACCCTCTGGGGCCGCATCGCCCACGGCCAGGTGCGGGCGGGCGACGAGGTGCAGATCCTGCCCAGCGGCGAGAAGGCCCTCGTGGCCGAGGTGCGCCGCGCCGGCGAGACCGTGGCCCATGCCGTGGCCGGCGAGTCGGCCGGCCTGGTGCTGGACCGCCAGCTGGATGTGAGCCGCGGCGACTGGGTGCTCACGCCCGGCAGCGCCACCCCGGTGCAGAGCTTCGAGGCCACGCTGGCCTGGCTGGACACCGAGCCCGCCCAGCTGGGTCGCAAATACTGGGTGCGCCACGGCAACCGCTGGGTCCAGGCCCGCATCGCCGCCATCGAGCACAAGCTGGACATCCACAGCCTGGCTGAGACAGAGGCCCAGGAGCTGGCCGTCAACGAGATCGGCCATGTGCGCATCGAGCTGCAGGCTGCCCTGCCGGTGGAGCCCTATGCGGCCAACCGCGTGGGCGGCTCGCTGATCGTGGTCGACCCCAGCAGCAACCGCACCTCGGGTGCGCTGCTGGTGCGCTGAAGTCAGGAGGGGCCGGTCCATGGGACGCGTCATCTTCGTCAGCGCCGGCCCCGGCGCGGCCGATCTCATCACCCTGCGCGGCGCGCGCGCCTGCAGCAGGCCCAGGTGGTGCTGTTCGACGCGCTCACCGACCCCGCCCTGCGCGAGCTCGCGCCCCAGGCCCAGTGGCTGGATGTGGGCAAGCGGGGCTTCTGCGACTCCACGGCCCAGACGGCCATCGACGCCCTGCTGGTCAAGATGGCACGCCAGCACGGCGTGGTGGTGCGGCTCAAGGGCGGTGACGCCAGCGTTTTCGGCCGCCTGGAAGAGGAGCTGCAGGCCCTGGCCGCCGCCGGCATTGACAGCGAGGTGGTGCCCGGCGTGACCGCCGCCATCGCCGCCGCCGCCCAGACCCGGCGCCCCCTCACCCGCCGCGGCACCGGCCGCAGCGTCAGCCTCACCACGGCCATGACCCGCGAAGGCGATCTGCAGGCCGCCCGCAGCGCCGATACCGAAGTCTTCTACATGGCCGGCCGCCAGCTGGCCGCTCTGTCCCGCAAGCTGCTGGAAGCCGGCTGGGCGCCCGACACGCCCTGCAGCGTGGTCTCCCGCGCCGGTTGGCCCGACGCCCTGAGCAGCGAGCATGCGGTGTCGGGTCTTGCCGCCGCCACCCTGCTGCACCGTGGCCGCCCCACCGTGGTGGTGGTGGGCGCCGGCGCCGCGCCCGTGGCGGGCGAGCCCCGCCCCGCGGGCGGCGCCATGGCCCTGCATCTTGCGCAGGAACAAGCCGGCGACACCGCCCTCAGCAGCTAAAATCCGCCGCTGCCCACAGGCCCGCCAGGGCCTTCGCCCCATAAGAATCGAGTTGCCCCACCATGACCTATGTCGTGACCGACAACTGCATCCGCTGCAAGTACACGGACTGCGTGGAGGTATGCCCCGTCGACTGTTTCTACGAGGGCGAGAATTTCCTGGTCATCCACCCCGACGAATGCATCGACTGCGGCGTCTGCATCCCCGAGTGCCCGGCCAATGCCATCGTGCCGGAGGAAGATGTGCCGGGCAATCAACAACACATGATCAAGCTCAATGCCGAGCTGGCCAAGTCCTGGCCCAGTATCACCAAGCGCAAGCCGGCCCTGCCGGATGCCGATGAGTGGAAGGACAAGACCGGCAAGCTCTCCGAGCTGATCCGCTGAAGCCATGACCGACAGCCGCCCCACCGCCCCCATCGAAACGGATGCCCTGATCGTCGGGGCGGGGCCGGTAGGCCTGTTCCAGGTCTTCGAGCTGGGGCTGTTGGAGATCAAGGCCCACATCATCGACTCCCTGGCCTACCCCGGCGGCCAGTGCATCGAGCTCTACCCCGACAAGCCCATCTACGACATCCCGGCCCTGCCGGTGGTGACGGGCAAGGCGCTCACCGACAATCTGCTCGAGCAGATCAAGCCCTTTGGCGCCACCTTCCATCTGGGCCAGGAGGTGCAGGTGGTGGAAAAGCGCGCCGAGGACGGCCGCTTCTTCGTGCAGACCTCCAAGGGCACGCAGTTCCTGGCCAAGACCATCTTCATCGCCGGGGGGGTGGGTAGCTTCCAGCCGCGCACGCTCAAGGTCGAGGGCGTGGAGCCCCACGAGGGCAGCCAGGTGCACTACCGCGTGCGCAGCCCCGAGCAGTTCGCGGGCCAGAACCTGCTGATCATCGGCGGCGGCGACTCGGCCCTGGACTGGGCGCTGAACTTCTGCGCCGCCCATGAGGACGGCAACCCCCACAAGGCCGAGAGCGTGATCCTGCTGCACCGGCGCGACGGCTTCAAGGCTGCGCCGGCCAGCGTGGCCAAGATGCAGGCCCTGTGCGAGGCCCAGGAGATGCAGTTCCTGGTGGGCCAGGTCACCGGCATCGTGGAGCAGGACGGCCGCCTGACCGGCGCCAAGGTCACGGGCGCCGATGGCGTCACCCGCATCGTGCCATGCGACCAGGTGCTGGCCTTCTTCGGCCTCAGCCCCAAGCTGGGTCCCATTGCCGATTGGGGTCTGGCCCTGGAGCGCAAGCAGATTGTGGTGGACACCGAGAAGTTCGAGACCTCGGTGCCCGGCATCTTCGCCGTGGGCGATGTGAACACCTATCCGGGCAAGAAGAAGCTCATCCTCTCGGGCTTCCACGAGGCCGCGCTGGCCGCCTTTGGCGCCGCGCCGTACGTCTTCCCCGAGAAGCGCGTGCATCTGCAGTACACCACCACCAGCCCCAAGCTGCACAAGGTGCTGGGCGTGGAGTCGCCGGTCTTCGACTGAGTGCCCGGGGCGCCCGGGCTCAGTCGACGATGGTCACCGGCACCGCGCCGCGGCGCACCTGGTCGCCCAGCAGGGTGGGCCAGTACTGACCCTCGGCGTTGCGCACCACCAGGCCCAGCTCGGCATAGCGCTGCTGCAGGCGCTCCGGCACCTCCTTGCCCCCGGGCACCTGGGGCATGAACCACAGATAGTCGCGTTCTTCCTGGGTCAGGGTGATGGCGGGCGTGTCGGACATGGAGACGGTCTGGCGCTTTTGAGGCGTTGGCTGAAAACGGTGACCGCCATTATCGCGGCGGCCCCGCCGCTACAATCACGCCCACTTCGCCAGGTATGGCGGAGCTTCGCTAGGGGTGCTGGCGCGGCCTGTTCTTGCAGGCGGCGCTGGCTGAGAAAGTCCCTTTGAACCTGATCGGCGGTGCGCAAGCGCCGCCATGCCGGCCCGGCCGGCACGAGGTAATCCTCGCGCAGGGAAGCACGCCCGCCATGGCCCCCATGCCGTGCCGCCGGTCCCGCCGCAGCACTTTCTCGCTGCCGGGCCGCGCGGGCCCGTGATACCCCCTGCCATCGTCTGCTGTAGAGAAGTACGAACCCGATGGCTCCCACACCCCACTCCTTCGCCTCCGTCCCGCGCCGCCTGCCTCTGCGCGCGCCCCTGCTGCTGTCCGCCCTGAGCCTGGCCCTGCTGCCGGCGCTGGCACAGCAGCAGCAACAGCAATCCCTGCCCGCCGTGAGCCTGCAGGGCCGCTCCGCCGAAGCCCCGGTGCTGGTGGGCGGCTTTGGTGAGACGCCCGTGGCCAAGCTGCCCCTGCAGGCCCAGGTGATCAGCGCCGAGCGCCTGCGCGATCTGGGCGTGGACGCGCTCTCCGGCCTGACCCTGCTGGACGCCAGCGTGGGCGATGCCTACAACTCCCAGGGCTATGTCTCCTATCTGAAGGTACGCGGCTACGACCTGGACAACCGCTTCAACTACCGCCGCGACGGCCTGCCCATCAATGCCGAGACGGCCCTGGCCCTGGGCAACAAGAGCAGCGTGGAGCTGCTCAAGGGCACGAGCGGCATGCAGGCCGGCACCAGCGCCCCGGGCGGCCTGGTGAACCTGGTGGTCAAGCGCCCCAATGGCAATTTCACGACCCTGGGCCTGGAGCTCAGCGAGCGTGGCACGGTGGAAGCCAGCGTGGACCTGAGCCGGCGCTTCGGCACCGATCAGGCCTTCGGCCTGCGCCTGAACGCCAGCGGCGCCAGCCTGCGCCCTGCGCTGCGCGATGCCAAGGGCGATCGTCAGCTGCTGGCCCTGGCCGGCGACTGGCGCGCCACGCCCGACACCCTGGTCGAGGCCGAGTTCGAATGGAACCGCCAGAGCCAGCCCAGCCAGCCCGGCTTCAGCCTGCTGGGCAACACCCTGCCCTCGGCCCGGCAGATCGATCCGCGCATCAATCTCAACAACCAGCCCTGGACGCAGCCGGTGGTCTTTGACAACCAGCATGCCTCGCTGCGCCTGACGCAGCGACTCAATGCCGACTGGAAGGCCCAGGCCCATCTGGGCCTGCAGCGCCTGAAGACCGATGACCGCCTGGCCTACCCCTTCGGCTGCAGCGAGAGCGCCGAGGTCTACTGGGCCGACCGCTACTGCCCCAACGGCAATTTCGACGTCTACGACTTCCGCAGCGAGAACGAGCGCCGCAACACCGATGCGCTGGACCTCTCGCTGAGCGGCCGCTTCAGCACTGGCGCCTTGCGCCACGAGCTCAGCACCGGCCTGCTGCTCAGCCGCTTCGAGACGCGCGGCCAGACCCGCCGCAACGACGGCCCCGGCACCGGCAATATCAACGGCCAGTTGATCGCCAGCAATCTGAGCCCCGGCACCGACGAGATGACCCTGCGCGACGAGCGCAGCACCGAGTTCTATCTGCGCGACGCGGTGCAGCTCGATGCCTGGCTGCCCGGCCTCAAGGCCTGGGCCGGCCTGCGCCACACCCGCCTGCAGCGCGAGAGCGTGCAGACCGACGGCAGCCGCGCCACCGACTACGCCCAGAGCTTCAGCACGCCCTGGCTGGGCCTGAGCCAGGCCCTGAGCCCGGAACTCATGGTCTATGCCAGCTGGGGCCAGGGCATCGAATCCGAGGTCGTGCCCAACCGCAGCCGCTACAAGAGTCCCGGCCAGGCCCTGCCCGCTCTCAAGAGCCGCCAACTGGAACTGGGCCTGAAGTCCGGCAGTTCCACGGTGGACTGGGGCATCGCCTTCTTCGACATCAAGCGCCCGCAGTGGCGTGACTTCGGCGACTGCGACAGCACGCCGCTGAGCTGCGAACGCCGCGCCGACGGCATCGCCCGCCACCGCGGCCTGGAAGCCCAGGCCGACCTCAAGTGGCAGGGCGGCGGCCTGCTGGCCAGCGCCATGAAGCTGCAGGCCCGCCAGCGCGGCAGCGAGATCGCCAGCCTCAACGGCCTCAAGCCCGCCAATGTGCCCGAGACCACGCTCAAGCTGCAGGGCCGCCAGCAGATCGCCGCCCTGCCCGGCCTGCAGCTGCAGCTGGGCCTGGTGTACGAGGGCGAGCGCGCCGTGCTGCCCGACAACAGCCTGCGCATTCCCGGCTGGACGCGCCTGGATGCCGGTGCCCGCTACGAGCAGGCCCTGGCCGGCGGCCAGCTGCTGACCTGGCGCCTGGGCGTGGACAACCTGGCCGACCGCCGCGCCTGGAAGGAATCGCCCTACCAGTACGGTCATGTCTACCTCTACCCGCTCGCGCCGCGCACTTTCCGAGTGAGTGTTGAAGCAAGCTTGTAAAGACTCCAAAACTATGGCTATAATGCAAGGCTCTGTTCCCCGATAGCTCAGTCGGTAGAGCGCCGGACTGTTAATCCGTAGGTCCCTGGTTCGAGCCCAGGTCGGGGAGCCAAGAACAGAAGCGTCGTGTTCGCGCAAGCGGGCAAGACGACAAAGCCAAGACGGCCTGCCGCCACCGAATGGCAGGCCCGACATAAGAGAAGAACAATTCCTCGATAGCTCAGTCGGTAGAGCGCCGGACTGTTAATCCGTAGGTCCCTGGTTCGAGCCCAGGTCGAGGAGCCAAATCTGAAGCCCCGTCATCGCAAGGTGTCGGGGCTTTTTCTTTAGCCCGTCCGCCTGTACGCCTTCCGTTGTCTCACACCCAGGAGCGCCCCATGTCTTCCACCCTGCCCGCCTGCCCTCAGTGCAACTCCGTCTACACCTATGAGGACGGCACCCAGCTGGTCTGTCCCGAGTGCGGCCACGAATGGTCGGCCCAGGCCGCGGCCCCGGCGGCGGCCGAGGAAGCCCGTGTGATCAAGGACGCCGTCGGCAACGTGCTGCAGGACGGCGACACCGTCACCGTGATCAAGGACCTGAAGATCAAGGGCTCCTCCCTGGTCGTCAAGGTCGGCACCAAGGTCAAGAACATCCGCCTCACCGAGGGTGACCACGACATCGACTGCAAGATCGAGGGCATCGGCGCCATGGGCCTGAAGTCGGAGTTCGTGAAGAAGGTCTGAGGCAGCCCAGGGCCTGCCCCAGGGCACGGGCTGACCCGGGGCGGCGACACTGGCGCCATGCAGCCAGCGTCCGCGCTCCAGACCGACACGTCTCGCCGCCCAAGCACCCGCCTGCTGGCTGCGTTGGACCGCCTGTGCGCCGCCCTCGCCTGGCTGGCCCTGCCCTTTGTGCTGCTGCTGGCCCTGCAATGGCCGCTGCGCCAGACCGGCTGGATCTCGCCGGCACGGGTCAATGATCTGGCCCAGTGCCTGTTCGCCCTGCTGGTGGCCGTGGCCCTGCGCGAGGCCGCGGCGCACGGCGCCCATCTCGCCAGTTCCACACAGGCGCCGCGCCTGCCCCGCCTGCTGCGACTGGGCGCGCTGCTGCCCTGGTGCCTGATCAATCTGGGGCTGGGCGCCCCCGCCGCCTGGCGCTCCCTGCAGCAGTGGGAGCGCTTCCCCGAGACCTTCAGCCCCGGCTACTTCCTGATCAAGTGGGCCTTGTTGCTGCTGCTCCTGCTCCTGGCACTGCAGACCCTGGTGGAGCTGCTGGCCGCACCACGCCGCAGCTCATGAGCGGGGTCTCCGCCGCCACCCTGGGACCCCTGCTCTTCGGCCTGGCCCTGCTGCTCACACTCTGGGCCCGCTGGCCGGTCTATGCGGCCCTGCTGGCCTGCTCGCTCTGGGGTGGGCTGCTGGGCCTGGCTCTGGGCTGGATAGACCCGCAGCTGCTCTGGGCCCTGCCGCTGCGCCTGTCCGGCCTGCTGGAGCACGACCTGCTCCAGGCCCTGCTGCTCTATGCCCTGGTGGGTGCCACCCTGCGCGAGATGGGCCTGGCCGAGACCTGGATCGCGGCCCTGCGCCGCCGCCTGGGCGAGGGGCCACTGGCCAGCGCCCTCGCGGTGCTGGGCTTTGCCGCATTGTCGGCGCCCATGAACGGCTCGGTGGCCGCCAGCCTGGGCATGCTGCGCCACGGGGCCGAGGCCGCCCTGGCCGCCTGGCCCCGCCCGCGGGCCACGGCCTTGCTGGCGGCCGCCAGCACCCTGGGCCTGCTGCTGCCGCCCTCCCTGGTGCTGCTGCTCTGCGGCGAGGCCATGATGCGCGCCCACACCGAGGCCCTGGGCCAGCTGGGCAGCGCCGCCGGCCTGGCGCGCGTGATGAACAACCAGGACCTGCTCGCGGCCGCCTGGCGGCCTGCCCTGCTCGTGCTGCTGGGCTTCGCCCTGGTGGCCGGCCTGAGTCGGCCGCACACGAGCCCGGCCGCAGCGCGGCCCCGAACGGGCCGGGGCGGCGCACTGCCCTGGGTCTTCAGTGCCGGGGTGCTGCTGATGCTGCTGGGCGTGGCCCGAGGCTGGTGGCTGGCGGTGGAAGGCGCGGCCCTGGCCGCCGCCCTGCTGCTCGGTCATGGCCTGTGCTCGGGCCGCCTGCGCGGCCGCATGGCAGCCCTCTTGAGCCAGGCCCTGCAGACCGCGGGCATGCTCTTCGGCCTGCTGCTGGCGGCCAGCAGCTTCACCTGGCTGCTGCGCGCCCTGGGCAGCGATGTCTGGCTACAGCGGGAGCTGCTGGCCCATAGCCTGGGCGGACCAGGCGCCACCCTGGCCCTGACCCTGCTCGTGCTGCTGCTGTGCAGCCTGGTGCTGGACGCCTTCGAGCTGATCTTCCTGATCCTGCCCCTGCTGATGCCGGTGCTGCTGCAGCAGCAGACCCACGCGCCCTGGGTGGCGGTGCTGGCCCTGCTGATCCTGCAGCTGGGCTATCTGCTCCCCCCGCTGGGCTATGCCCTGCTGGCCGCGCGCAGCGGACCGGGCGCCGAAGACCTCAGCCTGGCCCGGCTCGCGCCGGCCGTCCTGCCCTACACGGCGGTGCTCATCCTGGTGCTGGGCGCTGTGCTGTGCTGGCCCCAGGCCTTGTGCGGCCCACCTCCGCGCCTGGAGACCCCGGCCCTGGACGAAGCGCAGGCCCTGGACGAGCTGCTGCGCCAGGCACCACCGCCCTCGGTGGATGAAGTCCCCGCCGATGCCGGCAGCGCCGCGCGCTGAGCAGGCTATGCTGCGCCCCGCACGCCGGCGGCCCGGCGCCCCGAGTCCCTTCGCACAAAGTCCTCTCCGGGAGTGACACAGGCAGTAGGCGGGGCTGAGGGCGCCACGGCGATCACATCAGGGAGACAAGATGAACAGGGACAGAGGCAGTCAGCGCGGCATCAATGTGCCCCTGCTGCTGCTTGCGATGGTGCTGCTCACGGCCTTGGCTGTCGGCGCCAAGATCCATTTCAAGAAGCTCGAAGCCCGCAAAGAGGCCCTTCAGCAGGAGCAGGCGCGCAAGGCCGAAGCGGACCGGCGCGCGAAGGAGCAGATGCTGGAGCTCCAGCGCATGGAGCTGGATCGCCAGGCCGAGGCTGCCCGGAGCGCGACCATCGCGGCCCAGATCAAGCACAACCATGAGCAGATGCTGGAAGTCGCGCGCAAGTGGGACGATGCCGCCCGCCTGTCGCTCAGCACGCCGCGCTATGCCCTGCCCGCGGTGATCCTGCAACTGCAGGCCGCGCGCCGCGAAATGGACGATCTCTCAGTTCACGAGTGCCTGGTCCGCGCCAAGCGGCGGATTGTCGAGGGCATGGGTGAGGCGCTGCTCGGCTATGAGGCCTTCATGCGCATGGCCAACGACAACCCGCAGGCGCGGACCGAGCTGACGGCACGTTTCCAGAACGCCCATCACAATCTTCAGCTGCTAAAGCTGGACACGATGGATTGCCACTGGCTGGGCCGGTCGCCAGCGACGAAACGGTAGCGCGGCTCCAGCGCCCCCCTAGGCTCGCGCCAGCGCCACCACCGGATCCAGCCGCGCCGCGCTGCGCGCCGGCAGAAAGCCGAAGAGCACGCCGATCAGGGTGGACACACCGAAGGCCCCCAGGATGGCGCTGCTGGAGAAGACCATGCGGAAGTCGCTGGCGAAGCGGTCAAACAAGGCGCCGCCAGCCAGGGCCAGGCTCACGCCCAGGCCGCCGCCGATCAGGCAGACCAGCACTGCCTCGATCAGGAACTGACGCAGGATGTCGCTCTGGCGCGCGCCCACGGCCATGCGCACCCCGATCTCCTGCGTGCGCTCGGTCACCGAGACCAGCATGATGTTCATCACCCCGATACCGCCCACCAGCAGGGAGATCAGCGCGATGGAGGAGATCAGCAGGGTGATGGTCTGCGTGGTCTGCTCGATGGTCTGGCGGATGCTGTCGGTGTTCATCAGGAAGAAGTCCTGCTTGCCGTGGCGCTGCGTGAGCAGGCGTGTGATGCCCTGCTCGGCCACGGTGCTGGGCACCGCATCGCTGACGCGCACGGTGAGGCTGCGCAGATAGTCCTGGCCCGTGATGCGGCTCATGGCCGTGGTGTAGGGGATCCAGATATTGAGCGCATCGTCGTTGCCGAAGGCGCTGCTCTTCTTGGCCGTCACGCCCACGATGCGCACCGGCACCGTGCCCAGCAGGATCACCTCGCCCAGCGGGTTCTCGCCGCCGGGAAAGAGGCTCTGGCGCGCGTTGTCGTCGATCACCGCCTCCTGCGCGCGCAGGCGCACGGCCTGGGCATCGAAGGCCTGGCCCTGGCGGAACTCATAGCCGCGCACGCGGAAGAACTGCTCGCCCACCCCGCTGACATTGGCCGACACATCCACGCTGCGGTAGCGCAGGCCCACATTGGCCGCCACCGTGGGCGTGACGCTGTCCACATAGCCCAGCTGGGCCAGGGCCTCGGCATCACCCGCGCGCAGGGTGCGCACCGCGCCGGCGCGCCGGTCGCCAAAGCCGCTGCCCGGCATGATGTCGATGGTGTTGGTGCCCATGGCACTGATGTCCGCCAGGATGCGCTGCCGCGAGCCCTCACCCAGGGCCACCACCGAGACCACGGAGGCGATGCCGATGATGATGCCCAGCATGGTCAGCAGGGTGCGCAGCCGGTGGTTGACCATGGCGCGCCAGGCCATGCGCGTGGCCTCGCCCACGCGACCCAGCAAATCGCCCAGGCGCGAGCCGGCCGCTGCGCGCGGCTCGCGGTAGCGGCGGCCCGCGGCCGGGCCCGCTTCGGCGGTCTCGGATGCTGGAGGCGCCGCCGCGGGCTGGCGCGCCTGGCGCCGGTCGGCCACGATGCGGCCGTCGCTGATCTCGATCACGCGCTCCGCATGCGCCGCCACCTGAGGATCGTGGGTCACCAGGATCACGGTGTGCCCGTCGGCATGCAGCTCCTCCAGGATGCGCATCACCTCGCGGCCGCTGGCCTGGTCCAGGGCGCCGGTGGGCTCGTCGGCCAGGATCACGTCGCCGCCATTCATCAGCGCGCGGGCAATCGCCACGCGCTGCTGCTGGCCGCCCGAGAGCGTGCCGGCCGGTGGCGCAGGCGCTCGGCCAGACCCAGGCGCTGCAGCAGGCGCTCGCCGCGCGCATGGCGCTCGGCCGCGGCCGCCCCGGCATAGATGGCCGGGATCTCCACATTGCCCAGGGCCGAGAGATCGCCCAGCAGCTGGTAGCGCTGGAAGATGAAGCCGAAATGCTCGCGCCGCAGCCGTGCCAGCGCATCGGGGTCCATGGCCTGGGTCTCCTGGCCCGCCACGCGGTAGCTGCCGCGCGTGGGCCGGTCCAGGCAGCCCAGGATGTTCATCAGCGTGGACTTGCCCGAGCCCGAAGGGCCCATGATGGCCACCATCTCGCCGGCCGCGATGCGCAGGTCCACATCGCGCAGCACCGCCACCACGCCCTCGCCGGCCGGGAACTCGCGCACCAGGCCTTTCAACTCCAATAGAGCGTCCATCTCATCGATCTCCGGCCTTCCGCCGCGCGAGCGGCTGATGGAGCCGCGCGGAGCCCGAGGAACCGGCTTTGCCGGGCCTACGGGCTCGCCCCCTTGAGGGGGCGCGCGCAGCGCGTAGGGGGTGGGCCTTCATCATCAAAACATCCTCGGGCCGCCGGGGCCGCCACGGCGGCCCAGCGAGGGCGCCGCGCCGTTGACCGCCTCGCTGGTCACCACCTGCTCACCCTCGCTCAGGCCGTCCAGCACCTGGGCCTGCACCCGGTTGTTCAGGCCGATGCGCACGCGCTTCTCCTGCACCTGACCATCCGGCCCAAGCACCCGCACGCGGTACTGGCCCTCGCGCCCCTGGCCCAGCAGGGCCGCGCTCGGCACCACCAGGGCCTGGCGCGCGCTGGCCAGCACGATGGTGGTCTGGGCCGTCATATTGATGCGCAGGCGGCCATCGGGATTGGGCACGTCGAAGATGCCGTTGTAGTAGATCGCACTGGTGCCGCTGCTGCTGCTCGTGCTGCTGGTGCTGGTACCGCTGCCATCGCTGGCAATGGTGGTGGGGCCGGGCTCCACCGCGCGCAGCCGCGCCTGGATGCGCCGGTCCGGCTCGCCCAGCAGGCTGAAGTAGACCGGCATGCCGGGCTTGACCCGCGGCACATCGGCCTCGGAGATCTGGGCCTTCACCGTCATGGTGTCCAGGCGCGCCAGCTTGATCAGGGTGGGCGCGGACTGGTTGGCGTTCACCGTCTGGCCCTGCTCGGTGACCACGGCCACCACCACCCCGTCCATGGGCGCGGTCACCCGGGTGTAGGAGAGGTTGAGCTCGGCCGTGCTCTGCGCCACCTGGGCCTGGCGGATCTGGGCCTGCAGGGCCTCGATCTCGGCGCGGGTGCTGGCCACGCTGGCCTCGGCCGCCTCCAGATCGGCACGGGCGCCGGCATCGGCCGCCACCAGGGCGCGCTGGCGCTGCAGCACCAGCTCGGCCTGGGCCAGGCCGGCCTGCTTGGCGCGCAGCTGGGCCTGGCTGCTCTGCACCTGGGCCTGGGCATTGCGCAGCGCGTTCTGCTGCGGCAGGGCATCGATCTCGGCAATGGTCTGGCCCTGTTTGACCACATCGCCCAGCTCCACGAAGAGTCGCTTGACCTGGCCCGTGACCTGGGCGCCCACGCTCACCAGCTTGGCCGCGCCCAGGGTGCCGGTGGCCAGCACGGTGTCCTCGATATCGGCGCGCTGCACCGGGGCCGTGGCCACCTGGGGCCGCGGCGGCGGCGCCAGCCACCAATGCTGCACGGCCCAGCCCGCCAGGCCCAGGACCAGAAGCAGGGCGCCGCCCCAGCGCCACAGGCGCCGGCGCTGGCGGGGTGTGTTGGGCAACGAGGAAGCGGTGGCAGGCGTGGCGCTGCCGGCGGAAGGGTCTTGGCTCATGGTGTGGTCTGCGGGGCAAGCGAGGCCGCGGCAGCAGCCTCCTGCGATTCGGTCTGCCAGCCTCCGCCCAGGGCCTTGTACAGGCCGATGCGGTTGGACTGCAGGGATTGCTGCAGGGTGATCAGGCCCTGGGCGGCGGCGTCCAGGCTGCGCTGGGCGTCCAGAAGTTCCAGCTGGCCGGTGGCGCCGGCGCGGTAGCTGGCCTCGGCCAGCGCCAGCTGGCGCCGGGCCGAGGCGTAGAGCGCCCGCTGGGCCTGCAGGCGCTCGTCCAGGCTTTGCGCCTGAGAGAGCCCGTCCGCCACCTCGCGGAAGGCCTGCTGCAGGGCCTTGTCGTACTGGGCCAGGGCGATGGCGCGGGCCTGCTCGGCCGCGCGGGCCTGGGCCGTGGCGGCGCCGCCGTCCAGCAAAGGCAGGCTCAGCGAGGGGCCGAAGCTCCAGCTGCCGCGATCAAACAGGGCCGAGAGCTCGCTGCTGGCGCTGCCCAGGGAGCCGGTCAGGCTGATGCGCGGAAAGCGCGCCGCCCGAGCCACGCCCACATCGGCATGGGCCGCCTGCAGCGCATGCTCGGCCGCCAGCACATCGGGCCGGCGCTGCAACACGCTGGAGGGCACGGCGGCCGGCAGCGCCGGCAGCAGGGGCGCGCTGGCCGGGCCCAGATCCTCGGCCCGCGGCAGCAGGGCCTCGGGCAGGGCCGTGCCCAGCAGCAGCTCCAGGGCATGGCGGTCCAGGGCGATCTGGGCCCGGGCGCTGGCCAGGTCGGCGCGGGCGCTGTCGCGCGCGGTGCGGGCCTGGGCCAGGGGCAGGCCACCGATGGCGCCCAGCTCGTAGCGCCGCTGGGTGAGGGTCAGGCTTTGCTCGCGGCTGGCCAGCGTGCGCTCGGCCAACACCAGGCGGGCCTGGTCGGCCGCCAGGCCCAGCCAGGCGTTCGCCGTTTCGGCCACCAGGCTCAGGCGGGCGCTCTGGCGCGCCGCCTCGCTCTGCAGAAAGCTCTGCAGGGCCGACTCGTTGAGCTGGCGCACGCGGCCGAAGAAGTCCAGCTCATAGGCCGCCAGGCCCAGGCTGGCGCTGTAGCGGCTGCCGGTATCGGCGCGCGTGGCCGAGGCGCCCAGGGCCAGATTGGGCTGGGTGCCGGCCTCCTGCACCTGGTAGAGCGCGCGGGCCCGCTCCACATTGAGCGCCGCCACGCGCAGATCGCGGTTCTGGGCCAGGCTCAGCGCGATCAGCTGCTGCAGGCGCGGCTCGGTATAGACCTGGCGCCAGGGCAGACGGTCCAGATCGGCGGCGGGCTCCTCGGCCGCCAAGCCCCGGGGCAGGGCCGCCTCCGGCCGCTCGTAGGGGGCCACCAGCTGGGCGCAGCCACCCAGCAGCAGGCCCAGGGCCAGCCCTCCCCCGGGCAGCAGGCCGGCCCGCCGGGGGCAGGGATTCTTCTTGCATTGCATGGCCCCATGATGCCGCCACCGCTTGGCCGGCCTTTTGAGGCTTTGTAAAGATGCTGTGCAGAGCGCCCGCTGCACAAAGCCGCCGCCCGCGTGCCATCTGTCACCAGGGGCCGGGTCTTGCAGGCGCGCCAGCGCACACAAAAAGCCCGTCCGGGGCTAGCATCGGCCATTGCCGCATGGACTGGGGAGGAGACCGCCATGCCGCGCCGCCACAAGAAGCCCGCCTGACGCGCACTGCGCGCAGCGCCGGCCGGCCTGCGCCCCCCGAACCACGCCCCATGCCCGTCTCCATCCTCCCCGCCAGCAGCAGCAGCCCGCCCGGGCCGGCCGCGTCCGGCCACAAGCACTCGGTGCGGGTGCGGCGTGCCCTGCGCGTGGGCAGCCGGGCCCTGATCGCGGTGAGCCTGATCTGGGGCAGCTATTTCAGCTGGAGCGGCGATGGCCTGATGCTGGCCGCCAATGGGCTGATGGGCGCCACGGGCATCGCCTGCTGGTGGCTCACCCGGCGTGGCGACACACGCAGCGCCGCCCTGCTCTTCGTGGGCGTGCTCTTCCTGCTGCTGAGCCTGATGTGCGTGTTCATGGACATTCCCAATGCCCAGGCCCCGCGCGTCACCCACCATTACCTGCTGGCCCTGGGTGCGGCCAGCCTGCTGCTCTTCAAGCACGAGAAGCCCTGGCTGCGCCACGGCGCGCCCCTGCTGTGCTTCGCGGCCTTTTATGCCTTCGGCAGCACGCAGTGGGGCATTCCCAATGCGCGCAGCCTGCCCGACGAGTTGCGCGTCAGCGGCTCCTGGGTCAACAGCGCGCTGGCCATGATCGTGACCTACCGCCTGCTCTATGTGATGCTGTCCGAGGTGGCCCAGCACCGCGCGCTGGCGGCCGAGCTGCGCCGCGCCCTGCAGGCGCCGCAGCAGCATTTCCATCTGCACTTCCAGCCCCAGGTCGACGGCCAGGGCCGGGTGCGCGGGGCCGAGGCCCTGCTGCGCTGGAAGCACCCCAGCCATGGCGATATCTCGCCGGCCGAATTCATCCCCGTGGCCGAGCAGAGCGGCCTGATCCTGCCCCTGGGCCAGTGGGTGCTGGGCCGCGCCTGCGCCCAGCTGGTGGCCTGGGCCGAGCAGCCGGCGCTGGCCGGCATCACGCTCTCGGTGAACGTGAGCGCCCAGCAGTTTCTGCAGCGCGACTTCGTGCCCCAGCTGCTGTCCATCCTCAAGCACAGCGGCGCACGGCCAGAACGCCTGATGCTGGAACTCACCGAGAGCATGCTGGTCAACGATCTGGACGATATCGTATCCAAGATGCACCAGCTCAAGGCCCGCGGCCTGCGGCTCTCGCTGGACGACTTCGGCACCGGCTACTCCTCGCTGAGCTATCTGAAGCAACTGCCCCTGGACGAGCTCAAGATCGACAAATCCTTCGTGCAGGACGTGCTGGAGAACCCGCAGGACGCCGCCATTGCCCGCACCGTGGCCACCCTGGGCCTGACCATGGGCCTGGAGGTGGTGGCCGAGGGCGTAGAGACCGAGGGCCAGCGCCGCTTCCTGGCCCAGATCGGCTGCCGCGCCTTCCAGGGCTATCTCTTCGGCCGGCCCCAGGCGGCGGAAGATTTCGAGTCCTTTGTGCTGAACCGCGAGGCCGAGGCCGCCTGACCGCCACGGCCCGCAGGGCCTACACCAAGCTTGGTCTGCGTCAAATCACGGTCACAAAGCCTGGGCATACTGCGAAGCACGGAGGCGGAAACCGGCTGCAGATTGGGCAGAGACCTGGAACCCGTGACCAGCGCCGACGTACCCCATACCCACGCCCCACCCTCAACTGGTGGGGCGTTTTTCGTGGTGCCCCGTCAACAGTGCCTGACCCGTCTCACTTGACCTGGCCCCGGCCCGGCGCGCACACTGCGCCCTTCCTCAACCCGAACCAGGAGACGACCATGGCTGCATTTGATCTTGCCCTGCTGCCGTCGGCCGCCTGCGTTCGCGGTCGGGAGCTTTGCGGCATCGCTCGCGCCACTCGCTGAAGCGCTGATCCGCGGCTGATCCCCAGCCCGCTCCCGCCGCCCGCCCCGGGCGGTCGACGCACGAACCCCTCATCGCCAGTCTCGCGCCCTCCCGCGGCGCGCCGGCTGACTGCGTTCCCCCTTTGTTCGTCGTCGACATCATCATCATCATCATGCTCGAAACCCTCGACATCGAGGCCCTGCGTCGCCTGGGCCTGCCCCTGTCCCTGATTCCCCAACTGGCGGACCAGCCCGCCGAACCCGGCCTGGGCCTGTGGCGCATCACCGAGGTGCAGCGCGACCGCCTGAGCCTGCAATCCGCCCACGCCACGCAAGCGGCCCGCCTGCGCCCCGCCCTGCAGCAGGACCTGATCGCCCTGGGCGAACAGCCGGCCGTGGGCGACTGGGTGCTGGCGCGCACGCTGGAGGACCAGAGCCTCTGGGTGGAGCGCCGCCTGGCGCCGCTCAACACCCTGGTGCGCCGCGACCCCGAGGGCCGGCGCCAGGCCCTGGTCAGCAATGTGGACACGGCCCTGCTGGTCATGGGCCTGGACCATGACTTCAAGCTCGCCCGCCTGGACCGCTATCTGGTGCTGGTGCGCGCGGCCGGCATCCCGGCCGTGGTGGTGCTCAGCAAGGCCGACCTCTGCCGCGAGCCCGAGGCCCGTCTGGCCGAGGTGGCCGACCACCTGGCCCACAGCCGCGCCGCCGTGGCGGCCGTGCTGGCCGTGGACGGCACCCAGGCCGAGGCCGCGCGCGCCCGGCTCGCGCCCTGGCTGGGTCTGGGCCAGACCCTGGTGCTGCTGGGCTCCAGCGGCGCGGGCAAGTCCACGCTGAGCAATGCCTTGTGCGAGTCCGTGCAGCAGGCCACCGGCGCGGTGCGTCTGGACGACAGCCGCGGCCGCCACACCACCACCGCGCGCAGCCTGCACCGCACGCCCGGCGGGGCCTGCATCATCGACACGCCGGGTCTGCGCGGCCTGCAGCTGGACGCCAGCCGGGAAGAGCTGGACACGGCTTTTGACGATGTGGCCCAGCTGGCCCTCAGCTGTCGCTTTCGCAACTGCACGCATGACAGCGAGCCCGGCTGCGCGGTGCGCGCCGCCCTGGCCCCGGCCCGGCTCAGGAGCTATCAGAAGCTGCAGCGCGAAGCCCGGCGCGAGGACATGAGCCTGCAGGACCGGCAGCAGCTGCTGGCGCAGTGGAAGGCGCGCGGGCGAGCCGCGCGCCTTCATATGCGTAGCAAGCGGGGCGAGCCGGGCTTCAGAGATTGAGCCTGCCCTCAGGCTTGACGATGCCCAAGCGGGGCGGGCGCTGCAGACTGGCCGGACAGGTCCACTCTCAGGAGCACACCATGTCACGCCCCACACTGCTGCGCCCGCTGAACCCCTGGCTCATGGGCGCCACCCTGCTCGCCCTGGGCGGCTGCGCCACGCCGCCGGACATCCGCATCAATCCCACCCGCATGCATGTGGCGCCCAACTCGCCCTTCGGCTCCCTGAGCAGCCCCTCGGACCCCTCGGTGGCCCCGGAGAGCGTCAAGGCCGCCGAGGCACTGCCCGCCGCGCGCTACTTCACGGCGATGAACAATGCGAAGACCCAGGAATCCGACGGCACGCGGGCCCAGTTCATCGAGACCGGCATCGGCGTGGTCCAGGCCCATTGCCTGCGCTGGTTCCAGCGCATGAGCGACCAGGGCCTGGTCAAGGCCTATAGCGACGGCAATGTCAACATCATCCGGCAGCTGGGCACGGCCCTGCTGGGCATAGGCAAGGCCAACAGCATCATCGTGTCCACCTATGGCGCGGGCAACACGGCCTACGAGGGCCTGTCCAAGAACTTCGACGACTCCTTCCTGCTGGCGCCCAACTCGCGCAAGGTGAAGAACCAGATCATGGGCATCCTGGATTCCGAGGCCACCAAGCTGCGCTCCACCGACAAGGGGCCGAAGAACTTCGACCAGGCCTATGTCGCGCTGGAGCGCTATGCCGATCTGTGCACACATGCCACGGCGCGCGAGATCATCAACGACGCGCTGGACCAGGGCACCGCCAAGATCGCTGACGACGGCAAGGTGCGCGTCGAGCCCTCGGACAAGGCGCTGCAGCGCGCCAGCGAGGATGGGCGCAAGGCCGCCGTGGACGAGAAGCTCAAGGCCGAGGCTGAACGCGACGGGCTTCGCAGCGCCGCCGGCGCCACCGAGCGCATGCTGAAGATCCAGGCGGATCTGGCCGCCCAGGTCACACGCCTCACGACACAGCTGAGCGAGGCCCAAGCCAATCTGGCTGAGGAACGCCGCAGAGCCCAGCCCCCGGCCGGCATCGCCCCGGCCACGCCGGCATCGGCGCCGAACTGAGCCTCCACCGCCCTTCACCGCCGGTGCGACACTCGGGCTCCAACCAGGAGGAGCCGCGGATGAAGCCGGACTTGCAAGCGCGCATCGATGCCCTGTTCGCCGAGATGGCGGACCGCCCCGCCCCCGGATGCGTGCTGGGCGTCTGGCGCGAGGGCGAGCCGGCCTGGACCCGGGCCTATGGCCAGGCCAGCCTGGAGCTGGGCGTGCCGCTGCGGCCCCACAGCCGGCTACGCATCGCCTCGGTCTCCAAGCAGTTCACCGTGGCGGCGGCCCTGCTGCTGGAGCGCCAGGGCCGGATGAGCCAGGAGGACGATATCCGCCTGCATCTGCCCGAGCTGCCGGAGCTGCCCCAGGTGGTGCGCGTGGGGCAGCTGATGCGCAACACCAGCGGCCTGCCCGATCTGCTGGAGCTGCTGCGCCTGGGCGGGGTGCAGCTGGACCAGCGCGTCAGCCGCGAGCAGCTGCTGCAGGTGATGCAGCGCAACCGCCACCTCAACTTCGCGCCCGGCAGCCGCTTTCTCTACTGCAACAGCGGCTTCGCCCTGCTGGGCCTGATCACCGAGCGCCTGAGCGGGCGCAGCCTGGACGCGCAGCTGCAGCAGGCCTTCTTCGAGCCCCTGCAGATGGACGCCACGCGCATGGTGGTGGAGAGCGACCTGCCCCTGCCGGGCCTGGCCACGCCCTATCTGGGCGATGGCCGCGGCCAGTGGCGCCGCGCCCAGCACGGCTTCGAGCACGGCGGCGAGGGCGGCCTGGTGTCCAGCGTGGAGGACCTGCTGCGCTGGGCCGGCCATCTGCTCGCGCCCAAGGGGGGTGTGGCCGATCTGGCCCAGGCCCTGGCGTCACGCGTGCCGCTGAGCGGCGGCCACGCCTCGCCCTATGCCCATGGCCTGGAACATGGCGAGCTGGAGGGCCTGGCCACCCTGGGCCACGGCGGCCTGTGGCCGGGCTTTCGCACCGAGTTCCTGCTGCTGCCCGCGGCCCGCCTGGCGGTGGCCGTGATCAGCAACGACGGCGCCGTGAACCCCTACAAGAAGGCGCGCGAGGTGGTGCGCCTGCTGCTGGACAAGCCGCTGGCCGCGCCGCGCTCCGGCGCCGCCGCGGCCCTGGCCGGCGACTGGCTGGATGCGGATGCCGGCGAGCTGCTGACGCTGAGCCCCACGCCCGAGGGCCAGTTGATGGCCCAGCACTGGGGCGTGCCCTTCGAGCTGCAGCAGCAGGCCGACGGGCGCTGGCTGCCGCTGCGCGGCGCCTACGAGTTCGAGATCCCGGCCGCCGCGCTGGACGCGCAGGGCCGGCTGCGCCTGGCCCTGGGCGCGGGGCGCGAGGCCCGGCTGCAGCGCCTGCTCGCGCGCACGCCGCTGCCGGCCGATCTGGACGGCGTGTTCGAAAGCCCCGATGCCGGCGCGCGCTGGCGAGTGCGCGGCGAGGCGCTGCAGGCCGAGGGCCCCCTGCTCAAGGCGCCGCAGGCCTGGCGCCTGCAGGGCCTGGCGGGCGATCTGGTGGAGCTGCAGAGCCAGGGCTACTGGATGCAGAGCAGCCAGCTGCTGCGCCTGCAGCGCGAGCCCGGCGGCGCGCTGAGGGGCTTCACGGTGGACAGCGCGCGCATCAAGGGCCTGCCCTTCCATCGCTGCGGCTGAAGCGCGACAGGCTTCTGTAAATCTTTGGCAAAGCCGGGCCGGCGAGGCTGACGGCGGCGGGGGCTGCATGCGAAGCTGGCGGCCCCGCGCTGGTCCTGCGCCTTCCTTCCCGCTTGCTTGCTCTTCATGCGTCCGTCCCGTGCCGTCCCTCGCCCCGCGTCTGCACTGCCCCGCCTGCTCTGCCTGAGCGCCGCCCTGCTGGGTCTGGCGTCGGCCTGGGCCCAGGAGCGGCCGGCCGCCCCTGCGGCCCCGGCCGAGGATGGCGGCGCGCAGAGCAGCAAGCCGACAGCCCCGCCCCCCGCTCGCCCCCTGCCCCAGCGCCGCAGTGCGGAGAGCCCCCGCCCCACCGAGCAGCTGGACCGGGTGGAGGTGCAGGGCGGCCCCAGCGACAGCGCGCTGCGCCGCGCCTCCACCGCCTCCAAGATCGTGGTGGGCCGCGAGGAGATCGAGCGCTTTGGCGATGCCAGCGTGGCCGATGTGCTCAAGCGCCTGCCGGGCGTGACCCTGGGCGGACGCCCGGGCCGCGGCGGCGAGATCCGCATGCGCGGCATGGGCGGCGGCTATACCCAGATCCTGGTGAACGGCGAGCGCATGCCGCCCAGCTTCTCGCTGGATCAGCTGCCGCCGGACCAGATCGAGCGCATCGAGGTGCTGCGCGCCCCCACCGCCGAGTACGGCGCGCGCGCCGTGGCCGGCACCATCAATATCGTGCTGCGCGAGGCCCTGCAAAAGCGCCTGAACGATCTGCGCCTGGTGCTGGGTGCGGAGCGCGGCGACATCAAGCCGCAGCTCTCCTGGACGCGCAACGACAAGCTGGAGTCCCTGCCCGGCAGCGCCTACAACCTGACGCTCACCGCCACCGACAACAAGCGCCGCGACGATGTGGACACCCGCATCCGCACCCTGGACCTGAAGAGCGGCAGTGAGAGCCTGCAGCGCAACACCGGCGAGAGCCTGGACGAGCGCAAGAGCCTGAACGTGAACGGCCGCCTGCAGCTGCGCCTGGCCGGCGGCGACTCGCTGACCCTGATGCCTTTTGCCGTGTTCGCCCGCGGCCAGAGCGACAGCGAGTTCCGCCAGACCCCGGGCCGCGACTTCGACCAGGCCACCACCCATGCCGAGAGCGACTTCAGCATGCTGCGGCTCAACACCCAGCTCAACAAGCGCCTGGATGAGGACCGTCGCCTGGAGCTGCGCGCCGGCGTGGGCGGCGCCAGCCTGGACAACGACAGTCTGCGCCGTGAGTCGCGCGGCGGCGGCGCGAGCCGCCTGCCCACCCGCCAGCAGCAGGACAGCACCCGCAACCGCGACCGCTCCTGGAGCCTGGCCGCCAAGCTTTCGCAGCAGCTGGGCCAGGGCGAGGGTCAAGGTGGGGGCACGGAGCACAGCCTGGTGGGTGGCCTGGAGCTGGAAGGCAACCGCCGCCAGCAAAGCCGCCTGACGCTGAGCGATGGCCTGCGCCTGGCGGCGCTGGAGGACTTTGGCGACGACTTCCAGGCCTCCACCCTGCGCGTGGCCGGCTATGTGCAGGACGAGTGGAACCCGAGCAGGCAGTGGTCCACCTATGTGGGCCTGCGCTGGGAAGGCATACGCACGCAGAGCTCGGCCGCTAACTACGGCGTGAGCAACAACTCCAAGGTGCTGACCCCGCTGCTGCACGCGGTGTGGAAGCCCGACGAGAAGAGCCGCGACCAGATCCGCATGAGCCTCACGCGCAGCTACCGCGCGCCCAACACCCAGGACCTGATCGCGCGGCCCAGCATCAACTCGCAGTACCCCTGCCCGCCGGCCGGCTTGTGCGGGGCCAATGCGGCCAACTACCCCGACCGCGTGGGCAACCCCCAGCTCAAGCCCGAGACCGCCCTGGGCTTGGACATCGCGCTGGAGCGCTATCTCTCCAAGGGCGGGGTGCTCAGCGCCAGCGTCTTCGCGCGCCGCATCCATGATCTGATGCGCAATGTCACCACGCTGGAAAGCGTGGCCTGGGCCGGCACGCCGCGCTGGGTCTCGCGCCCCAGCAATATCGGCACGGCCCTGACCCGCGGCATCGAGCTGGAGGCCAAGTTCCGCCTGGATGAGTTCTTCGATGAGGCCGCGCCCATCTCCCTGCGCAGCAATCTGAGCCTCTTCCACTCCCAGGTGGACGGCATCCCCGGCCCCAACAACAAGCTGGACCAGCAGCCGCGCTACACGGCCAACTTCGGCGCCGACTACCGCCTGCGCAGCCTGCCCCTGTCCCTGGGCGCCAGCCTGAATCTGGTGCCGGCCAACACGGTGCAGCAGACCCTGCTGCAGGAAAGCCACAACGCGCGCAAGCGTGTGTTCGACGCCTTCGCGCTGTGGAACTTCAACCGCGACTGGGCGCTGCGCCTCTCGGCCAGCAATCTGGCGCCGCTGGACTACAGCAGCGGCACGGTGATCAACACCGGCGACAGCCTGATCACGACAGACAAGCTCGGCCGCACCTTCACGGTCTGGCAGCTGCGTCTGGAGATCAAGCTCTAGGGGCCGGAGCCGCTCAGCGCCTGACGGGGATGCAGAGCCAGCAGCGGAAGATGCCGGTGTCCGGCTCCTGCGCGCCATCGGGCTCGTCATAGAACTCGAAGCAGGGACGGCCGTCGCACTGGTAGCCGCTGGCCGGCAGCCATTCGCGGAAGAGCTCGGCCCAGGCCGTGCCGATCTCGCGGCCATCGCCTCGAAAGCGCGCCATGGCATAGAGGCCGCCGGGCAGATCGGCCAGGCTCACGGCCGGGTGGGCGGTCTTGAAGTCCGCGTCCACGCCCACCGCCGAGTCATAGCGGCAATGCGCGGCCGGCGTGATGCCGGGATCGTCATGGCCGATGCCGTAAGTGGGGCGCTGGTCCAAGCCCTCGGACTGCAGCCAGGGCAATACCTGCTGGTACCAGAACTCGGTGATGCCCGGGCCATAGGGGCCGATACGGCGCATATAGGCGATGCGTTGCGGGGCCAGGGTCTTGATCTCGACTTGCATGATGAAGCGTGAGGGCTCGGTGTTGAACAGGGCTTCATCATCGGCAGCCTCAGCCTTGCCGTCCTGATCCGGATTGCGCTCTTGCCGCACCCGCGGCCCCAGCTGGCGGCGCAGGCCCTCCACATACGCGGCCCAGCGCTGTGCCGAGCCGGCACGCCAGGCACTGGGCGTGCAGCCGAAATGCAGCTTGAAGGCCCGCGAGAAGGCCTCGCCCGAACCAAAGCCCACGGCCAGGGCCAGCTGCAGCACGCTGCGCTGCGGATGGAGGGTCAGGCCTTGCGCGGCCGCCTCCAGGCGGCGGCGCTGCAGATAGGCGCCCAGGGTCTCACCCGTCCAGGCCGCAAAGAGCCGGTGGAAGTGAAACGGCGAGAAATGCGCCAGCTCCGCCAGGGCCGCCAGCTCCAGCGGCGCGTCGAGGTGGGCATCGATATGGTCCAGCACCCGGTTCATGCGCCGCCCGTACTCGCGGCGGTGCTGGGCGGGCGTGGGCTCGGGCGCCGCCATGGGCGGACTGATGGACGAGCTCGTGGGGGCGGTCGGTTCAGGCTTCATGCGGGGCGGAGCTTAGCCTGCCCGCGAGGACCCGGGGGAGTCTCAGGCGCAGGCCCGAGCCCCCGGACGCCTGAGCGCCCAGACCGCCGCCAGGGCCAGCCCCAGCCAGGGGGCGAGCGCATTGGGCGCATACCACCAGGCCGGCCAGCTCGTGAGGAGCAAGGCCTGACCCAGGGACAGCGGCGCGTCGGGATGGGCGGTCAGGCTGAAAGCCGCGACCATCTGCCAGCCGAGCCAACCCAGCAACATGCCCAGGCCCAGGGCAAGCAGGGCCTGACGCCGCGGCACCACGCGGCTCATTCGGAGCACTCCTGCTGCGCCCAGCATCACCGCCGTGAGCACGGGCAGCGCCCATGTCAACAGGTTCAGCAGCGCGAGCGCCAGCTCGCGATGCTCGCGACCGAAACGCGCGAAGTAGGCCGCCGGCACCGTAATGGCGGCCAGCCATCCGCTCAAGTACACGACGGCCAGGCCGTAGAGCAGGACGCCAGCGAGGGCGATGAGAAGCAGGCGTGTGCGGGGCATTGCAGTCTCCGGTATCAAGATGGACGGTGACAGACAGGCGGCCGTCTCGCCTTCAACCCTGTGGTGAGTTTAGGAGGTGATGAGTGCACCAGTGGTAGCGCGTCTTCACGGGACGGTCAATCGGCTTCACGCGAGGATCTGCACCGGTTTTGCCATGTAGCGAACCCAGCCGATGCGCCCCTCGTCTCGCTGGCCCAGATCCAGGAAACCAGCCTTCGCATAGGCACTTCGGGCCGCGTGATTTTCTTCGTCCACCGACAAGATCAGCTCGCTCGACTCGGGCCAGTGTTCTGCCACCCACCCAGGCAGTGCCGTGAGCGCTGCCGCCCCCAAACCTCGGCCTTGTTGAGCCAGATCGATTCGCAGGGCGCTGACCGTTGCCGACCTTGGACCGGCCCATGCTGGCGCTCGTGAGCCGCGCTTGAGGACCAAGAAGCCAAGAACATCGCCCGCCTGAACGATGGCCAAGCCCGCGACCTCATTGGCGTGATCGTCCCTGCAGGCCTGAACGGATCGCTCGACGGTGCCTGCAAACTCGATCTGCTGCTCGGTCACGCGCAGGCGCAAGACAGCAGCCTGCTCTGAGGCGCTGAGCGCCTCCCAGCGCTTGAGGGAAACAGCTGAACTCATAGGTCTTTGCACACTCAAGCGTTAACGTTTGACATGAGCGAATTGACCCGGCTTGCCGGGGCAAGTCCTCTCGATAAAGGGTCAGGCCTCTGCGAATTAGCTGAGACGAATACTGATACCACTGCCGTCCTCGTCGTCGCTCTTCAACCAGCCTACTGCAACTGCAATCAGAAGCCCGCCGCAAATGAGTGCAAACAGTTTCCAATACTTGTCGGATTCCAGCAGTTCTTCCCTTCGCGCGATGCGGATGCAATTTTTGAAGAGCCTTGTTGATCTCACTTCGATCTGATCGCCGTCTTTCAGCTTCCCGTAGGTAGAGGTGAATCGCCCCGGATTCCCTAGACACCTTTGAGCCGTTGGGAATGGCGGCGCTCGAACTCTGCCGGTGAAGTATCTCCGGCACTGCCGTGACGGCGCTTGGGGTTGTAGAACATCTCGATGTAGTTGAAGACGTCCGCTCTTGCGTCATCGCGGGTCAGGTAGGTCTGGCGGCGAACGCGCTCGCGCTTGAGCAGTTGGAAGAAGCTCTCGGCCACGGCGTTGTCGTGGCAGTTGCCTCGACGGCTCATGCTGCTGACCAGGTTGTGGTCGCGCAGGAAGTCCTGCCAGTCGTGGCCTGTGAACTGGGCGGATTCAACCGGTCGTCGCAACACCGGGTTTTCAGGCAGATAGTAGATGCTGGTTCAAGACCTCTGCCGGAGTCATCCAGCCGAGCGTCTTCCGCGGCCTGCTGTTGAGCGCGTTGGCAACAGCTTGGATATCTCGGGCGCTCCATCGCGACAGATCAGTGCCTTTCGGGAAGTACTGGCGCAAGAGTCCATTCGTGTTCTCGTTGGTGCCGCGCTGCCAGGGACTGTGCGGGTCAGCGAAGTAGACATCTACGCCAGATTCGACGGTGAATCGGGCATGGTCTGACAGTTCTTTGCCGCGGTCCCATGTCAATGATCGGCAGAGCTGCGCAGGCAGCGTCTCTACCGTCTTCTTGAGTGCGTTGGTCATGGTGACGGCGCCATAGCCGGCCAGCGCTGGTCCGTTCTTTGTTCGCGGAGTCAGGCCATATCCTTTCTCACGAGGCAGATGAACGAGCATGGTGAATCGACTGGATCGCTCGACGAGCGTCCCAATTGCCGATCGGTTCAATCCGATGATCAGGTCTCCCTCCCAATGTCCCGGGACCGCGCGGTCCTGCGCTTCTGCCGGGCGGTTGGAGATCATCACCGCTTCACTGACGTGAGCCCATGCCGTGGCTTGCGAACGGGCTCGCGGCACACGCAGCGCACGGCCAGTTCGCAGGCAACTCACCAGCTCGCGCTTGAGCGCCCCTCGGCCCTCGATGTACAGCGCTTGGTAGATGGCCTCGTGGGATATCCGCATGGACTCATCTTCCGGGAAGTCAATCGTCAGCCGACGCGAGATTTGCTCTGGCGACCACCCATTCACCCATCGGCGATCGCCGCGATGGGGCTTGTTGCGGCCCTTGAACGGCGCCTGTCGAGGGCCGGCGATCGCACGCCCGTCGACATCACGGATCTTGCCCTCGAGGCGTTCCTGAACATAGTCGCGAAGCCGGCTTTGAAGCGTCAGCTTGGCCGGCTTCGGCCGGCGTGCCATCCGATCGGACTTCCACTGCGCAACGGTGGCCCGGTACTCGAGCTGACCACTTCGGGTCGCGGCATTGCGAGTCAGCTCCCGAGAGACCGTGGATGGGCACCGCTCTATCCGACGAGCTATCTCGCGCACACCAGTACCTTGGGCATGCAGCAGTGCGATCTCTTCTCGCTCGGAGAACGATAGGTACCTTCCGGAGACCGGCTTGGATATGAATAGTGGCATACCGCCACGATGCCGGAACCATCGTGATCCCACGGCTTGAGACACGCCGCTTGCTTCAGCGGCCTTCTCGCTGGTGATCCCTGTTGCGATGTGCTGCCAGAACTGTCGTTCCGTCTCACGCCGCACCGACGGCGCACCTGGTGAGCGCATCGCGTCGCGCCCAGTCAAATTCTGAACCCAACCTGCGGTTCGCCCCATGACACCTCCTTGAGAAGAGGTGTTGCGACGACCGGTTGAATCCGCCCTGGCTGCCCTGGTCCGAATGCACCGTGACCGGCTGCCTGGGCTGGCGACGCCACAAGGCCATCATCAGTGCGTCAAGCACAAGGACTGTGTCAATGCGACTGCCCATTGACCAGCCTACCACCTGGCGCGAGAACAGATCGACCACCACGGCCAGATAGAGCCAGCCCTCATGGGTGCGGATGTACGTGATGTCGGTCACCCAGGACTGATTGGGCTCGGCCACCGCGAACTGGCGCTGCAGATGGTTGGGGGCTACGACAGCAGGTTGGCCGCCGCGCATGCCAGGGCGGCGTCGATAGCCGGTCTGCGAGCGCAGCCCTTCAAGCCGGAGTAATCGGGCCACGCGATGCTTACCGCAGCGCTCGCCCAGATCGCGCATATCCAGCGTGAGCTTGCGGTAGCCGTACACGCCGCCGCTCTCCAGCCATGCATGCTTGAGCAGGCCCAGCAGCCGCTGATCGTCCTTGGCCCGAGGGCTCGCAGGCGCGGCCTTCCAGGCGTAGTAGCCGCTGGGGTGCACCTTCATGACCTGACACAGGCGCCGCACGCTGTGCTCCCGCTCATGGAGCTCGATGAACGCGTACTTCACCCGGACTGCTTGGCAAAGTACGCTGCGGCCTTTTTTAGGATGTCACGCTCCTCGGTCACGCGCTTGAGCTCAGCCTTCAGACGACGCAACTCGTCGGCTTGCGACAGCTGGACCTGACGCTCGCCGGCGGGCATGCGGCGCGCCTTGATCCACTCATACAGGCTGTGCTGGCTCACGCCGAGCCTTGCCGACACGTCGGCCACCTTGTGCCCGCGCTCGGTGATCTGCTTGATCGCTTCGATCTTGAATTCTTCGGGGTATCGCTGCTTACTCATGGCACCTCCTATTGGGCCTCAGGTTTGAGGCTCAGAGGTGTCTACTGAATCCGGGGCGATTCATGTCCCACCCTCAAGAGCACGGCTGAAAAGTCCACCCTGAAGGGGGAGTCGATCTCCTTGCCTCACATCCTTGAGGATGACCCGGGATCAAGCATCGGCGCCGTCAGTCGGCGCGGGCCGGCACACCGGACCATGGACCGCACGCGTGATCCACAGAGGCAGCCCGCCTCGCTCAAGCCCTTCACAAACACACACAGCAAGAGAAAAGCCGCCACGCGGGTAGCGTGGCGGCTCGGAGGGCAGGCAGCGCCGGGCCGCATCGAGGTGGGCGTCGCTATGGCCCAGCACCCGGTTCATGCGCCGTGCGCGAGCGAGGCAGCGCTGGGCGGTGGGGGTCTGGGCAGGCGGATGTCAAACTTCCTGGGAAGAGCGCGGCTTCGCCCGGGCCGACCCACCTCATGGCAGGTCGGCGGCGGCACGCTCAGCGGCGCAGATGCGTGTCCAGGAACTGCGCGATGCGGCGGTAGGCCTCGGCCTCGTTCTTCTTCTTGGCAAAGCCGTGGCCCTCGTCCTCGAAGACCAGATAGTCCACCGGCACGCCACGCGCCTTGGCCGCAGCCACGATCTCGTCGCTCTCAGGCTTGATCACGCGCGGGTCATTGGCGCCTTGTATCACCATCAGGGGCACGCGGATGTTCTTGGCGTGGAACAGCGGCGAGGTGGCGATCAGGAAGTCCTTGTCCTTCACCGGATCGCCCACCTCCTGGTAAAGCGCCTGACGGAAGCTCTCCCAGTAGGGCGGGATGGATTCCAGGGTGCGCAGCCAGTTGGAGACACCGAAGATGTCGATGCCCACCTTGAAGGCCTCGGGACGGAAGGTCAGGGCCGCCAGCGTCATATAGCCGCCGTAGGAGCCGCCCATGATGGCGATGCGGTCGGGATCGATCACGCCGGTGCTGGCCAGATAGGTCTTGGCCTCTATGCAGTCCCACAGCGGCTCGCGGCCATGCTTGCCGTCGTCGGCCGTGTAGAAGCTCTTGCCATAGCCGGAGCTGCCGCGGTTGTTGATGCCCAGCACGGCATAGCCCTGGTTGGCCAGGTACTGGGAGAGCGCCGAGTAGCCGCGCATGGTCTGGCCGCCCGGCCCGCCATGCACCAGCACCACGGCCGGCACCTTGGCCTCGGGCGAGGCGCCCTTGGGCTGGTAGTAGACCGAGGGGATGCTCAGGCCGTCGAAGGACTTGAAGCGCACGATGCGCCCTTCCACCAGATCCTGCGGGTCGATCTCTCGCGACAGGCTCTGGGTCAGCTGGCTGAGTTGCTGACGGCCGAAGTCATAGACGAAGAGATTGCTGGGCGAGCGGTCGCCATTGATGTAGAAGGCCAGCTTGCTGCCGCTGCGCGAGAAATGCGCGCCGCGGATCTGGCCCTCGGGCAGCTTGGGCAGGGCCACCGGCTTGCCGTCCGGGCCGCTGATGCGCACCTGGATGCTGGCATCGGCATTGATGCCCGTGACGCGGTAGCGTCCGTCGTGCGAGTACTCGCTGTAGACGATGTCCCAGTCCGCCTTCTCGAACTCGCTCTTGGCGCCGCTGGCCAGATCGTAGGCCACGATGCGGCTGAACTCGCTGCCCTCGTTGGAGAGCATCAGCAGGCGCTTGCCGTCGGGCGTGAAGCCTGCGGCCTCGTAGCTGGCCACGCCCTGGTGTGGCGTGATGTGGCGGGTTTCCTGGCTGCGGGTGTCGTAGAGATAGAGGTCGGAATCGGCCGTGGTATTGGTCTTGACCAGGGCGATCCAGCGCCCGTCGCGGCTGATATCGCTGACGCTCAGGCCCTGTTCGTTCTTGTAGACCAGGCTGCGGGCGTAGGTCTTGGCGTCGTAGCGGTAGAGATCGTGGAAGCGCGGGTCGCGCTCATTGGTGGCCACATAGAAGGCGCTGCCGTCATGCGCCCAGCTGGCGAAGATGGCCTTGAGCTTGCTGCCCGGGGTCAGGTCTTTCTCCGTGCCGTCGAGCTCGCGCACATAGAGGTGGTTGTCCTCGTTGCCGCCCTGGTCGCGGGTGAAGAGCACGCGGTCGTCCTGGGGGAAGAAGCCCACGGCATAGTTGCTGTCGGTGCTCGACTTCGTCAGGGCCTGGGGCTCGCCGCCGCCCACCGGCATGGCGTAGACATTGAAGATGCCGCTGGCATTGCTGGAGAAGAGGATGCGCTTCTCGTCTGCCGAGAAGGAGGCGCCGCTGACGCGGGTGCTCGCCATGAACTGCTCGATGCTGTAGCGCTTGGGCGCCGCGAAACTGCCGCTGCCGCTGCCACTGCGCGCGGCAGCGGGGTTGGCGCCGGCACGGCCGGCATCGGCGGCCTGGGCCGGGACCGACAAGGCCAGGGCGGCCCCCAGCAGGGTCAGGACGCCCAGGGTGCGGGCCGGTATCTTGTGCTTGGACGACTTCATGGTTGAGCTCTCCTCCAGAGGCTTGTGGACACCGGCCGATCAGCCGGCAGCCGGCACTGTAGGAAAGCGCGGACCGCCGCGCGGCGCCCGGGCGACGGGCTGCAGCGATGGCGGGATGAACGACGCCCAGGGCTGACGGGCCGAGCCAAAGAAAAAACGCCACGCGAGGCGTGGCGTTTTCGGGGCTGGAACAGGCCGCTCGGCTTACTTGCTGCCGGGCACCTTGCCCTCGACACCCTTGACGTAGAAGTTGACGCCGGAGAGGAACTTGTCGTCGGCGACTTCGTCCTTCTTCAGGATCTCCTTGCCGTCCTGGCCGACGATGGGGCCCTTCCAGATCACGAAGCTGCCGTCCTTGAGGCCGGCCTTGACCTTCTCGACCTGTTCCTTCACCTCGGCCGGCACGACCTCGGCCACCGAAACCATGTCGATGGCGCCTTCCTTCACGCCCCACCAGGCGTGCTTGCCGGCGCCGGCGCTCCACTTGCCGTCCAGGGCCTCACGCACCGAGGCGATGTAGTACGGCGCCCAGTTGATGATGGCCGAACCCAGATGGGCCTTGGGGCCGTAGGCGGTCATGTCCGAGTCCCAGCCGAAGGCGTACTTGCCGTTCTTCTCGGCGGTCTGCAGCACGGCGCTGGAGTCGGTGTTCTGCATCAGCACGTCGGCGCCGCCGTCGATCAGGCTTTGCGCGGCCTCGGTTTCCTTCGGGGGATCGAACCACTGGTTGACCCACACCACCTTGACCTTGATCTTCGGGTTGCTGCTCTGCGCGCCCAGGGTGAAGCTGTTGATATTGCGGATCACCTCGGGGATGGGCACCGAGCCCACCACGCCCACGGTATTGCTCTTGGTCATCTTGCCGGCGATCACGCCGGCCATATAGGCGCCCTCATAGGTGCGCGAGTCGTAGGTGCGCATGTTCTCGGCCTGCTTGTAGCCGGTGGCATGCTCGAACTTCACGTCCTTGAGATCGGCGGCGGCCTTGAGCATGGGCTCCATATAGCCGAAGGTCGTGCCGAAGATCAGCTTGTTGCCCTGGCTGGCCATGTCGCGGAACACGCGCTCGGCGTCGGCGGCCTCGGGCACCTTCTCGACGAAGCTGGTCACGATCTTGTCGCCGAATTCCTTTTCCACGGCCTTGCGGGCGTTGTCGTGGGCAAAGGTCCAGCCACCATCGCCCACGGGGCCGATGTAGGCAAAGGCGATCTTGAGCGGCTCGGGCTTGGCCGCGGCGGCGGGCTCCGAGGCGGCCGGGGCGGCGGCCGCGGGCTCTTCCTTCTTGCCGCAGGCGGCCAGGGCGGCGATGGCCGCCACCGAGGCGGCCAGCTTCAGCAGATCGCGCTTGTTCTGGAAAATCATGGATGTCCTCCGAGGGGTAGGTCTAGCGTTCAGGAACCAGGGAAAAACGGCTTGCCCAGCGAGGCCGGCATATTGGCACGGATGAAGCTGGCATTGCTGGAGATCAGCACCAGCACCACGATGGTGGACAGATAGGGCAGCATCGAGAGGAACTGGCTCGCAATCTGCACGCCCTGCCCTTGCAGATGAAACTGCAGCATGGTGACGAAACCGAAGAGATAAGCACCGAGCAAGACCCGTGCCGGGCGCCAGGTGGCGAAGGTGGTCAGGGCCAGCGCGATCCAGCCCTTGCCGGCGATCATGCCCTCCACCCACAGCGGGGTGTAGATCACCGAGACATAGGCGCCGGCCAAGCCGCACAGCGCGCCACCGGCCATCACCGCGGCCAGACGGATGCGCCGCACCGGGTAGCCCAGGGCGTGAGCCGACTCGGGCGACTCGCCCACCGCGCGCAGCACCAAACCGGCGCGCGAGCGGTAGAGGAACCAGCTCAGGCCCAGGGTCAGGGCAATGGCCACATAGACCATGGGATGCTGGCGGAACAGGGCCGCGCCCACAAAGGGAATCTCCGAGAGCCCGGGCACGGCAAAGCTGGGCCGGGTGCTGAGCTTCTCCTGCACATAGCCGATGCCCACAAAGGCCGAGAAGCCGGTGCCGAAGAGGCTGAGCGCCAGGCCCGCGGCGTACTGGTTGGTGTTGAGCCAGATCACCAGGCCACCAAAGGCCGCGGCCAGCAGGGCGCCCGCGCCCATGCCCGCGGCAAAGGCCAGCACATCGCTGCCGGTGTGCACCGCGGTGGCAAAGCCGGCGATGGCGGCCACCAGCATCATGCCCTCGGCGCCCAGGTTCACCACCCCGGCGCGTTCATTGATCAGAAGGCCCAGGGCCGCGATGGCCAGCAGGGTGCCGGCATTCATGGCCGCGGCAATCAGGAGTGCGTAGCTTTCCATGGCGGCTTCAGGCCTGGCTGGGCTTGCCCAGACGCAAGCGGTAGTGGATCAGGGTGTCGCAGGCCAGCAGGGTGAAGAGCAGCAGGCCCTGGAACACGCCGGTGATGGACTTGGGCAGGCCCAGGCGCGACTGCGCCAGCTCGCCGCCGATGTAGAACATGCTCATCAGGATGGCCGAGAACACGATGCCCACCGGATGCAGCCGTCCCACAAAGGCCACGATGATGGCCGCGAAGCCATAGCCCGCCGGCACATGGGGCGTGAGCTGGCCCAGCGGCCCGGCCGCCTCCAGCGCGCCGGCCAGACCCGCCATGCCGCCCGAGAGCAGCAGGGCCGTCCACAGCGCGCGGCGCGAGGAGAAGCCCGCGTAGCGCGCCGCCGCCGGCGCCAGGCCGCCCACCTGCAGGGCAAAGCCCGCATAGGTGCGGAACAGCAGCAGCCAGAAACCCGCCACCGCGCCCAGGGCGATCAGCACGCCGATATTCACCCGCCAGCCCTCAAACAGGCGCGGGATCTTGGTGCTGGCCAGGAAGCTGATGGTCTGGGGGAAGTTGTAGCCCTGGGGGTCTTTCCAGGGGCCGTAGACCAGATAGCCCAGCAGCAGATCGGCCACATAGACCAGCATCAGGCTGACCAGGATCTCGTTGGCATTGAAGCGGTCGCGCAGCAGGGCCGTGAGCGCGGCCCAGGCCGCCCCGCCCGCCACGCCGGCCAGCAGGATCAGCACCACGATGCCGCGCCCGGTCTCGGGCGTGGCCTGCATGGCCACCCAGCCGCCGGCCAGGGCGCCGACGATGAACTGCCCCTCGGCGCCGATATTCCAGACATTGGAGCGGAAGCACACCGCCAGGCCCAGGGCGATCAGCACCAGGGGCGTGGCCTTGATGCCCAGCTCGCTCCAGGCATAGGCGCTCTTGATCGGCTCCCAGAAGAACATCTGAAGGCCGCGCAGCGGGTCCTTGCCCAGCAGCACGAAGAGCCCCAGGCCCAGCACCACGGTCAGGGCCAGGGCCAGCAGGGGCGAGGCCAGGGACATCCATTTCGAGGGCTGAGGCCTCACCTCAAGCTTGAGCACCGGCGCTCTCCTTCATCGTGTTCTTGTTCTGGCCCGCCTCCGGGGCCGGTGCGTCCCACAGGCCGCTCATCCAGATGCCGATGCGCTCCACCGTGGCCTCGGCCACGGGCAGCGAGGGCGAGAGCCGGCCCTTGGCCATGACCACCAGGCGGTCGCTGATCTCGAAGAGCTCGTCCAGCTCCTCGCTCACCACCAGCAGGGCGCAGCCCGCCTCGCGCAGCTTGAGCAACTCGCCGCGGATCTGGGCGGCCGCGCCCACATCCACGCCCCAGGTGGGCTGGGCAATGATCAGCACCTTGGGCTGGGCGGCGATCTCGCGGCCCACGATGAACTTCTGCAGATTGCCGCCCGACAGGCTCTTGGCCGCCGCATCCGGGCCGCCGGCCTTGACGCCGAAGCGCTGGATCAGCTCGGCCGCCTGGCGCCGCACCTGGGCCATGGACAGCAGGCCGCCGGCCTTGACCGCCTCGGTGCGGGTGAGCAGGGTGTTCTGCGCCAGCGAGAGCGTGGGCACCGCGCCGCGGCCCAGGCGCTCCTCGGGCACGAAGTGCAGGCCCAGGCGGCGCCGGCGGCGCGCGCCGGCGCGGGCGATGTCGGCGCCGAAGAGGCGCACGCTGCCGGCCGGCGCGCGCGGGTCCTCGCCCGAGAGCGCGGCCATCAGCTCCTGCTGGCCATTGCCCGAGACGCCGGCCACGCCCACGATCTCGCCCGCATGCAGGCTCAGGGCAATGTCCTGCAGATCGGTGCCGAAGGCGCTGGCCTTGGCGAGGGACAAGTTGCGCAGCTCCAGGGCCAGCGGGCCTTGCGCGCGCGCCGCGTGGCGCAGCTGGGGCGGCTCGGCGCCAATCATCAGGCGCGAGAGCTCGGCATTGCTCTGGGTGCGCGGGTCCACCTCGCCGGTCACCCGCCCGCCACGCAGCACCGTGCAGTGGTGGCACAGGGCGCGGATCTCGTCGAGCTTGTGGCTGATGTAGAGGATGGCGCAGCCCTCGCTGCTGAGCTGGCGCAGGATCATGAAGAGCCGCTCCACCGCCTGGGGCGTGAGCACCGAGGTGGGCTCGTCCAGGATCAGCAGCTGGGGCTTGGTGAGCAGGGCCCGCACGATCTCCACGCGCTGGCGCTCGCCCACCGAGAGGCTGTGCACCGGGCGCTCAGGGTCCACGTCCAGGCCGTAGCTGGCCGCCACCTCGCGGATGCGCGCCTTCACCTCGGCCAGGGAGAGGCTCTTGTCCAGGCCCAGCCAGACGTTCTCGGCCGCGCTGAGCGTGTCGAAGAGCGAGAAGTGCTGGTAGACCATGCTGATACCCAGGGCCCGCGCCTGGGCCGGGCTCTTGATCACCAGCTCCTGGCCGTTCCAGCGGATGCGGCCGGCGTCGGGCTGCACCGCGCCGAAGAGCATCTTCACGAGGGTGGACTTGCCCGCGCCGTTCTCGCCGAGAAGGGCGTGGATTTCGCCGGGCTCCACCCGCAGGGCGATATCGTCATTGGCCTTGACCGCGGGGTACTGCTTGCTGATGCCGCTCAGCTCGAGACGCAGAGTCATGCTTGCTCGCCCTCAGGATCGCGCCTGAAGCGCGGAACACCGGCCACATAGCTGGCCACCAGATTGCGTTCGTCCGACAGGGTCAGCCAGGCGAACACCCGCTCGTGCAGGCCGCGCACCACGGCGTCGCGCGCCTGCGCCACCGGGCCGCAGGCCCAGTCCCAGACACAGACGTCCGCCAGTGTACCGGCCTCGAAAGCACCGATTTCCTGCTGCAAACCCAGGCCCTGGGCCGCGCCCAGGGTGGCGGCGTGCAGGGCTGCCCAGGCCGTCAGGCGGCGTCCGCCCAGGGCCTGCATCTTGTAGCCGTCGGCCAGGGTGCGCTGCATGGACAGCGAGGTGCCGCCGCCCACATCCGAGGCCGCGCTCACCGTGTAGCCCGCCTCGCGTGCGGCCACCCAGTCGAAGAGCCCGCTGCCCAGAAAGAGATTGGACGAGGGGCAGTGCGCCACCTGGGCGCCGCTGACGGCCAGCACGCGGCGGTCTTCCTCGTCGAGCCAGATGCCATGGGCCAGCACCGCCCGGGGGTGCAGCAGGCCCTCGCGGGCATAGACGTCCAGATAGCTGCGCGCCTGCGGGAAGAGCCGGGCCACCCAGGCCACCTCGTCGCGGTTCTCGGCCACATGGGTCTGCATATAGAGCGAGGCGTCGGCGCGGCACAGGGCACCGGCCATGGCCAGCTGCTCGGGCGTGCTGGTAGGCGCGAAGCGCACGGTCACGGCATAGGCCAGGCGCTCGCGCCGGTGGTAGCGCTGGATCAGGTCCACGCAGTCGCGCTCGGCGCCGGCCACATCGTCGCGCAGCGCGTCCGGCGCATGGCGGTCCATCAGCACCTTGCCCGTGATCAGGCGCATGCCGCGCGCCGCGGCGGCCTCGAACAGCATCTCGGCCGAGACCTTGTGCACCGTGGGGAAGACCACGGCCGAGGTCGTGCCATGGGCCAGCAGCGCGTCCAGAAAGCGCTCGGCCCCCAGGCGCGCCACGGCCGGGTCGGCATAGCGGGTCTCGGCCGGGAAGGTGTAGGTGTTCAGCCAGTCCAGCAGCTCGGCGCCGTAGGAGGCGATCACGTCCAGCTGCGGGCAGTGCACATGGGTGTCGATGAAGCCGGGCAGGATCAGGCGGCCGCGGTAGTCGCGGCGCTGCCAGCTCGCGTCGGGCTCGTGCGCCTGCACGCCGGCGATGCGGCCGTCGGCCTCGATCAGCAGCCAGTGGTCGGGCCGGTAGCGCACCGCCGGGTCGTCCAGCGCGGCCCAGGCGGGCGTGGCGCTGAAGTCCAGCAGATCGCCGCGCAGGGCCAGACGGCCGCCGGTGGGCGCAGGATTCGTGGGGGAAGGCATGTTCATAAGGCGAAGCCCGCGATTGTCTCAGGCCCGGCTCATGCTTTGACGCGCGCGGAGGCGGGCGCGCGTGCCACCAGGGTGCGCGCCACCTCGCGCACCTGCTCGCGCAGCCAGCGCAGCGCGGCATGGCCGTGGCTGCGCTCGTGCCAGAGCTGGTAGTAGGCCATGGGGGGAAAGCTCACCGGACAGCGCACGATGCGCACCGGCAGCCGGTCCAGGTAGCGGCTGCAGAAGAGCCGGCCCGTGGTGAGCACCAGCAGGCTGCGCGCCACCATCTCGGGCAGCTGGCCGAAGTGCGCACTGCGCACCGCGATCTGGCGACTCAGGCCCTGGCGGGCCAGATGCTGGTCGATCACGCCGGGCTGGCCGGGCGAGAGCGGCATGGGCGCCAGGTGCTGGCAGTCCAGCCAGCGCTCCACGCTGATGCTGCGCGCCTTGGCCAGGGGGTGGTCCTCGGCCACCAGGCAGACCACCTCGTCGGACAGGAGGCGGCCCAGATGCAGCTCCTCCGGCGGCTCCAGCCAGTTGCCGATCACCAGATCCACCTCGCCCCGGGCCAGGCTGGCGCGGTAGTCGTACTCGGCCGAGAGCGGCTGCAGGTCCAGTTGCACGCCCGGCGCCAGGCGCTGCAGATGCGCCACCAGCTCGGGCAGGAAGAGCGGGTCCAGGTAGTCGCTGGCGGCCAGGCGAAAGCTCAGGCGCGCCGTGCCCGGCTCGAAGCCGGCGCCGCGGCCGGCGCGCTGACGCTCGCCGAACAGGGTCTCGGCCTCGCGCAGCAGGGCCGCGGCCGGGGCCAGCAGCTCCAGGGCGGTGGCCGTGGGCGTCATGCCGCCGGCACCGCGCACCAGCAGGGCGTCGCCGGTGAGCTCGCGCAGCCGCCGCAGCTGGGCGCTGACGGCGGGCTGGCTGGTGTGGAGCCGCAGGGCGGCCCGGGAAACGCTGCGTTCGCTGATCACGGTGTGCAGGACCCGCACGAGTTGAAGCTCGATCTTGTCGAAGAGCGCCCGACCGCTCATATGCTTTCCTTGATGCCGCCTATGCGTGGCCGCGTATATTCCCAGGAAAGGGACGCGCTAAGGTGCGGGATTGTCCCGAGAGTGTCGTCACCACAGCCGCCCCCAAGCCGCCATGACTCCCAGCAGCCGCCCCATCCGCTTCTTCCATCGCGGCGAGATCCGCGAGGTCCAGCACCTGCCCACCACCACCACGGTGCTGCAGTACCTGCGCGAGCACGCGCATTGCAGCGGCACCAAGGAAGGCTGCGGCGAGGGCGACTGCGGCGCCTGCACGGTGCTCGTGGGATCGCTGGACGCCGGTGGCGAGCGGCTCGAGCTGCGCAATGTCAACGCCTGCATCCAGTTCCTGCCCACGCTAGACGGCCAGGCCCTCTTCACCGTCGAGGACCTGGGCAGCGCCCAGGACCTGGGCCCGGTGCAGCAGGCCATGGTGGATTATCATGGGTCGCAATGCGGCTTCTGCACGCCGGGCTTCGTCATGAGCCTGCAGGCCAGCTACGAGCGCCACTGCCAGGCCGGCAGCCGGCCCAGCCGCCAGGAGTTGGCCGATGATCTGGCCGGCAATCTCTGCCGCTGCACCGGCTACCGGCCCATCCTGGACGCCGGCCAGCGCATGTTCGAGATCCAGCCCGCGCGCCGCCTGGATCTGTCCCCCGCCACCGCCGCGCTGCAGCAGCTGCGCGCCGACCCGCCCCTGCACTACCAGGCCGCCAGCCCCGCCTTTGGCGGCCGCCTGGACCGCTTCGATGCGCCGCGCAGCGTGGAGGACTTCGCCGCCCTGCGCGAGGCCCGGCCCCAGGCCCGGCTGCTGGCCGGCGCCACGGACATCGGCCTGTGGGTCAACAAGCAGTTCCGCGATGTGGGCGATCTGCTCTACATCGGCGCAGTGGAGCCGCTCAAGCAGATCGAAAGCACCACGCTGGCAGACGGCCGCCCCGCCCTGCGCATTGGCGCCGCGGCCTCGCTGGAAGCCGCCTGGGGCGCGCTGGCCGAGGCCGTGCCGTCCCTGCGCGAGCTCTGGCTGCGCTTTGCCTCGCCCCCGGTGCGCCTGGCCGGCACCCTGGGCGGCAATATCGCCAATGGCAGCCCCATCGGCGATGGTGCGCCGGCCCTGATCGCCCTGGGCGCCGAGCTGCTGCTGCGCCGCGGCGCCCAGCAGCGCCGCCTGCCCCTGCAGGACTTTTACCTCGACTATATGAAGAACGCGCTGCAGCCCGGCGAGTTCCTGGAGGCCCTGCTGGTGCCCCTGCCCGGCCCCGACACGCTGCTGCGCGCCTACAAGATCTCCAAGCGCTATGACAGCGATATCTCTGCCGTCTGCGCCGTGCTGAGCCTGGATCTGGATGGCGACACGGTGCGCGAGGCCCGCCTGGCCTTTGGCGGCATGGCCGCCATCGTCAAGCGTGCCGCCGCGGCCGAGGCCGCGCTGCGCGGCCGGGTCTGGAGCGAGGCCGGCGCCCAGGCCGCCGCCGCGGCCCTGGCCCAGGACTTCCAGCCCATGAGCGATCTGCGTGCCAGCGCCGACTACCGCCTGCGCGTGGCGCAGAATCTGCTCACCCGCTTCTGGCTGGAAACCCGGCCCGAAAACCCGCTGCCGGCCGGCGCCACCAGCGTCTGGCAGGCCACCCAGCACGGGAGCCTCAGCGCATGAACAAGCCCAGCGATCTGCCCCAAGCCGCCCTGGCCCAGGTGGGTGTGAGCCGGCCGCATGAGTCGGCCGCCCTGCATGTCAGCGGCGAGGCCCGCTACACCGACGACATCCCCGAGGCCCAGGGCACCCTGCATGCCGCGCTGGGTCTCTCGCCCCTGGCCCATGGCCGCCTGCTGGGCGTGGACCTGGAGCTGCTTCGCCGCCAGCCCGGCGTGGTGGCCGTGCTCACCGCGGCCGATCTGCCCGGCGAGAACAACTGCGGTCCCCTGGTGCATGACGATCCCATCCTGGCCGAGGGCGAGCTCAAGTACCTGGGCCAGCCGGTGTTCGCGGTGATCGCCACCGATCGCGAGCTGGCGCGCCGCGCCTGCGCGCTCGCCAGGCAAGCCATCCGGGCCGAGCCCCTGCCCCCCATCCTGACGGCGCGCGAGGCCCATGCCGCGGGCCAGTATGTAGTGCCGCCCATGCATCTCACGCGCGGCGAGCCCGCCGCGGCCCTGGCCAGCGCGCCGCAGCGCCTGGAGGGCGAATGGTCGGTGGGCGGCCAGGAGCAGTTCTACCTGGAGGGCCAGATCTCCTACGCCCTGCCCCAGGAGGGCCAGAGCCTGCTGCTGCACTGCTCCACCCAGCACCCCAGCGAGATGCAGCTGCTGCTGGCCCATGCCCTGGGCTGGAGCGCCCACCAGGTGCAGGTGCAGTGCCGGCGCATGGGCGGGGGCTTTGGCGGCAAGGAGTCGCAGTCGGCCCTCTTCGCCTGCGTGGCGGCGGTGGCCGCCACGCGCCTGGGCCGGCCGGTCAAGCTGCGGGTGGACCGCGATGACGACTTCCTGATCACCGGCCGCCGCCATGGCTTCGACTACCGCTGGCAGGTGGGCTTCGATGAGCAGGGCCATGTGCTGGCCGCGGAGATCGAGCTGATCTCCAACTGCGGCCACAGCGCCGACCTCTCCGCCGCCGTGATGGCCCGGGCCCTGTGCCACTTCGACAATGCCTACTGGCTGCCCCATGTGGCCATGCATGGCTTCTGCGCCCGCACCAATACCCAGAGCAATACCGCCTTCCGCGGCTTTGGCGGCCCGCAGGGCGCCCTGGCCATCGAGATGATCCTGGACTCGGTGGCGCGCCGCCTGGGGCTGGACCCGCTCTTGGTGCGCCAGCGCAATTTCTACCGCGCCGAGGGCGGGCAGGATGTGACGCCCTATGGCCAGCGGGTGGAGGACAACATCCTCGAACCCCTGACCCAGCGCCTGATCGCGCAGTCCGACTACTGGGGCCGCCGCGCCGCCGTCCAGGCCTTCAACGCCAGCAGCCCCGTGCTCAAGAAGGGCCTGGCGCTGACACCGGTGAAGTTCGGCATCTCCTTCAATGTGGTGCACCTGAACCAGGCCGGCGCCCTGGTCCACATCTACACCGATGGCTCGGTGCTGGTGAACCATGGCGGCACCGAGATGGGCCAGGGCCTGAACACCAAGGTGGCCCAGGTGGTGGCGCATGAGCTGGGCGTGGACCTGGGCCGGGTGCGCGCCAGCGCCACCGACACCCACAAGGTGGCCAACACCTCGGCCACCGCCGCCTCCACCGGCTCCGACCTCAATGGCAAGGCCGCCCAGGACGCGGCCCGGCGCATCAAGGCCCGGCTCATGCCCCTGGCCGCGCGCCTGCTGGACTGCGCCGAGGCCGAGCTGCGCTTCGCGGGCGACCGGGTGAGCGGCGGCGGGCGCGAGATCGGCTTTGCCGAGCTGGTGTCCAAGGCCTATTTCGAGCGCATCCAGCTCTGGAGCGAGGGCTTCTACGCCACGCCCGGCCTGCACTGGGACAAGAACCTCCTGCAGGGCCGGCCCTTCTACTACTACGCCTATGGCGCGGCCGTGGCCGAGGTGATGGTGGACACGCTCACCGGCGAGAGCCGGGTCTTGCGCGCCGATGTGCTGCACGATGTGGGCCACTCCCTGAACCCAGCCCTGGACATCGGCCAGGTCGAGGGCGCCTTTGTGCAGGGCATGGGCTGGCTGACCATGGAAGAGCTGAAGTGGCACCCGCAGACCGGCCTGCTGCTCACCCACGCGCCCAGCACCTACAAGATCCCCACGGCCAATGACATGCCCGTGGACTTCCGCGTGGGGCTCTTCGATGCGCCCAACCGCGAGGACAGCATCCACCGCAGCAAGGCCGTGGGCGAGCCGCCCCTGCTGCTGCCCTTCTCGGTGCTGCTGGCCATCAAGGACGCGGTGGCGGCCACCGGCCCCGCGCGCTGGGATCCGCCCCTGGCGGCGCCGGCCACGGCCGAGGCCGTGCTGCGCGCGCTGGACAGCGCCGCCTGAAGCCTCAGGTCTGGCTCAGCGCCGCTGCACCAGCAGCTGCAGCTGCAGGGTCTGCTCCACGCGGGCGCGCTCGACCTGGTGGTCCACCAGCACCACGCGCGCACGGCCCGGCAGGTCCATGGCCTGGTAGATCTGCTGGGCCAGCTCGGCCGCGGCGCTGGCGCCCACGCCGGGGCGGCACTGCAGCCAGAGCGTGAAATGAGCGCGGGCCGGCTTGGCCTCGATGTCCTGCGCCCCCAGCCAGGCGGCGCGCACATCGCGCTGGCGCAGCAGCAGGCTCTTGAGCTGGCGCAGGCAGTCCTCGTCCAGCTGCAGGGGCACGCTGCGCTCCCAGCAGGGCGTGGCGGCAAACTGCTCCCAGGCCTGCGCTTCCATTGCCTCGGCCTGGCTCAGGCGTTCGCGCCACAGCGGGCGCAGCCGCGCCAGCATGGCCGGCTCGGTGCAGCACTCCATCCACTGCTGGGCCAGGCGGGCGGCGCGCCAGGCCTGGGCAGGGTACTCGCGATAGAGCAGGTCCAGCCATTCGGCCATGCGTGCATCCGGCGTGCCCAGGGGGGCATGGTGCTGGGCCAGGGCCAGCAGCACGCCCTCGTGGCGGGGGGCGCGAAGCAGGGCCTTCTCCAGCACCGGGCTGGCATCGCGGTCGCTCAAGGCCTTGAGCCCTTCGGCCCAGCGCAGCAGCTCGTCCACATCCAGCTCGTCGCTGACCGTGGCCCGGGCCTGGAAGGCGCGCACATCGGCATGCAGGGTGCGCAGGTGCTCGCCATGGCGCGACCAGTCCTGCCGCGCCTGCTGCCACCACTGGGCATCCAGGGCCGCACCGATGCGCTCGCGCGCCCGCCCCAGCAGGGACAGGGCGCTGCGCTGCGAGCCCGGCGCCAGGCCGCTCAGGCGCTGGCCCAGGGCCGCCAGACGGTCCTTGAGCACGGGGTGGGTGTCGCTGGGATCGGCCAGGCTGCGCATCTCGGCGCGCAGCGCATGCTGCAGGCGCTCGGGCTCGCTCAGATGCAGCAGGGTGCTGGCCATCTGGGCATGCGGGGCCGGCGGCGCCCCGCCATCCCGCAGGCGCGCCAGGCGCCACCAGTGGCGCCAGAAATGCTCACCGTAGAGCCGGCTCTTGACCGCCACCTCCTGCAGGGTGTGGCCTACCAGCTCGGCGCCGAAGATGCGGGCGGCGGCACGGTCGGCGGCGTACTCGTCCTGGCGGGCCAGGGCGAAGCTCAGGGCATTGAAGCGCGGCGCATACCAGCGCACAAAGGCGGCCAGCAGCTGGCCGACCAGGGAATCCTCGTCGCGGTAGCGGGCCAGCAGGCGGTTCCAGGCCGCACGGCTGCGGTAGATCCAGGCCGAGAGCTTGCCATGGGAGCCGCGCAGATGGCCGTACTCATGGGCCAGCACCGCGAACACGCGGCGCGGCTCCAGGGCCGCCAGCAGGGGCCAGCCGATGATCAGGTAGTTGCGATGCGCCAGGCCCAGCCAGAGCGGGCGCTGCAGGATGGCGGCATTGAACTCGTCGCTGATGATGACCGTGTGCACGGCCGGGCCCTGCACCTTGGCGCGGATGCGCTCCAGGCCCTCGAAGAGCTCGGGCGCCTCCTCGGCCGTCAGGCGCTGGCCTTCCGGTTCGGCAAAGGGCACGCGCAGTCCGGTGAGCGTGGCCCAGAGCAGGCCCAGGCAGGCCAGGGCCGGCATGAACATCCAGCCGCGCAGCTGGCCATGCACCAGCTTCCAGCCCACCCAGACCAGCCCGCCCAGCGCCAGCAGACCCAGCAAGGCCACGGCGCCATAGCCCAGCAGCGCAAAGGCCAGCACGCGCTGGCGATAGGCCTGCGGCTGATCCTGGCTGGCCTGTTCATGCAGGCGCACCCTGTGTATGTATTCCGAGTAATCCACGCGCCCTCCTCCGCGATCCGTCCTCCGCCCATTTCAAAGCGAGCGCCATTGTGCCGGGCTGACAATGCCCAAATGCCCCGTAGAAGCCCCGCCACCCTGTTACAGCAAGTGACCGCCGTGCTGGGCGTCACGCTGACGCTGACTGGATGCGCCCAGGCGCCGCGCGCGCCCCTGCCAGCACCGCCACCGCTGCCGCCGATTGAGCGGGTGTCGGTGGCCGACTGGGGCGGCACGCCGGGCCCGGCCCCCGCCCAGCCCCAACGCATCACCCACATCACCCTGCACCACCAGGGCGAGACCTGGGTGGCCGGCAGCGATGTGGCGGCCTATCTGCGGCGGCTGCAGCAGTGGTCACGCCTGAGCAAGCGCTGGGCGGACATTCCCTACCACTATGTGATCGCGCCCGATGGCCGCATCTACATGGCGCGGCCCGAGGCCCAGGCCGGTGACACCAATACCCAGTACGACCCGCGCGGCCACGCCCTCGTCATGGTGCTGGGCAATTTCGAGGCCGCGCGGCCCACGGTCGTGCAGCTGGAAGCGGTGGTGGCCCTGATGGCACAGCTGGCCGCCACGCACGGGATAGAACCCGCGACCATCGCCTCGCACCGCGACTACAGCGCCCAGACCGTGTGCCCGGGCGCTCATCTCTACCCCTATGTGAGCAGCGGCTGGCTGCAGCGCGCGGTGGCGGCGCGCCTGGCCGGCTCGCGCGAGCTGCCGCCCCTGCTGCCCTGAGTCTCAGTGCAGCAGCAGCTCGGCCTCGCCGGACACATCGCCAACAGCGGCCAGCTTGGCGTCGAGATAGTCCAGATCCAGGTGCAGATGCTCGACCAGCTCGGGCACGGCCACCCGTAGCGCATCCGAGGGCTTGTTGTGGTGCTGGGCTGCGTCGGCCAGCACCTCGGCCAGATGCAGCACCGCGGCCAGCAGGGAGAAGGGGCTGTGCTCCAGCGGCGCATGCGCATCTTCGAAGGCGCGCACCAGGCTGGCCGGGAAATGCCAGTGCTGGGCCAGGGAGGCCGTCACATCGGCATGGGTGCAGTCGAAGCGGTGCTGCTCCAGCGAGTAGCGACTGCCCGGCTCGGCGGCATGGGCCTCCACATCGGCCACCGCCTCGGGCTGCAGCCGGGCCATCATCAGCTGGCCGGTGCGCAGCATCAGGCCGGCAAGGTAGGCGGTGTCGGCATTGACTTGCAGCATGCGGCTGAGCAGCTGGGCATAGCTGGCCGTGGCAATGCTGTGGCGCCAGAACTGGGCACGGTCCAGGCCGGGCACGCTGGGGAAGGCGCCGCTCAGGCAGGCCGCCAGCGAGAGATTGCGCAGGGTCTCCATGCCCAGGGTGGCGGCGGCGTCCTGCAGGGTGTCGATCTGGTGCGAGGGGCTGTAGCGCGCCGAGTTGGCCAGGCGCAGCACCTTGGCGGCCAGGCCCGGGTCCTTGCCGATCAGGGCCGCCAGCGTGGCCATGCTGATGTTGTCGTCATCGAAGCTTTTCAGCAGCTTGCCGGCCACCTCGGGCATGGTCGGCAAGGCATGGGGGCTCTGGAAGAACTTCTCGGCAGCTGCAAGCATGGAAGGGCTCCTGGCACGGGTGAGGGTGCGTCCAGCATAGACAGGAATGCCCGCCGCCGCACGCGAAATAGTGCCGTGAACCCGGCCTCTTGGAGGGCGCCAGGAGGCCCGGGGCCGCCCGCCTCAGCCCTCGCGGGCCAGGGCCTGCAGGCCGGCAAGGTCCAGCAGCTGCACCGTGTAGCCGGCTACTGCGATCAGGCCTTTTTCCTTGAGCTGGCGCATCATGCGCGAGAGCGTCTCGGGCGTGATGGCGAGCTGGGCGGCGATATCGCGCTTGCGCTCGGCCAGGCGCAGCTGGGCACGGCCCTCGGACTGCTGCAGGAGCCAGGCCACCAGGCGCTTCTCGGCGTCCTTGTGCATCAGATCATGGGTCACGGCCGAGAGCGCCCGCACCGTCTGGGCCAGGGCCACCAGCAGGCGCTCCTGCAGGGCGGGCTGGCGCAGCATCAGCTGGCGCACGGCCGCCAGGGGCAGCACCACCACCTGGGCCGCGCCCAGGGCCTGGGCATCCTGCCCATGGCCGTCCAGCAGCCAGGCGCTGGCCAGATCCACCCAGGCCGGGCCGCGCAGGGTGCGCTCCAGCTGGAACACCCCGTCCTCGCGCAGCTGGCCCAGACCCACCGACCCTTCCAGCACGGCCACCAGGCCTTGCGGCGTCTCGCCGCGGCCGAAGACCCGCGCCCCCGCGGCCAGTGCACGCGGCCGCGCCATGGCCTCCAGGCTGGCCAGCACCTCGGGCCCGAGGCGGGCGCCGCCCAGCAGGGCCTGCCAGCGCTCGGCCGGTTCGGCGTCGGTGGAGGCGGGCATGACGGGCAGCGCGGTCGGCGGCAGGCCGGGCGGTGCGTAGACATGCAGACTGTGCAGCGAGGAACTCACGGCGCGAAGAGCACTAGGCGTTATGGGTGGTCGATGGCCGCAATGTGCGGCATCGCGGCGGGCCGGGGCTTGCGCTGGGTCAAAGCCCCGCAGGCCCGCCGGGCCGGGCCGCGGGGGAGAATCCGGCCATGAGCCCGCCTGCGACCCTGAACCCTGGCAGCAGCTATGCCCAGCCCCTGGCGCTGCTGGCCGCCTGTCATGAACGCGTCACACGCAGCCTGGATCTGCTGGAACGCCTGATCCAGCATCTCCAGGGCCGCCCGGGCGGCCCTGACGACGCGGCCCGGGACGCCGCCGCCGACGTGCGGCGCTACTTCACCGTCGCCGCGCCCCTGCACCACCAGGACGAGGAACTGCACCTCTTCCCGCGCCTGGAGGTGGCCGGCCAGGCGGCGCTGGCCCAGCGGCTGCGTGCCGAGCACCGCGAGCTGGAGGCGCTGTGGGCGCCCCTGGACACGGCCCTGAGCCGGCTGGATGACATCGAGGCCCTGCGCCGCCACGCCCTGCCCTTCATCGCCCTGATGCGCCGCCATGTGGCGCTGGAGGACGGCGAGCTCTTCCCCGCCGCCCTGCCCCTGCTGGACCCGCAGAGCCAGGCGGCCATCGGCACCGAGATGGCCGCACGCCGCGGCCTGGTGCTGTAGCGCCGGCTCAGAGGATCAGCAGGGCCCGGAAGTCGTTCACATTGGTGAAGGTGGGGCCGGGCGAGACCAGATCGCCCAGGGGCGCGAAGAAGCCATAGGCATTGTTGGCCTCCAGCTCGCGCTGCGCGTTCAGGCCCAGGGCCGCGGCGCGGGCCAGGGTGCTGGGCGTGACCAGGGCGCCGGCGTTGTCCTCGATGCCATCGATGCCGTCGGTATCCGCCGCCAGCACATGCACGCCCGGCTCGCCCTGCAGCGCGATGGCCGCGCCCAGCAGGAACTCGGTGGCCCGGCCGCCGCGCCCGCCCTTGTGCTTCAGGGTCACGGTGGTCTCGCCACCGGAGAGGATGAGGCAGGGCTTGCTGAACGGCGCCCCGCGCCGCGCCACCGCACGGGCCAGGGCCGCATGCACCTTGCCCACCTCGCGGGACTCGCCCTCCATCTCGTCGCTCAGGATATGGGCCGCCAGGCCCAGGGCGCGGGCCGCCTCGGCCGCGGCCTCCAGGCTCTGCTGCGGCGTGGCCAGCATCACGAGCTCATGGCCGGCCAGGCGGGCGTCGCCGGGCTTGGGGGTTTCGAAGGCGCCGGAGCTCAGGCCGGCGCGCGCGGCGGGCGGCAGCTCGATGCCGTAACGCTCGCAGATGGCCAGGGCCTCGGCGCAGCTCGTGGCATCGGCCACCGTGGGGCCGGAGGCAATGACGGCCGGGGCGTCGCCGGGCACATCGCTGATGGCCAGCGTCAGCACCCGGGCCGGCGCGCAGGCGGCGGCGAGGCGGCCTCCCTTGATGGCCGAGAGGTGCTTGCGCACGCAGTTCATCTCGCCGATGGCCGCGCCGCTGGCCAGCAGGGCGCGGTTGACGGCCTGCTTGTCGGCCAGGCTCAGGCCCGGCGCAGGCAGGCTCAAGAGGGCCGAGCCGCCGCCCGAGATCAGGCAGATCACCAGATCGTCGGCCGTGAGCCCGGCGCACAGGCTCAGCATGCGCTCGGCGGCACGGCGGCCGGCCTCGTCGGGCACCGGATGGGCGGCTTCCACCAGGGCCAGACGCTCGGGCCGGTAGCCCGGCGGGACATGGCCGTAGCGCGTGATCACCAGGCCGGACAGCGGCGCCTCGCGCGGCCAGGCGGCCTCCAGGGCCTGGGCCATGGCGCCCCCGGCCTTGCCGGCGCCCAGCACCAGGGTGCGCCCCTGGGGCGGCGGGGGCAGGTGTTGCGCCAGCACCCGGCCAGGCAGCGCACGCGCCACGGCCACGTCGTAGAGATGGCGCAGCAGGGCGCGCGGATCGTCGAGCAGGCTCATGCCCCGATTATGCGGACCGGGAGCGCCGCGCTTGTCCACCGCCAGCCCCGCCCGCGCGTTGCTGGGCGGGATCGGAGACACTTGCAGGCAAAGCCTGATCGATCAGGAGGGAGTGCAGACATGAACAAGAAGCGAGATGTGCCAGCACGCCGCGGCCTGCGCCTGGGGGGCCTCGCGGGGCTGCTGGCCTTGGCCCTGCTGCAGGGCTACCCGACCCCGGCGGCGGCCGAGGTCTGGAAATGCCGCGCCGAGGACGGTGGTGTGCGCTTCTCTGACAAGCCCTGCCCCGGCAGCGGTGAAGCCATCGAGTCGCGCCGCCTGCAGCCCAATGTGGTGGACGCCGTGCGCCTGCCCGCCGCCGCTTCGGGCGCCGCCCGCGAGGCAGAGAGCGAAGCCGCTCAGCGTCCCCCGGTCAACGACTGCCCCGGCGACCAGGAGCTGCGCGAGATGGAGGTCCGGGCCAACTCGCGCACGCTCGGCGATGCCGAGAAGAACTTCATGCAGGATGAGATCCGGCGCGTGTTCCAGTGCCGCAAGGGCCAGGGCCGCTACACCTGGGAGGACTGGAAGATCAGCCGCGAGGCCCGCGCCGCGCAGAGCAGCTCCAATGCCGAAAGCGCGCGGCGTCGCGCCGAGGCCATGCACAGCGCGGCCGATCCGGTGGAGGGGGATCGCATCGCCCAGCAGCGCCGCGATACCGAGCGCGAGCAGGCCCTGGCGGCCGCCCGCCAGCGCCGCCTGCAGCAGCAGCCCCAACCCATCACACCGCCCCTGCCGCCCTGCCCCGCGGGCTCGCAGGCCGCCGGCCAGGCAAGGGGCCAGTGCTCCTGAGGTCCCGGCCGCAGCACGCGGCGGCCTGCGGCGCTGGCGCTCGCGGCTGTTGGCCAGATGGGTGCGGCTAGGGATCACCGGCCTCGATGGCATCCGGAATGCCCTGGTGCTCGGCATTCACGCCGCGCAGATAGGCCCTCCACCTCGCCCAGCGTCGGCAGGCGCGTGCGTGCGAAGCTGGGCGCGCACCCAGGATGCCCGTCAATTGCTCATCGTGCGGATTGCCGGTGGCGCGGGCCATCTCCAGATGGCACTGGAAGTCGGCCACCTCGGTGGGCAGCTCGTCGCCCGCCGCGAAAGCACGCCGCTGCGAATGCGTTCACCCTGGGCCTTGAGCAGGCTCAGGGCCAGGGTCTTGGGTCTCGGGTCTCGGGCCGGCGGATTCACCGAACGGCTCATGCGGCCCGGCCTGCTCCTCAGCCGCCTGCAGCGTCCAGCGGGAAGCGGCTGCAGCCCAGGCGGGCCGAGATGTCACGGCTGGCGTCCTGCAGCATCTTCACCACCTCCGGGGCCTTGGCCTCGTCGTAGCGGAAGGTGGGAAAGCTCACGCTCATGCCGGCGATGGGCTGGCCCAGGCGGTCGAAGATGGGCACACCCAGGCAGCGGATGTGGTCGTCGAACTCCTCGCGGTCCTCGCCAAAGCCCTGGGCCTTGACCCGCTCCAGCTCGGCAGCAAAGGCCGCGGGCTCGACGATGGTCTTGTCGCGAAAGCGCTTGAACTCCGCGCCCTGCAGCACGCGCTGGCGCCGCTCGGGATGCTCCCAGGCCATCAGCACCTTGCCGATGGCCGTGCAGTGGATGGGCGCGCGCCGGCCCACGCGGGAATACATGCCCAGCATGTGGCGCGAGTCCACCTTGTGCACATAGATGATCTCGGAGTCGATCAGGGTGCCCAGGTGCACGGTCTCGCCGGTGGCGTCGGCCAGCATCTGCATATGGTGCTTGGCCAGCTCCACCAGATCAGGGTATTGCAAGGCCCTGGCGCCGAGCTCGAAGGCCTTCATGGTCAGGCCGTAGCGCTCGCTGTCGCTCTCCTGGCTGACATAGCCCAGGGTCTTCATGGTCTGCAGAAAGCGGTAGACCGTGGCCTTGGGCATGGCCAAACGCACCGACAGTTCCGAGATGCCGGTATCGCGCTGCTCGGACAAGGCCTGCAGGATGGCGAAGACCTTGAGCACCGCCGCCACCGATTCGGGCTGTTGTTTGCCGCCCTCGTTCAGATCGTCGTCCATGCCGTTTCGCTTTGTTTGGTCTGGCGTTTCAATTGGCCTGGATTATTGCACCGGCGCCGGCGCGCACCCGCTGCGCCACGGCCTCGGCCGGGTCCAGCGGGCCGCGCAGCAAGGGACTCCACCCCGGCTCGTCGATCAGCGCGGCCTCGGGATGGACCTCGCGCAGCAGGGCCATCAGATCGATGGGCCGGCCGTTGTGCAGGGAACCACGGTCACGCAAGCCCTGACCCTTGAGCAGGCGCACGAGCTGGCGGCTGGGAATGTCGGGCGAGGTCTCGAAGACATTGGCCTCGCTCACGATGCGCGAGCGCAGGCCCACGCCGATGGAGTAGCCATAGGCATAGTCCCCGCCGCCGGCCGCGGCGCTGCGCCCGACGAAGAGGTTGTTGTAGAGATGGACCTGGCCGTAGCGCACCCGCGGCGTGCGCTCCTTCACCGCCTCCCAAAGGTTGTGATGGAAGCTCACACGCAGCCGGCCCTCGTCCTGGCGGTGGGCGTCGCTGCCGCCCACCAGGGTGGTCTTGTCGTGACTGCTGAAGCGGTTCCAGGACACGGTGACCAGGTCGGACTGCTGGGTGATGTCCAGCAGCCCATCGTGATGCTGCAGGGGACGGCCCAGGGCCACACGGGCCTGACCGTCCACGCGCGGGCCGTCGTCAAAGCTGCAATGGTCGATCCACACATGGCGGGCACCGCGCAGGGACAGGGTGTCGTACTCCGAGTTCCACTCGCCCGCCGCGTTGTCATTCGGGTCCCAGGCGGGGAAGAAGTCGTAGGCATCAGCGAAATGCAGGCCGCGCAGGATCAGGTTCTGCACCCGCTCCAGCAGCAGCATGCCGTTGATGAAGCCGGCCTCCGGGCCCACACCGATCAGCGTGGTGTTGGAGGGCAGGCGCAGCACCACGCGCTCGGCCTGGCGCCGCGCCGAGCGCTTGCGCGCCTCTTCCTGCGGGCCCTCGGGCGCACGCCGGCCCCAGCGCGCGGGGTCAAAGGCCTGCACATAGGCCTGGAAGTCGAAGTCGGGGTCGCGGTAATCCTCATAGCCCAGCGGCCGGTCCTGCGCGTCGCGGCTGAGGTCGATGCGGCGGTGCAGGCGGATGATCTTGGGCCGGCTGCCCGCCGCCAGCGCCCGCTCGAGCTCGGCGCGGTTGTAGACCTCGTATACATCCTCGGGCGCCGCCGCGCTGCCGCCCGTGGTGCCGCCCTCCGCCGCGGCCCAGCCATCATCCAGCGCCAGGCGTTCGCGACCCCAGTCGCGTGGGGCGGCGCGGTTGTTGAATTCGCTCAGGCGGTTGATGCCGGCCTCGAAAGGGCGGCGCGCGGTGCTGGCTGCCCAGGGCCCCAGATGCGGCCCCAGCTCGCTGTCACGGATCAGGGCCTGACCGTTGGGCCGTGCGGCGGCCGGCAGATCGGCGGGCCAGGTGCCGGGCTTCACGCCCTGATCCCAGGCGCGTCCCAGGGAGGCGCTGCCGTCCTGCAGGCCGGGCTCGGCCCGCATGCGCACGCCGCTGAGCAAGAAGCCATAGGGCTCGCTCGTCAGGGTGCTGGGCGCCAGCACATGGCCGGGCTCGCCCGGCGCGCGGCGGCCGGCGCGGCTGAGCACGGTGCCGCCCTCGATCACCAGGCTGGCATTGCCGAAGATGAAATCCACATCGCCGGCGATCAGGCTGTCGCGCACATGGACGCGGGCCGGCCCCGGACGCTGCGCCTCGCGGGCCACGTAGAAGGTGTCCTGATGGCCCAGCAGCTCCAGCTGCTGCAGCTGGTGGCGATCGCCCTGCAGCAGCAGGGCCACGGCCTGGGCGCCGCCGCGCTCGCCCGCGCCGGGCGGATAGCCCTGGCCCAGGCGCACACCGTCCATCGCGTCATTGAAGATGCGCAGGTGCAGCAGCTGGATACCCTCGCCGATCAGGGCCACGCTGGCGCTGCCGGCCGTGCCGTAGCTCGCAGCCTCGGCCGCGCCCACGCAGGCATTCACCGCCTGCCCCACCGGCTTGGGCTGGGCGCTGTAGCGCCCCTCCACCAGGGTGGGTCGCGGCGCGGCCGGATCGCCGTAGAGCGTGAACGGCGCCTTGCCGCGGGCACACAGCGACTCGCGGTACACGCCCGGCTTGACGAGGATGTAGCGCCGCCGCCCCTCCCCGGCCTCGGCGGCCGGCAGCGCATCGAGCGCAGCCTGCACTGTGCGGTGTGTGCCGCTGCCATCGGCCGCCACGATCCAGTCCGGCCACCAGGCACGGACATCCAGGGGCTGCGGCCGCCAGCCCTGCAGATAGTCCGCCGCCTGATGGCGCGCGGCCTGCTCGGCCGTCAGCTGCGGCCGCAGCACAGCCTGGGCCTGTGTGCTCAGCGCGGTGGTCACCAGGCAGAGCGCCAGCGCGGCTCGCCTCATGCCGGCAGATCGGCCAGGTACAGCGCCGGCTCGCCTTCGGCGTCGCAGCTGTAGAGCACCTGCTTGCCATCGGGCGTGAAGCTGGGGTGCGGATGCGTGACCTGGCGGCTGTCCTTGTAGACGCCCCAGCTGCTGTCGTGGCGGGCAATCGGGCGGGTGGTGCCGGCCTTCAGGTCGAAGAGATGCAGATAGGGGTCACCCGTGAGCATCTCGTTGCTGGCGCTGGCGTCGCCGGTGGCCGGCCCGCAGCCATCGCCCACGATCAGGCTGCCGTCATGGTTGCTCATCAGGTGGGAGCATTGCGGCATCGCGGTGAGCAGCTTGTTCTCCAGCGTGACCGGATCCAGGCTGTAGATCCAGCGCTCCGGCGCGTCGTGCTGGTAGCTCACATAGATCATGGCGCTGCCGTCCGGCACCCAGAACTCATGGGTGCAACTCTCGCCCGGCGCGTGCTCCTTGCCGCAGCGGCGGTTCGTGCCGTCCTCGTTGATGAACCACATGCGCGCATCGATCAGGTCGTGCGGCCCCTCGTGGCAATAGGCCACGGTGTTGTCGTCAAAGGGGCGGTACTGCGGATGGCCCAGCCAGCCGCGCTGCTCCAGGATCACGCGGCGCTCGCCGGTGGCCAGGTCCACGCTGAAGAGCCGGCAGCGGGGTTGGCGGTGGAACATCTCGTTGAACTTCTGCCAGGTGTTGAGCGGGAACCAATCGTCCGCGTGGATCTCGATGCCCACCATCTTGGTACAGGCGCTGTTGCTGACCCAGGTGCCATAGCCCACCCAACCCTCAGGCACGGTGTAGACCACCTCCTCGCTGAGGTCGGCCAGGCTCAGGCGGATCAGCCGGCGCTCCTGGCGCACGAAGTACAGATAGCGGTCGTCCGGCGAGAGAAAGCCGCCAAAGGTGTTCTCACCCGGCTGGCCCGTCAGCTGCAGCGCCACCTGGTTCTGCAGGTCCAGCAGGTGGTAGTTCCAGTCCTTGCCGGTCGGATGGTCGAAGCCGCCGGCAAAGAGCAGCTTGCTGCTATCGTTGCTGAAGCACTTTTGATAGAAGTAGTTGCGGTGGCAGGTCACGTCCAGGGGCGTGAGGCGGGTGACGCGGGCGCCGGTGTCGGGGTCCTGACGGCTGAGGAAATTGAGCTGGCGTTCGGTGCGCTTCATGACTTCACTTGATGCGGTTGAGCAGGGCATTGCCCTCGTCGACCAGGCGCTTGGCAGCAGCCGCGGCCGTGGTCTTGCGGTAGGCGACGGTCTCGAAGACCTCGCGCATGAACTTGTGCAGCCGCGCATGCTCGAACAGCGGCGAGGGCATGGGCACGCGGTCCGCCTGGCGCTGGGCCTTGATCTGCTCATGGGCCGCCAGCTCCAGCGAGGGCAGCTTGCCGGCCTGCTGCAGCAGCTCGAAACTGTTCCTGGCGGCCGGCAGGCCGCGGGTGCGGCCCAGCACCTGGGCGGCCTCGGGGTCGGTCAGCAGGAAGTTGATGAAGCGCGCGGCCAGGGCCGGCTGGCGGCTGTTACGGCCCACGGCATACATCAGCGTAGGGCGGCCGAACATGCCGCTGTTCTTCGCGTCGGGCAGGGTCGGGAACTCCCCGAGCACCAGCTTCTGCTGCGGGTTCAGCGTGGAGTTGCGCAGCGCGATCACCGAGTCCCAGGTGTAGTTGCCGGCCCAGTTGCCGACCACCCAGTCCTGCTGCTGCTCGGTGGGCTTCTCGGCGCCGCCCAGGGCCGCGCGCAGCGGCAGCGGCACGGCCACATGCTCGTTCACCAGGCGCTCATAGACCTGCACCCACTCCAGCGCGGCCTGCGGGCTCATGGCCACGCGCGGCGCCGTGGGGTCCACATAAGGTGTGCCGTACTTCTGCTGCACCCAGCTCTGGGCCAGCAGGATCATGTCGTAGAGCTCGCCATCGATGGGGTAGGCCTTGTCGCCGTACTTGGCGCGGAACACCGGGCCGGCGGCGAAGAGCTCGTCCCAGCTGCGCGGCAGGGCCAGGCCGGCGCGCCGGAAGGCGGCCTCGTTCCAGAGCATGACGCGGGCGCTGTAGGACACCGGCAGGGCATTGAGCTTGCCCGCCACGCGCCCCATGGCCAGATCCTCGGCCTCGAACTGGTGCAGGGCCAGGTCTTGCCGGTGGGCCTCAAGGTCGGTGAAGCCATTGCCGCGCTTGCTGAACATGGCCAGCCAGGCCCAGTTGATCTGCATCACGTCCGGCTCGGAGCGGCCGGCGATCTGGGTGGTCAGCCGCTCCAGATAGCCGTTGAAGCCCATGTACTCGGCCTTGATCTTCACGCCGGGATGGCGGCGCTCGAACAGGGCGATGGCCTTGAGCGTGGCCTCATGGCGCCCCGCACCGCCCCACCAGGAGAAGCGCAGTACCGTGGGGGCCTGGGCGTAGCCAGCCAGGGGCAGCGCGGCGGCGCCCAGCAGAAGATGACGTCGATCTAGCAAGTCAGTTCTCCATGCGGCTTAGCGGCACATGCGACGCAAGCAGCCGGTCGAGCCAAGCGGCGTCCGAGGATCCGGCTTTGCCGGGCCTGCGGATGCGCCCCCTTGAGGGGGGCCGGCGGAGCCGGTAGGGGGTGTTTTGTTCACAGCAGGAGATTGGCGCCGCTGGCGGCATCGAAGACATGGGCCTGGGCCAGCTGCAGCCAGAAGGCATGCGGCGTGCCGCGCGGCTGCGCGACCAGATCACCCAGCTGATCGGCCGGCACGCGAGCGCTCATGGGCACATCACCAATGTCGAAGTGCACGAAGATCTCGCTGCCCATGTGCTCGGTGAAACGCAGCGTGCCCTGCACCTGGGTGGCGCCGGGGCGCGGCAGCACCGAGACATGCTCGGGCCGCAGGCCGAACTTGATGGATGCGGCGCCCGCCGGCCGCCCTTGCAGCTTGGCCGCCTTGGCCACCGGCAGGGGCAGGACCTGGCCGCCCAGCAGCACGGCCAGGCCATCGTCCAGGGCCTGCAGGCGCGCGTCGTGGATGTTCATCTCGGGCGAACCGATGAAGCTGGCCACAAAGGCATTGGCCGGGCGGTCGTACAGCGCGGTGGGCGTGTCCACCTGCTGGATCACGCCTTCCTTGAGCACGGCGATGCGGTCGCCCATCGTCATCGCCTCGACCTGGTCGTGCGTGACGTAGATGGTGGTGGCGGGCTGGCCCGACTCGCGCAGGGTGCGGTGCAGCTCGGTCAGGCGCACGCGCATATTGGCGCGCAGCTTGGCATCCAGGTTGGACAGGGGCTCGTCAAACAGGAACACATCGGGCTTCTTGACGATGGCCCGGCCCACGGCCACGCGCTGGGCCTGGCCGCCGCTGAGCTGCTTGGGATAGCGGTCCAGCAGATGCTCCATCTCAAGCAGGCGCGCGGCCTGGCGCACGCGCTGGTCCACCTCGGCCTTGGGCGTGTGCGCCAGCTTCAGGCCATAGGCAAGGTTCTGGCGCACCGTCATATGCGGGTAGAGCGCATAGTTCTGGAACACCATGGCGATGTCACGCGTTCGGCGCCAGATCGTTGACGGTCGCGCGCCGATCAGGATATCGCCGCCGGTGATGCCCTCGAGGCCGGCGATCATGCGCAGCAGCGTGGACTTGCCGCAGCCGGACGGGCCGACCAGCGCGACGAACTCGCCGTCCGCAACCTCGAGGTCGATGCCGTGCACGGCCTTGAAGCCGTTGGGGTAGACCTTTTCTATCTTGTTGAGGCTCAGTCGTGCCACGTTCTTGTCTCCGTCCTAATCTTTGTCTCTTCAGTCATCGCGGGCCGCGCGCCGGGCCGTCCCAAGCCGGCCCGCCTTGGGCGTGTGCTTGCGGCTCGATGCCGCAAGCATCGCCGTCCCCTCGGGGGACCGGCCAAGGTACTCCTTGGACGAGGGGCTTCATCTTCAGCCTTTGACGCCGCTGCTGGTGGCACCTTCAATGAAGTGCTTCTGCGCCGCAAAGAACACCAGCACCGAGGGGATGAGGGCCACGACCGAGATGGCGATCACATTGGCCCACTCCACCTCCTCGGTCGCGCCGATGCTCATCTTCAGCGCCAGCGAGACCGGGTACTTCTCCACCGAGGCCAGGTAGATCAGCGGGCCCATGAAGTCGTTCATGGTCCAGATGAACTGGAACACGATCACCGAGATGATGGCCGGCTTGAGCAGGGGCACGATGATGTGCCAGAGCAGCTGCCAGGCATTGCAGCCATCGATCTGGGCGGCCTCTTCCATATCGCGCGGAATGCCGCGCAGGAACTGCACCAGCATGAACACGAAGAAGGTGTCGGTGGCGAAGGCGGACGGGATGATCAGCGGCAGGTAGCTGTCCAGCCAGCCGATTTCGCGGAACACCAGGTACTGGGGCAGACGCAGCACGATCAGGGGCAGCATCATGGTGGCGATCATGATGCTGAAGAGAAACTTCTTGCCCCAGAACTCGAAGCGCGCAAAGGCATAGGCCACCAGCACGCAGGAGATCACCGTCACGATGATGCGCGGGATGGTGATCAGGAAGCTGTTCAGGAAATAGGTGGCGAAGGTGTACTCGGTGCTGGTCTTCCAGCCCTTGGCATAGGCGCCGAAATCAAAGCGGCTGGGCCAGAAGCCCACCTCGGTGAAGATTTCGGCATTGCTCTTGAACGAAGCGCCCACCAGCCACAGCAGGGGGTAGAGCATGAGCACGGCCACTGCGATCAGCGCGAGATAGCGCAGCCAGGCATTGCCGCGGTCGCGGCCCAGCACCAGGCGGGCCCCTCGCCCGACGGGTACGTCGGTCGATCCCCCGAGGGGATGCGGGCCGGCTTGGGAGCGGCCCGGCGCTCGGCCCGCCACTTCGGCCTTGGTGTCGAGAGGTCGGCTCATCGCTTCACCTCCTTCTCGCCCGAATAGAACACCCAGTACTTGGAGCTCCAGAAGGAGAACAGGGCCAGACCGCCCACCAGGGCAAAGAGCACCCAGCTCAGCGCGGCGCCATAGCCCAGATTGAAGAAGCGGAAGCTCTGGTCATAGATGTAGAGCGCCAGCACATAGGTGGAGCTCAGCGGTCCGCCCTCGGTGATGGCATAGGGCCCGTTGAACTCCTGGAAGGCGTGCACCATCTGCATGATCATGTTGAAGAAGATCACCGGGGTGATGAGGGGCACGGTGATCTTCCAGAACTGCTGCCATTTGCTGGCGCCGTCGCACTCGGCGGCCTCGTAGAGCGAGATCGAGACGTTCTGCAGCGCCGCCAGGAAGATCACCATGGCCGAGCCGAACTGCCAGGTGAAAAGCAGCACGATGGTCCACATGCTGTAGTGCTCGTCCGCCAGCCAGGCGATGGGCTCCAGGCCCAGCTTGATCAGCACCAGATTCACCAGGCCGTTCTTGGCGAAGATGAAACGCCACAACACCGCCACGGCGATGGACCCGCCCAGGATGGAGGGGATGTAGAAGGCCGCGCGGAAGAAGTTGATGCCGCGCAGCTTGAAGTTCAGCACATGGGCGATGAAGAGCGCGAAGCCCACCCTCAGCGGCACGGCCAGGGCCGCGAACAGCAGGGTCACGCCCAGGGACTTGCGGAACAGCGGATCGGCCGTGGCCAGCTCCTGGTAGTTCTGCATGCCCACGAACTCGGGCGGGTCGATCAGGTCGTACTGCGTGAAGCTGAGCGCGAAGCTCATCACGAAGGGAAAGAGCTTGAACAGAATCACGCCCAGCACAAAAGGCAGGACGAACAGAAAGCCCAGTTTTTTGTTCTCGTACATGTCACCGTGTCTCCGTCGGTGATTCTTGGGGGCGCCCCTTGAGGAAAGCAGCGCCGGGGCTCAAGCCGTCCTGAGGACGGTTTGTACCTGGCGCCGGCCGAGGCCGCTGACCTCGGCGCGCGCAGCGCGTAGGGGGTGGGCCTTACCTCGCCAGCCAGCCACCATCGACGGCCACGGTATAGCCGTTGACATAGTCCGAGGCCTTGGAGGCCAGGAACACCACCGGTCCGGCCAGGTCGTCCGGCACCCCCCAGCGACCGGCCGGAATGCGCTCCAGGATGGCCATGTTGCGCCCCTCGTCGGCACGCAGGGCCGCGGTGTTGTTGGTGGCCATATAGCCGGGCGCGATGGCATTCACATTGATGCCGTGCTGGGCCCACTCATTGGCCATCAGCCGGGTGATGCCCATGACGCCGCTCTTGCTGGCGGTGTAGGACGGCACCCGCACCCCGCCCTGGTAGGACAGCATGGAGGCCACATTGATGATCTTGCCGCCGCCGCCTTGCGAGAGGTACTGACGCGCCACGGCCTGGGAGAAGAAGAACACGGTCTTCAGGTTCAGGTCGATGACATCGTCCCAGTCCTTCTCGCTGAACTTGATCGCGTCTTCGCGACGGATGATGCCGGCGTTGTTGACCAGGATGTCCACACGCCCACCCCAGGCCTTGGCCTCGGCGATCAGGCCTTCGATGCAGCTGATGTCGGACAGATTGGCGCGCAGGTCCAGGAAGCGCCGGCCCAGGCCCTCGACCTCGGCGCGGGTCTCGCTGGGCTCGGACACATTGACGCCCACGATGTCGGCGCCCGCCTGGGCCAGGGCGAGGGCCATGCCCTGCCCCAGACCGGTGTTGCAGCCGGTGACGATGGCGACCTTGCCGCCCAGATTGAAGTTCTCGAGGATCACGATGCGGTCTCCAGGCTCAGCGCAGGGCGCTCATCGGGACATGGTCCATGTCCTTGAAGACCTGGTTCTCGCCCACCATGCCCCAGATGAAGGTGTAGGCCTGGGTGCCCACGCCGGAGTGGATGCTCCAGCTCGGGCTGATCACGGCCTGCTCGTTGCGCACCACCAGGTGGCGGGTCTCACTGGGCTCGCCCAGCATGTGGAACACGACCGCGTTCTCGTTCATGTCGAAGTAGAAGTAGACCTCCATGCGCCGGTCGTGCGTGTGGCAGGGCATGGTGTTCCACAGGCTGCCGGGCTCCAGCTGGGTCATGCCCATCAGCAGCTGGCAGGTGGGCAGCACATCGGGCACCAGGAACTTGTAGATCGTGCGGCGGTTGCTGGTCTCGGGCGAACCCAGGGTCTCGGGCGAGGCCTCGGCCAGGGTCACCTTGCGGTGCGGATAGGCGGTATGGGCGGGCGCGCTGTTGAAGTAGAGCTTGGCGGGCTGGGCCGGATCCAGGCTGCGGAACTCCAGCTCGCGGGCGCCCTGGCCGATGTAGAGCGCCTCGCGGGGCCCGATCTCGTAGCTCTGCTCGTCCACCTTGACGCGGGCGGCACCGCCGATATTGATCAGGCCCAGCTCGCGGCGCTGCAGAAAGAAATCGGTGCCGGTGTGGCGCCCCAGCTCCGGCGCAAAGCTCAGGGCCTGGTTCACGGGCATGATGCCGCCCACGATGATGCGGTCGATCTGACTGTAGGTCAGCGTGGTCTCGTCGGGCTTGAAGAGTTGCTCGACCAGGAACTGCTCGCGCAGGCCCTGGGTGTCCAGCGTGCGGGCATGCGCGCTGTGGATTGGTTGGCGGATTTCCATCGAAAGGTCTCCTTGGCGCCGGCAGCGGGGTGAAACAAAAGGGGGAGCAGTGCGCCGGTCTGGATCGAATGCTTGCTAGCCTAGCGCAGGCCCGGACTTTCCCGGAATTATGGTTTCTATTTAGTGAACCATCGTTTCATTTTTTAATCTCCGCGCTTATAGTCGCACCACATCAAGGCTCGCGACCCATCGCGACACCGCGCCCGGCACACGGGCATGAGACAGCGGAGACCCCATGAGCACGACCCCTGCCAGCAGCAGCCCTCTGTACTTTGACGACGCCAGCACCCCCTGGACGGAGCTGGGTGACGGCATCCGCCGCAAGATCGTCGGCCACACGCCCGAGCTGATGTCGGTGCTGGTGCAGTTCGACCAGGGCGCCGTGGGCACGGTGCATGCGCACGACGCGCATGACCAGATCGCCTTCTGCCTCAGCGGCGCCTTTGAATGCGAAGTGGGCGGCGTCAAGCGCGTGATCCGCGCTGGCGACGCCTTTGTGGCCCCCCGCCTGACACCGCATGGCGTGCGGGCCCTGGAACCGAACAGCAGCCTGCTGGACCAGTTCTCGCCCCGCCGCGAGGACTACCTCTAGGACCTCATGGCCCGCGGCCGCACTGCAGCGCCCGCGGGTCCCCTTGCTGACGCGGCGCCCTGCGCGCGCCCTCCGACATCGCGACCCGCCCGGGCCGCGACATGAACCGATGCGTCCCAGCCACGTGAGCGGGGCGCCGACCAACACGTAGGAGACAAGATCATGCAAAGCCGTCGTCGGGCCCCCGCGCCGCGCCTCAAACCCCTCGCCCTGTGCCTGCTGGGCAGCGGCACCCTGCTGGCCTTCGCGCCCGCCCTGGCCCAGACCCAGACCCAAGCAGCCGCCCCCCAGGCCCAGGCCCTGGAGACCGTGGTGGTCACGGGCTTCCGCTCCTCCCTGGAGAGCGCGCTGAACAAGAAGCGCGAGGACCGCGGCATCGTCGACGTGATCAAGGCCGAGGACATCGCCAAGTTCCCCGACACCAACCTGGCCGAGTCGCTGCAACGCATTCCCGGCGTGGTGATCGACCGCGATGCCGGCGAAGGCCGCTCCATCACCGTGCGCGGCCTGGGCCAGGACTTCACCCGCGTGCGCATCAACGGCATCGAGGGTCTGGCCACCACGGGCGGCACCGACAGCTCGGGCGGCGCCAACCGCTCGCGCGGCTTTGACTTCAATGTCTTCGCCTCCGAACTCTTCAACAGCGTGACCGTGCGCAAGAGCAGCTCCGCCGATGTGGACGAGGGCTCTCTGGGCGCCACGGTCGACCTGCAGACCTCGCGCCCCTTCGACTTCAAGAAGTTCACCGCCACCGCCTCGGTCAAGGGCCGCTACAACGACCTCTCCGGCAGCACCGATCCGCGCCTGGCCTTCCTGGTGGCCAACACCTTCGCCGACAACAAGTTCGGCGTGCTGATCTCCGGCGCCTATTCCAAGCGCACCTTGTTTGAAGAAGGCTTCTCCAGCGTGCGCTGGGACAACGGCCCCAGCTCCGGCGGCTGGTGCGCCCCGGGCACCGGCAACTGCGGCACCGGTGGCAGCAGCAGCGTCGCCGGCTCCCTGCCGCCCGCGCGGCTGCCGGTCAACGCCGCCAATACCGCGGCCTACACCGAGGCCAACAAGGCCGAGAACTTCCACCCCCGCCTGCCGCGCTACGGCCGCCTGACCCATGACCAGGACCGCCTGGGCCTGACCGGCTCGGTGCAATTCCGTCCGGCCGACACCACCCTGGTGACCCTGGACCTGCTGTACTCCAAGCTCAAGGCAACCCGCCAGGAAGATTTCCTGGAAGCCATCTCCTTCAGCCGCACCGCCGGCCAGGGCGGCAAGGCCCAGACCAGCGTGGTGGAGACACAGTACGCCCCCAACGGCGCCCTGCTCTACGGCAAGTACAACGGCGTGGACATCCGCTCCGAATCGCGCTTTGACGAGCTGAGCACCACCTTCACCCAGCCCACGCTGACGGTGGAGCACGAGTTCAGCGACCACCTGCGCGCCAGCGCCACCATCGGCCGGGCCAAGTCGGCCTTCCGCAACCCGGTGCAGACCACCACCACGCTGGACGCGCTCAACGTCAACGGCTACGTGCTGGACTTCCGCGGCAATGACCGCCTGCCCGTGATCGGCTACCCCTTCGACCCGGCCCAGTCGGGTGGCGCCCTCAGCCTGATCGGCGTGCCCGTGGCCAGCTCGGGCACCCAGGCCAGCACCGTCACCAACACCACCACCAGCGAGATCCGCATCCGCCCGCAGGGCGCCACCAACGTCAATGACGTGGCCCATGTGGACCTGGCCTGGGAACTGGTGCCCAACAAGCTCACGCTCAAGGCCGGCCTGGACTACAAGAAGTACAGCTTCGACACCTATGAGTTCCGTCGCATCAACCAGAACGACACCGTCTTTGCCCCGCCAGCCGGCACCAGCCTGGCCGGTCTGAGCACCACGCTCAGCGGCTTCGGCAAGGGCCTGAGCCTGCCGGCCGGCGCCATCACCTCCTGGGTGATTCCCAATCTGCAGGCCATCGCCTCCACCTACGACATTTACTGCAACTGCCTCAAGAGTGGCCCGGCCGGCGGCCCCGGGGACTTCACTCTGTCCTCCACCACCAACGGCAATGCCCGTGGCAACAACCGCGCCGTCACCGAGACCGACACCGGCGGCTTCCTGATGGCCGACTTCAGCACCTCGCTGGCCGGCATCAAGCTGCAGGGCAATGCGGGCGTGCGCTATGTGAAGACCAAGCAGGCCGCCCTGGGCTATCAGGCCACCGGTGGCGCCACCGAGATCGAGGTCGAGCAGACCTACCACGACTGGCTGCCCTCGGTGAACCTGGCCGCCAACCTGACGCGCGACTTCATCGTGCGCCTGGCCGCAGCCAAGGTCATGGCCCGGCCGCAACTGGGCAACCTCAACCCCGGCGGCACCATCAGCACCACCGGCACGCTCTCGGTGACCTCGGGCAACCCCAATCTGAAGCCCTTCCGCGCCAAGACCTTCGACAGCAGCTTCGAGTGGTACTTCGACAAGAGCGCCTTCCTGGGCCTGGGCCTGTTCCAGAAGAACATCGACACCTATATCCAGAGCCTGCGCACCAATATCGCCTACAAGGACACCGGCCTGCCCATGAGCCTGCTGCCGTCCAACTTCACGGGCGACGAGGTCTTCCAGGTCACCACCCCGGTGAACACGGCGGGCGGCAAGCTCAAGGGCTTCGAGATCAACTACCAGCAGCCCTTCACCTTCCTGCCGGGCTGGGGCCGCAACTTCGGCACCCTGCTGAACTACACCCGCGTCAGCTCCAAGATCTCCTACCTGGTCTCGCCCACCAGCAACAGCGTGATCGTGGACGACCTGCTGAACCTGAGCCCCAAGTCCTACAACGCCACGCTGTACTACGACGACGGCAAGCTCAGCGCCCGGGTCTCGGCCTCCTACCGCAGCGGCTTCCTGACCCGTGTGCCGGGCCAGAACAACAACGATGTGGAAGGCAAGAACGCCAGCACCAATGTGGACGCGTCGATCTCCTACAAGTGGAACGACCGACTCACCTTCACGCTGGAAGGCGTCAACCTCACCAACGAGGCCAACGACCAGTTCATCAGCCGAGCACGCAACAGCTCGGTGGTCTACCACGTCACCGGCCGCGAGTACCTCTTCGGTCTGAACTACAAGTTCTTCTGACCGCCCCGCGGCCCGCTGCGGGCCGCCTCCTCTGACGCTCTTGCCCCCGGGGTCGGCCCGCCCGCCCCCGTGGGCGGAGCGTGGCCGGCGCCGGCCTCGCGGCGCGGGAGTGCCTGATGCGATCTCTGCTGCTCGCCGCCACGCTCGCGCTGGCGGCCATGCCGGTCTGTGCCCAGCCCGTGCGCCTCATCCTGGTGGGCGACTCCACCCTGGCCTCGCGCAGCGGCTATGGCGACGCGCTGTGCGAGCGCTTCTCCGGCCCCTGCCTCAACCTGGCCCGCGGCGGCCGCAGCTCCATGAGCTTTCGCGCCGAGGGCCTGTGGGACGGCGTGCTGCGGACCCTGGCCGCCCCCGCGGCGCCCGCCAGCTATGTGCTGATCCAGTTCGGCCACAACGACCAGCCCGGCAAGCCCGGCCGCTCCACCGATCTGGTACATGACTTCCCCGCCAATCTCGCGCGCTATGTGAGCGAGCTGCGCGCGGCCGGTGCCACACCCGTGCTGCTCACGCCGCTGACCCGGCGCAGCTTCCGCGGTCCCTGGCTGCACGACGATCTGGCGCCCTGGGCCGCCGCCACCCGCCAGGTGGCCGCCGCGCAAGACGTGACCCTGCTCGACCTGCATGGCTTGAGCCGCGCCGCGGTGCAGGCCATGGGCGAGGCCCGGGCCGACACCCTGGCCATGGCCCCCAAGCCCCGCGCGGGTGAACCCATCCATCCCGCCACCACGGCCGAGCGCGCCGGCGCCGCCAACCCTGTGTTCGACCGCACCCACCTTGGCCCCGAAGGCGCCGCCTTCTTTGCCGAGCTGGTGGCGCGCGAGCTGGCACGGCTGCGGCCCGAGCTGCGCCCGCTGCTGCGCCTGTCCCCCACACCCTAGGCCGACGCGAGGCCCTGACCCGTTTCCCTTGTGATCGCTTCCCGACCCAGAACAAACAGGAGTGAGACCGATATGAGAACGCAGGCTGTCCCCACCGCCCCCCGCGCCGCCACGCGGCGGCCCCTGAAGTCGCTGAGCGCCCTGGCCCTGGCCGGCCTGCTGGCCCTGGGCAGCGCCCCGGCCCTGGCCACGCCCGTGCTGCCGGCCGGCACCCAGATCGTGGCCACGCTCAATGGCCAGACCCAGACCCTGCTGGGTCTGGACCAGGGCTTTGCCGAGGCCCCCGACTCCCATATCACCCGCCTGTCCGCGCTGGAGCTGGAGTACCTGAGCAGCGATCTGGCCCTGGGCATCGACCTTGATGAAAGCGGCGCGCTGCGCCTGTACAACAACCGCGAGGACGGCCGCGTGCTGCTGGGCAGCTACAGCCTGGTGCTGGAGTTCATGGCCCTGCCCCAACCGCTGAGCGCGTTCCGCTGGGAGTCGCCGCCCCTGGGCGGCACGGTGAGCGCCAGCCTCGAGGAAGGCCGGCGCCTCAAGCTGGAGTTCACCGACCTGGACGTGGGCCGCCTCTTCGGCAGCTTTGGCGGCCAGCTCAGCGTGAACGCCGTGCCCGAGCCCGGCAGTGCCGCCCTGGCCGCCCTGGGCCTCCTGCTGCTAGCGGGCCGCCGCCGCGCGCCGGCCACGGTCCGCCCGGGAGCGGCGGCATGAGCGCCCGTCCCACCCCACACCGCGTGCGCCGCCTGCTGCCCCTGCTGGCGGCGCTGGGCCTGCTCGCCACCCCGGCCCTGGCCGAGGTGGCCCGCCAGGCCGCGCCCGCCGAGGGCTGGGCCGGCCAGGCCGGCGGCACCCAGGGCGGCGCCGCGGCCACGCCCGAGCACATCTACACCGTGAGCAGCCGCGCCCAGCTGCTGGCCGCCCTGGCCAATGGCGGCAACCAGGCCAAGATCATCAAGGTGGCCGGCCGCATCGACATGAGCGAGGGCCAGCCCTTCACGGGCGCGGCCGACCAGAAGGCCCGCGCCCGCGTCAAGCTGCCCAGCAACACCACCCTGATCGGCGAGGGCCCCGGCGCCGGCTTCATCAACGGCTACATCGACATCAGCGGCGTGAGCCAGGTCATCGTGCGCAATCTGCACCTGGTGGCCCCCTGCGATGTGGCCCCGGTCTGGGACCCGAGCGACGGCGAGTTCGGCAGCTGGAACGCGGCCTATGACGCGATCGGCATTGCCGGGGCCAGCCATGTCTGGATCGACCACAACACCATCGGCGACGCCCCCGTCACCGACGACACCCTGCCCATCGAGAACGGCAAGCCGCGCCAGTGCCACGACGGCGCCATCGACATCACCAAGGGCGCGGACTACATCACCCTCTCCTACAACCTGCTCACCCAGCATGACAAGAGCATGCTGATCGGCTCTTCCGACAGCCTGAGCAGCGACGCCGGCAAGCTGCGCGTGACCCTGGCCAACAATGTGTTCAGCGGTCTGACCCAGCGCGTGCCGCGCGTGCGCTACGGCCAGGTGCACCTGATCAACAACTTCTTCAGCGGCAGCAAGCAGGCCCGGCCCTACGCCCACAGCTACAGCGTGGGCGCGGGCAAGGCGGCGCAGATTCTCTCCAGCGCCAACGTCTTCGCCATCGAGGGCGCCAGCGGCTGCGACAGCGTGGTGGTCTACCCCAGCGCCGACCAGAGCGGCGGCTTCCGCGACAGCGGCTCCACGCTCAACGGCGCGCCCCTGGGCGCCTGCAGCGTGGGGGCCGGCGCGGCCTGGACCCCGCCCTATGCCTACAAGCCCCGCCCCGCCGCCCTGGTCAAGGCCAACGCCCTGGCCCAGGCCGGTGCCGGCAAGCTCAGCACCCAGATCGCGGGCAACGGCAATGTGGACAGCGAGGCCGGCAGCCGCCGCCCTGCCACCCGCGAGACCGGTGTGCCGGTGGACACGCGCCTGTCCCTGGCCTTCGATGCGCCGCCCAGCATCGGCAGCCGCGGCCTGATCCGCCTCTGGCGTGCCAGCGATGACGCCCTGATCGACAGCCTGGACCTGTCCACCGCCCCCTCGGCCAGCGACACCCAGACCGTGATCCCGCGCCAGAACCTGGAAATCGATGCGCTGGGCCTGGGCGCCATGCCCGAGAACCCGGCCCTGGCCCGCCATGTCTGGTACCGGCCGGTGCTGGTGCGCGGCAGCAGCGCCGTGATCCGCCCGCGCAGCGGCAAGCTGGACTTCAACACCCGCTACTACATCACCATCGAGGCCGAGGCCCTGCAGGGCACGATCAAGGGCCAGCCCTTTGCCGGCATCAGCAAGGCCGATGACTGGAGCTTCACCACCCGCGCCGCGCCCGCCAGCTACACCAGCGTGAGCGTGGACGACGAGGGCAGCAGCGCCGACTTCCGCACCCTGCAGGGCGCGCTGAACTGGATCATGAAGCACTGCTCCACCAGCAGCAGCGCCAGCTACGGCTGCAACAGCACCGCCACGCCCAAGCAGATCCGCCTGGCCAATGGGCGCTATCCCGAGTTCGCGGTGCTGCGCCGGGTCAACAATCTGAGCATCGTGGGCGAGAGCCGCGAGGGCGTGATCGTGGGCGAGGCGAACTTCGAGTCACTCAACGCCGGCAGCGGCGCCACCAGCACGGCGCCGGGCACGGCGCTCTCCACCTCGGGCCGCAGCGCGGGCCACCGCGTGCTGGGTGGCGGCCGCTCGGTGCTGCTGGTCGAGAACGCCGACCTGCTCAGCCTGAGCCAGTTCACCCTGCTCAATCCGCATGAACGCAGCAGCCTCTACGACAACCAGGCCGAGGTGCTTTACTTCAACACCAGCACCACGGCCGCCGCGGCCCGCCTGGTGGCCCGGCAGATGAGCTTCATCAGCCAGCAGGACACGCTGCAGCTCAAGGGCTACAACTGGATCTACCAGTCCCTGGTGGAGGGCAATGTGGACTTCATCTGGGGCAGCGTGATGGCCAGCGTGTTCGAGGACTGCGAGATCCGCTCCGTCTTCGATCCCGCCAGCAGCTCGCCTGGCTATGTGCTGCAGGCACGCGCCACCGCGGGGGACAAAGGCTTCGTCTTCCTCAACAGCCGGCTCACCGCCGGCCCCGGCGTGACCCAGGCCTATCTGGCACGCAGCGGCGGCACGGGCAGCAGCAGCTATGTGGACAACATCGCCTTCATCAACACCCGCATGGGCGCCCACATCCTGCCCCAGGGCTGGTGCGTGGGCAGCGGCACCAGCCGCAGCGGCACCGGCACCGGCAGCTGCGGCAGCAACCCGCCGCCCTGGGCCGGCACGGCCGATGGTGGCGCCACCGAGCAGGCCGGCTGGCGCGAGTACGGCAGCCAGGACCTGGACGGCGTGCCGCTGGACCTGAGCGCCCGCCTGGCGGTGGCCACAGTGCGCGTGGCCGGAGCCGACAAGAGCCTGGCGCTTGCGCGCCAGCTCGGCAGCAGCGTGGGGCTGGACCAGCGGGCGGAGCTGTTCTTCAACTCCACCATCGCCACCGGCTCCCCGGGCGGCTGGGTACCGGCCCCGTGAGGCGCGCCGTCCCCGACCGGGCGCGGCGCGCGCTGCTCGGTCATGCCCTGCCGGCGGCTCTGGGTGGGAGCGCGGGCTGGCCCGGCAAGGTCTGGGGCCAGACCCCGGAGCCCGCGGAGGTCGCGGGGGCGGCCGTCGAGCGCCTGTGCGCCGCCATCGCGCGCGGCCCGCAGCTCGAGCAGCTGCGGCTGAGCCCGGACGGGCGGCAGTTCGCCGCGCTCATCCGCAGCGAGACGCACAGCCAGCTCGCGGTGCGCGCCCTGGCCGGAGGCCCTTGGCGCCCCTTGATGGCCACCGACAATCTGGAGTTCCAGCTCAGCTGGCTGGTCTGGGCCAGCCCCGAGCGCCTGCTGCTGAGCCTGCGCTATCCCGGCAGCCGCGCCCTGAGCCCCTTCAACCAGGCCGACACCGTCGAGACCCGGCTGCTGAGTCTGGCCGCCGATGGCAGCGGCACGCCGCTGAACCTGGGCCGTCCCGTCGCGGGCCAGATCGTCCAGGACCAGGTGGTGGACCTGCTGCCCGAGGACGGTGAGCACATCCTGCTGGCCCAGCGCGACGCCCGGCTGGCAGACCAGACCGGGGTCTACCGCGTGAACCTGCTCACCGGCGCGCGCCGCCTGGTGCAGGACAGCCTGCCCCATGTGCAGGCCTGGCTCAGCGACGCGCAGCACCGGGTGCGGGTGGGCCTGGCCTACGAGGAGGGGCGCTTCGCGCTCTGGGTCTGCGATCCCGAGCGCCAGCGCTGGCGGGTGCTGCGCCACTTCGGCCATCTGGACGCGCAGGCCCTGCAGCCCCTGGGCTTCGGCCTGGATCCGCAGCGCCTGTATGTGCTGGCCGAAGCGGCCGGCCGGCGGGGTCTTTACACCCTGGACCTGAGCCAGGCCGAGCCCGAGCCGCAGGCCCTGCGCCTGCCGAGCGAGGGCGATCTGGGTGGCCAGCTGCTGCGCTCCACCCGCGATGGCGAAGCCCTGGGGCTGATCTCGGCCGATCTGGGCGGCGAGCTGGCCGCCTGGGATCCGGGCTTGAAGGCTTTGCTGGCCGGCATCGAGCAGGCCCTGCCGGGTCGCAGCAACCGCCTGCTGCAACTCGCCCGCCGCGACGAGCTCTATCTGCTGCTGTCCGCCGCCAACGGCGACCCCGGCGCCTACTTGGTGGGCGACCGCCAGCGCGGCAGCCTGGAGCCGCTGGGCGAACGCTATCCCGAGTTGGTGGGCGCCGCCCTGCCCCGCAAGCACGCCCTGCGCCTGCGCGCGCGCGACGGCCTGGTCTTGCAGGGCTTTGTCAGCCTGCCGCCGGGCCTGCGACCGGAGCAGGCCCGGAACCTGCCGCTGGTGGTGCTGCCCCATGGTGGTCCGCAGGCGCAGGACAGCGCCGCGTTTGACGACTTCTCGGCCTATATCGCCCTGCGCGGCCATGCGGTGCTGCAACTCAACTTCCGCGGCTCCACCGGCCAGGGCCGGGCCGTGCTGGAGGCCGGCCTGCAGCGCTGGGGCCTGGAGATGCAGGACGATCTGGAAGACGGCGTGGCCGAGCTGGCGCGGCGCGGCTGGATCGATGCGCGGCGCGTGGCCATTGTGGGCGCCAGCTATGGCGGCTATGCGGCGCTGATGGGCGTGGCCAAGACGCCCCGTCTCTACCGCGGCGCCATGGCGCTGGCCGCCCCCAGCGATCTGGTGGAGCTGCTGCGTGAGACCGAGCATGGCCGCACCCTGTTCGCACCGGCCGCCGCCGCCCGCCAGATCGGCCGCCTGGCCACGGACCGGCCGAGGCCCTGCAGGCCGCGGGCAAGCCGGTGCGGCTGCTGCGCCAGGAGCGCGGCGACCATCAGCTCAGCCATCTGCCGCATCGCCGCGCGTTCTTCGCGGCGCTGGACGAGTTTCTGAAGCAGGTGCTGGGGCCTGCGGAAGCGCCGGCCCGGCCAGCCCCGCTCAGCGGATCGGCGCCAGACCGCGCAGGGTCTTGACCGCGCCCTCGCCCACGGCGGCGCCGAAGCGCTTGGCCAGGCGTTCGGCCACGTTGTCGCGCGGGGTGTAGTCGATGACCTCTTCGGCCTTCACCACCTCGCGGGCCACATAGTCCAGATTGCCGAAGCCGTCGGCTAGGCCCTGCTTGACGGCTTCCTCGCCGTTCCAGAACAGGCCGGAGAAGGTTTCGGGCGTTTCCTTCAGGCGCTTGCCGCGGCCCTGCTTGACCACGGTGATGAACTGCTGGTGGATCTGGTCCAGCATGGCCTGGGCATAGGCCTTCTGCTGCGGGTTCTCGGGCGAGAAGGGGTCCAGCATGCCCTTGTTGGAGCCGGCGGTGAGCAGGCGGCGCTCCACACCCACCTTGTCCATCAGGCCGGTGAAGCCGAAGCCGTCCATCAGCACGCCGATGGAGCCCACGACCGAAGCCTTGTCCACATAGATCTCGTCGGCGGCGGCGGCGATGTAGTAGGCGCCGGAGGCGCAGATTTCCTCCACCACCGCATAGACCTTCTTGCCATGCTTGGCCTTGAGGCGCTTGATCTCGTCATTGACGATGCCGGCCTGCACCGGGCTGCCACCGGGCGAGTTGATGCGCAGCACCACGGCCTGGGCGCCCTGGTCCTCGAAGGCGCTCTTCAGGGCCGAGAGCATCAGCTCCGCGCTGGCCTCGGTATCGGCGGCGATCTCGCCGCGCACCTCCACCAGGGCGGTGTGCGGCGTGCTCGGCGCGGCCCCGGGGTGGCGCTGAGCAAAGAGCAGATACATCAGGCTCACGATCAGGGCCAGCCAGGCCAGGCGGAAGAAGCTGCGCCAGCGCCGCTCGGCGCGGCGGTCGCGCAGATAGTCGCGGGCGAACTGGGCCATCAGCTGCTCGTAGCCCGCGCCGGCAGCGGGGCTGGCGGGCGCGGCGGCCCGGGGCGGCGTGCCCAGGGGGTCGGCAATCGGGGGCGGCAGATCGTCGTGGGAATTCATGGTGGCTTCTCTTACTCCTCGAAAGCCGGCTTGGTGTCGCGGCTAGGATACCAATAGACCTGACCCTCGCGCTCCGAGACGGCGATCTTGGTCAGGCCCATGCGCCCGCACATGCCGGTGACGCAGCGCCCGCTGCGCGGGTCGTACACGGCGCCGTGGATGGAGCACATGATGTATTGCTTGTCGCGGTCCAGGAACTCGCCCTCCTGCCAGTCCATCTCGGTGGGCACATGGGCGCAGCGGTTCAGATAGGCCACCACCTCGCCGTCAAAGCGCAGGGCGAAGGCGCGCGCGGGCTGGTTCCACTGCAGCACATCGAAGCTGTGGGCGCGGCCGCGTTCTTCCAGGGCCGCGGAGGGGCAAAGGGGCAGCCCCTGGGCGGCGGTGTCAGATTCGTGGGGGCTCATCAGGCGTTCTCCATCAGCCAGGCGTGCAGCTGGGGCACGGAGTGGGCAATGTGCAGGGGCCCGTAGTCGGCGAAGCTGGCGTGGTCATGGGCACCGTAGCTCACGCCCACGCTGGCCGTGCCGGCGTTCAGGGCCAGCTGCAGGTCGTGGCTGGTGTCGCCGATCATCAGCGTGCGCTCGGGCTCGGCGCCGAACTCGCGCATCAGCTCGTTGAGCATCAGGGGGTTGGGTTTGCCGGCAGTCTCGTCGGCCGTGCGGCTGCCATCGAAGAGCGCGCCCAGCTCGGGCGCCACCTTGAGCGCCTCGTCCAGGCCGCGGCGGCTCTTGCCCGTGGCAATCGCCAGCCAGTGGTGGCGGGCCTTGAGCGCCTGCAGCATGGGCAGCGTGCCCTCAAACAGCGTCACCGCATGCTGGGCCGCGAAGTAATGGTGGCGATAGCGCTGGCCCAGCTCGGGATAGCGCGCCGGGTCCAGGCCCGGCACCGCATGGGCCAGGGCCTCGTGCAGGCCCATGCCGATCACATAGCTGGCCTGCGCGTCGCTGGGGCGGGGCAGGCCCAGGTCCTCGGCCGCGGCCTGGATGCAGCGGGTGATCAGGGCCGTGGAGTCGAACAGGGTGCCGTCCCAGTCGAAGACGATCAGGTCAAAGCGTTGCGGTCGGGGGCTCATGCGGTGGCTCTCAGCGCGCCCAGCAGGCGCTCGCATTCGGGGGGCAGGGGCGCCAGCAGCTCGGTCTCGGCGCCGCTGGCGGGGTGGCTGAACTTCAGACGCCGGGCGTGCAGGAACATGCGCTCGAACTTGAGCGCCCCGCGCGCCAGCTGGCGGTTGGCCTCGAACTGGCCGTACTTGGGATCGCCCGCGATGGGATGGCCCTCATGCGCCAGGTGCACGCGGATCTGGTGGGTGCGGCCGGTCTTGATGGTCACATCCAGCAGGCTGTAGGCCGCGCCGGGGAAGCGCTCGGCCACCCGCACCAGGCTGATGGAGCGCTTGGCCTGCTCGGCCTGGGGGTCGTGCGAGCTGGTGACGGCGCGCACCCAGCGCTCGCCATCGCTGCCCACGAACTTGAGCAGGGGCACGTCGATCACCTTCTTGTTCTCGGCCCAGTCGCCCAGCACCAGGGCGGCATAGGTCTTGCCCGTCTCGCGCTCGCGGAACTGGTCCTGCAGGGCCACCAGGGCGCTGCGCTTCTTGGCAATCAGCAGCAGGCCCGAGGTTTCCTTGTCCAGGCGGTGCACCAGCTCCAGGAACTTGGCCTGGGGCCGCGCCTGGCGCAGCTGCTCGATCACGCCGAAGCTCACGCCCGAGCCGCCATGCACCGCCACACCGGCGGGCTTGTTGACGGCAATCAGGTGCTCGTCCTCGAACAGCACGGGGAATTCCTTGGCCGGCACATAGTCGGGCTTGGCCGCAACCCGCTCGGGCAGGCGCACCGGGGGCACGCGCACCTCGTCGCCCAGTTCCAGCCGGGTATCGGCCTGGGCCCGGCCCTTGTTGACCCGCACCTCGCCGGCGCGGATCACGCGGTAGATATGGGTCTTGGGCACGCCCTTGAGCTCGCGCAGCAGGAAGTTGTCCAGGCGCTGGCCGGCCGAGCCCTCATCGATCAGGACCCGGCGAACTTGCAAAGTTGGCGTTTGCTCACCGGCCGGCGCGGCAGGCTGGGGGTCCCTGGGGCTGACCCCAGCTTTCGGGCCCGCTTTAGCCCCTATAATGTTCCGAACCACAATTGCGCCGTAAGTATTTGATTTGCCTGATTTTACGGGCATTAGGACTACGACGCAGGCGTGGCGGGCCGGTGAAACCGGCCCATCAGGTGATGCAACGCGCGCTCGAGGCGGCGGGCCCTGTCCCCAAGTGACCGGGCGGTTGTCGACAGCGCGTGGCAGCGCAGATTTGCAAGAACCCCGTCGGGGCCGTCGGCTGTTTGAAGACGGCGGGCTCGGCGAAGAAAAAGGTTTACAAGGCCCGAGGCCTTGAGCCGGCCCCTTGTGGGCGCGGCCCAGACCTCGGACCCGCGTTTGTTGTCAGCTTCAGTCCTAGCGGATGAGCCTTCCTCCAACCTCCCCCACCCCCCGCCGCTGGCGGATGCAGCCCCGGTCAGACCTGACCGGCGCGGCGCGCATCCTCGGCCGTGGCCGGGCCGCGCCCCTGGCGGCGCGCTGGGAAGCGAGGCTTGCGGCACCGCCTGCTGTTGAACAGCACTCGCACGCGCCAACGCCGGCGGCCTGATCGACGCACACGTCTCGATCACCACCAGTCCAGGGCGATTCCTTCCTCGGTTCTTTCACGTCTGCACGTGCATCGATGAGTCGCCCGCCGGCGCAAGCCCCGGGCGGCATGTGCGATGTGGCGCCCATCGCCCCGGCCATGAAGTGCCGGGTGACGGGCGCACGAGGAGTGTGAAGACATGAAACGCATGCTGATCAATGCGACGCAGCAGGAAGAGCGTCGCCTGGCCATCGTCGATGGCCAGAAGCTGCTGGACTTCGAAACCGAGATCGAAGGCCGCGAACAGCGCAAGGGCAATATCTACAAGGCGGTGGTGACCCGCGTCGAGCCCTCGCTCGAAGCCTGCTTCGTCGATTACGGCGAGGACCGCCACGGCTTCCTGCCCTTCAAGGAAATCTCCAAGCAGTATTTCCGCGACGGCGTGGACGTGCGCTCGGCCAAGATCCAGGACGCCATCAAGGAAGGCCAGGAGCTGCTGGTCCAGGTCGAAAAGGAAGAGCGTGGCAACAAGGGCGCGGCCCTGACCACCTTCATCTCCCTGGCCGGCCGCTACCTGGTGCTGATGCCCAACAACCCGCGCGGCGGTGGCGTGAGCCGTCGCATCGAGGGCGAGGACCGCGAGGAGCTCAAGGAGAACCTCGACCAGCTCGAGTACCCCAAGGGCATGAGCCTGATCGCCCGCACCGCCGGCATCGGTCGCTCCGCCGCCGAGCTGCAGTGGGACCTGAACTACATGCTCAAGCTCTGGACCGCGATCGACGACGCGGCCAAGGGCGGCAAGGGTGCCTACCTGATCTACCAGGAATCCAGCCTGGTGATCCGCGCGATCCGCGACTACTTCACCGCCGATGTCGGTGAGATCCTGATCGACACCGATGACCTGTTCGAGCAGGCGCATCAGTTCATGAACCACGTGATGCCCGACCAGGGCCATCGCGTGAAGCGCTACCGCGACGACGCGCCGCTGTTCAGCCGCTTCCAGATCGAACACCAGATCGAGACGGCCTTCAGCCGCACCGTGAACCTGCCCTCGGGCGGCGCCATCGTGATCGACCACACCGAGGCCCTGGTCTCGGTGGACGTGAACTCGGCCCGCGCCACCCGTGGCGGCGACATCGAGGAAACCGCCACCCGCACCAATCTGGAAGCGGCCGACGAGATCGCCCGCCAGATGCGTCTGCGCGACCTGGGCGGACTGATCGTGGTGGACTTCATCGACATGGAAGAGTCGAAGAACCGCCGCGACGTCGAGCAGCGCCTGCGCGACGCCCTGCGCCAGGACCGCGCCCGCGTGCAGTTCAGCTCCATCAGCAAGTTCGGCCTGCTGGAACTCTCGCGCCAGCGCCTGCGCCCGGCCCTGTCCGAGGGCAGCCACATCACCTGCCCGCGCTGCAATGGCACCGGCCACATCCGCGACACCGAGTCCTCGGCGCTGCAGATCCTGCGCATGGTCCAGGAAGAGTCCATGAAGGACAACACCGCCGCCGTGCACGTGCAAGTGCCGGTGGAAGTGACCAGCTTCCTGCTCAACGAGAAGCGCACCGAGATCACCAAGATCGAGCTCAAGCAGCGCGTCACCGTGCTGCTGGTGCCCAACAAGCATCTCGAGACGCCCAACTACAAGCTGGAGCGCCTGCGCCACGACGATCCGCGCCTGGAGAATCTGCAGGCCAGCTACACCATGATCGAAGAGGCGACTGACGAGGTGGGCATCACCCGTCGCGCCGCCACCGACAAGAAGAACAAGCAGGAGCCGGTGATCAAGGGCATCCTGCCCGAGCAGCCCGCTCCGATCGCAGCGCCCAGGCCCGAGCCGGCCCCGGTGGCCGCGAGCCCGGCAGCAGCCCCGGCCCCGGCCGCGGGTGGCGGCTTCTTCGGCTGGATCAAGAACCTGTTCGGTGCAGCCCCTGCACCCGCGCCGGCTCCGGCTGCCGAAGCCAAGCCGGCCGAAGGCGAGCGCGCCGGCAAGGACGGCAAGCGTGGTGAGGGTCGTCGCGGCGAGCGCAATGAACGCGGCGAGCGTGGCGGCGAAGGCCGCCGCGGTGATCGCAGCAAGCGCGGCGAAGGCCAGGGCGCCAAGTCGCAGGAAGCGCGTGCGGAACGCGGCGAGCGCAGTGAACGTGGTGAACGTGGTGAACGTGGCGGTGAGCGCGGTGAGCGCGGTGGTCGCCGTAACGAGCGCCAGGACCGCGAGGGCGCCGGCAACACCAAGCCCGAGGGCCAGGAGCAGCAGCAAGCGCGCGCCGAGCGCGGTGAACGCAGCGAGCGTGGTGAGCGTGGTGAGCGCCGTCCGCGTGGTGAGCGCAAGGAACAGCAGGCCGCAGCCCCCCAGGCCGCCCTGGACCTGAATGCGGCCCACGCCGAAGCGCTGGTCGCCGAGCATGAGGCCCCGCCGGCCTTCGTCGACAGCCAGGCCGATGGTCAGGAACCCGCAGCCGGCGATGAGCGCCAAGGCCGCCGCCGTCGCCGCCGCGGTGGCCGTGGCGAACGTGGCGCCGAGGGTGCGCTGGAGCAAGGCCAGCAGGGCGAGCTGCCCATCGCCGCCGAGGGCAGCGAGGCCCCGGCCGAGGCATCGGCCGAGTCCGAGTCCGAAGGCGCGGCAACCCGCCCCGAGGGCGATGACGCGGGCGAAGGCCATGGTCGCGACGGCCGCCGCCGCCGCAGCCGTGACCGCTATCGCCGCGAGCGCCGTGATGACCAGGCGCAGGATGGCAGCGCAGGTGCAGAGGGCGCCGAGAGCAGCGAGTCCGCCGCATCCGAGCAAGCCGTCGAGCCTGCCGAGCAGACCGCCGTGGCGGCTCCGCAAGCCAGCCCGGCCGCCGCCGCGGTCGGGACGACTTCCGCACCGGCCGCAGCCGCAGCTGCACCGGCGCCGGCCGTCGTTCCCGCCTTTGTGCTGCCGTTGAGCGATCTGCAGGCGGTGGCAGAGGGCGCCGGTCTGCAGTGGGTCAACTCGGATGCCGAGAAGATCCGCCAGGCCCAGGAAGCCATCGCGGCCGAGCCCAAGCCGGTGCATGTGCCGCGCGAGCGTCCGCCCCTGGTGACGCTTGATGAAGGCCCGCTGGTGCTGGTCGAGACCCGCAAGGATCTCTCCCAGATCAAGCTGCCTTTCGAACAGCAGTAAGCCATTGAGCACAGCGGTCTCGCGACCGCAGCAACGCCGCCGGGTTAGCGCCCGGCGGCGTTTTTTCTTGGGCGGCGCCCTATCTTGCCCTCCCCCGAGCAAGGCCCGCCCTTCCCTTCCCTCTTCTTCAGAACCGCCGTGAATCAGTCCCCAGTCACCGCGTCGTCTCGGCCGCAGATGCCGCCGCAGATTCCTTACATCATCGCCAACGAAGGTTGCGAGCGCTTCAGCTTCTACGGCATGCGCAACATCCTGACGGTGTTCCTGATGACCAGCCTGCTGCTGTCCGTGCCGGAGCCGCTGCGCAAGGGCGAGGCCAAGGAGGTCTTCCACACCTTCGTGATCGGCGTCTACTTCTTCCCCCTGCTGGGCGGCTGGCTGGCCGACCGCTTCTTCGGCAAGTACAACACCATCTTCTGGCTCAGCCTGGTCTACTGCGCCGGCCACGCCTGCCTGGCCATCTTCGAACACCAACTCCAGGGCTTCTACTTCGGCCTCTTCCTGATCGCCCTGGGTTCGGGTGGCATCAAGCCGCTGGTGAGCAGCTTTGTGGGCGACCAGTTCGACAAGAGCAACCGCTCGCTCGCCCAGAAGGTGTTCGACGGCTTCTACTGGATCGTCAACTTCGGCTCCTTCTTTGCCTCACTGCTGGCGCCCATCCTGCTCAAGCAGTTCGGTGCGAGCGTGGCCTTCGGCATTCCGGGCGTCTTCATGTTCATCGCCACCATGGTGTTCTGGGCGGGGCGGCGCAAGTATGTGCATCTCAAGCCCACGGCCCATGAGGACCCGAACAGCTTCCTGAAGGTGGTGCGCACCGCGCTGTCGCAGGGCCGGGCCGGCCAGGCTGTGGCCCTGGCGGGTGTGGCGCTGGCCCTGCTGGGCCTGTACCACTACCGCGAGCTGGGCATCGTCGCCGCCCTGTGCCTGGCCTTTGTGCTGCTCATGGGCTTTGGCGGCCTGGGTGCCTGGATGCAGCTGGGGCGCGCCGTGCCCACCCATGGCGTCGCCGGCGTCGAGGCCGTGCGCACCGTGCTGCGCCTGCTGGTGCTGTTTGCCCTGGTGACGCCCTTCTGGTCCCTGTTTGACCAGAAGGCGTCCACCTGGGTGCTGCAGGCCGACCAGATGAGCAAGCCGGACTGGTTCCAGAGCTCCATGATGCAGGCCCTGAACCCGGCCCTGGTGATGATCCTGATCCCCTTCAACAACCTGGTGCTTTACCCCCTGCTGAGCCGTCTGGGCCTGCGGGTCACGCCCCTGCGCCGCATGGGTGCGGGCATCGCCTTCGCCGGTCTGGCCTGGATCGTGGTGGGCACCACCCAGTTGTGGATGGATGGGGGCGACCGCCTGTCCATCCTCTGGCAGATCCTGCCCTATGCCCTGCTGACCTTTGGCGAGGTGCTGGTGGCGGCCACCGGTCTGGAGTTCGCCTACAGCCAGGCGCCGCTGGCCATGAAGGGCGTGATCACCAGCTTCTGGAATCTCTCCGTCACCGTGGGCAATCTCTGGGTGCTGCTGGCCAATACCAGCGTCAAGGGCGCGGCGGTGACGCAGTACATCCAGGGCACGGGCACCAGTGTGACGGCCTTCCAGATGTTCTTCTTCGCCGGCTTCGCCCTGGTGGCAGCCCTGCTGTTCGGGCTCTACGCGCGCCGCTATCCGCTGCAGGACAACTACCGCGGCTGAGGCGCTCAGCCCCCCTGCACAGACCCGCTGCCGGCCAAGGCCGGGCGGGTCTCCACCACCACAAAGGCCGCGGCGTACTCGGTCTCGTCCGTCACGCTCACATGGGCCTGCAGGCCCCGGGCCTCGAACCAGGCGGCCAGCTCACCGTGCAGGCGGATCTCGGGCTTGCCGCTCGCGGCCTTGACGATCTCGCAGGCCCGCCAGGTCATGGGCATGCGCAACCCCATGCCGATGGCCTTGGAAAAGGCCTCCTTGGCCGAGAAGCGCGTGGCCAGATAGGCCACGCCGCGCGCCTCCACCAGGGCCAGGCGCTGGTGGAAGACCTCGAGCTCATGCGGCCCCAGCACTTTCTCGGCAAAGCGCGTGCCGCGCCGCGCCAGGGTCTCGCGGATGCGGCGGATGTCGCAGATGTCCGTGCCTATGCCGTAGATCATGATGCGGCCTGTTCCTCTTGCCAGGCGGGCCAGCCCAGCAGCTCGTTGCGGTGACGCTCGCCTTCGAGCTCGAACCAAGTTTCGCCCAGCAGCCGGGCCCGCTCGCGGCGGTAGAAGCGCAAAGCGCCGGCATTGCCCTCCCAGGCCCGCAGCCACAGCCCATGCTGGGGCAGTGCCCGACGCGCCTGCGTGAGCAAGCGGGCACCGTGGCCCTGGCCACTGCGAGGCGGCGCCACATACAGCCGCACCAGCTCGGCCTGGCGCGGCGAGAGCCGCAGGCAGTCCGGCGGCGGCGCCTGTTCCAGGGCCAGATGCGCCCAGGCCAGCAGATGCGGGCCCTGCTCCAGCAGCCACATGGGCTGGTCCTCGCGGGCCATCAGGGCCTCGAGGATGGCGGGCGTGAAAGCCTGGTCCAGATAGGCGAGGAAACTGGGACGCAGGCCCTCGCCGGCATAGGTCTGCAGCCAGACCCAGCGCGCCAGGGCGGCCAGGGCCGGCGCATCCTCGGCGCGGGCGCGCCGCAGCACGGCGGCGGCCGGCGCCGCGGCCTCAGGCATAGGCGCGCTGGATGGCGCGCTGGTACTCGCGCACGGTTTCGGCGTAACCCAGCTCCAGCGCATCGGCGATCAGGGCGTGGCCGATGGACACCTCCTGCACGCCCGGCACGGCGCGGAGGAAGTCCGTCAGGTTCTCGCGGCTGAGGTCATGGCCGGCATTGATGCCCAGGCCCACGGCCAGGGCCGCCTGGGCCGTGGCCGTGAAGCCGGCCAGCACCTCGGCCTGGCGCTCGGTGCCCCAGGCGCTGGCATAGGTCTCGGTGTAGAGCTCGATACGGTCGGCCCCCAACTCGGCCACAAAGGGCATGGCCTGCGGCACCGGGTCCATGAACAGGCTCACGCGTACGCCCAGGCTCTTGCACTCGGCCACCAGGGGCGCAGCCGCTCCATATCGGCGGGCAGGTTCCAGCCATGGTCGGAGGTGAACTGGTCCTCGCTGTCGGGCACGAAGGTGACCTGATGCGGGCGCACCTGGCGCACGAAGTCCATCAGGTTCTGGGTGGGGTTGCCCTCGATGTTGTACTCGGCCTGGGGCCAGTCCTTGCCCAGCAGGGCGGCCAGCTCATGCACATCCTGCGTGCGGATGTGGCGGCCATCGGGCCGCGGGTGCACGGTGATGCCCTGGGCACCGGCCAGCAGGCAGAGCTCGGCCGCCTTGCTCACGCTGGGAATGCCCAGGTGCCGGGTGTTGCGCAGCAGGGCCACCTTGTTGACATTGACCGAGAGCGCGCAGCGTCCGGCGTCGTGGCGGCTGTCGGGGGCCATGAGGGGGTTCACGACAGCCCCCTCTCGAGGGGCCGCAAAGGAAGAGCGCGTGGGAACATCGGTTTCACTCCATGAGCTTCTGCACGTCCAGCAGGACCTGGCGCGTGCGCAAGGGCTTGTGGCCCAGATGATATTGAAGCAGGCCGCGCAGTGCGGCGCGCAGGGCCTGGGCGGGCGCCCCCTCGCACGCCTGATGCAGGGCCGCAGGGCTGCCATGCAGCAGGGCCGCCTGCAGCTGCACCAGGCTGGCGCCGCGCAGGGCCGCGGGGTTCTCGGCCTCGGCCGCCAGCACGCCGGTCTCGGGCGAGATGGTGTAGAGCCGCTCCAGCTCCAGCGGCGTCTGGCGCGTGCCGCTCAGGCTGAGGTCGGGCAGCAGGCCCACCTCGGCCAGCAGGCGCAGCTCGAAGGCGCGCAGGGCCGGCTCATCCAGGCGGGCCAGGGTCTGGGCATAGGCTTCGAAGAGCGCGGGATGCGGGTCCTGGCGGGCCAGGAACTTGAGCAGCAGCTCGTTCAGGTAGTAGGCGCTGAAGAGCGCCGCGCCGGCCGGCAGGGTGTGGCCGCCCACCCACTCGGCGCTGCGCAGGGTGCTGACCTCGGCCGCGGCCTCGCCCTTGGCCGGGCGCGAGAGCCCGACCTGGATGCGCTGAAAGGGCAGCAGCACGGCGCGCAGCTGCGAGTAGGGGCGCTTGGCCCCCTTGGCCACCACGGCCAGCCGGCCCTGCTCGCGGGTGAAGATGTCCAGCACCAGGCTGGTCTCGCTCCAGTCGTAGTGGTGCAGGACGAAGGCTTGCTGAACCGCAGGCGCTCTGGCCCTTGATGCGTTCACTCGTAGCCGTAGCTGCGCAGATGCTCTTCGCTATCGGCCCAGCCGGAACGCACCTTGACCCAGAGTTCCAGGAAGACACGGCCGTCGAACAGATGCTCCAGCTCCTGGCGGGCCTCGGAGCCGATGCGCTTGAGCAGCTCGCCGCCCTGGCCGATGACCATGCCCTTGTGGGCGTCGCGCTCCACGATGATGGAGGCGGAGATGCGGCGCAGTTCCCCCTCGTCCTCCCACTTGTCGATCACGACGGTGGAGGTGTAGGGCAACTCGTCGCCGGTGAGGCGGAAGAGCTTTTCGCGGATCAACTCGCTGGCGAGGAACTTCTCGCTGCGGTCGGTGAGCGCGTCTTCCTCGTAGAACCATTCCTGCTCGGGCAGGTAGGGCTTGAGGATCTTGAACAGGCGGGTGACGTCGGCCGCCTTCTTGGCCGAGAGCGGCACGAACTCGGCGAAATTGCGCCGCTCCTGCATGTTCTTGAGCCAGGGCGCCAGCTCGGCGCGGCGGTGCACGGCGTCGAGCTTGTTGGCGATCAGCACCACGGGGCGGTCTTCGGGCAGCAGGGACAGCACCTTGGCGTCATCCAGGCCGAAGCGGCCGGCTTCCACCACGAAGAGCACCAGATCCACATCGCCCAGCACACCGTGCACGGTGCGGTTGAGATTGCGGTTGAGCGCGGCGTTGTGCTTGGTCTGGAAGCCGGGCGTGTCCACGAACACGAACTGGGCCTCGTCCAGGGTGCGCACGCCGGTGATGCGATGGCGCGTGGTCTGGGCCTTGGCCGAGGTGATGCTCACCTTCTGGCCCACCAGGGCGTTGAGCAAGGTGGACTTGCCCACATTGGGGCGGCCCACGATGGCGATCAGGCCGCTGCGGCGGGCGGGCGGTGTCCCAGCATCGCTGGGTGCCGGGGAGCTCTTGTCTTCAGTCATGGGGTGTCGGCTCGTGGCCGCCTTCAATCCCGCAGCCCGGATCCGGGCTTGTCGCGGGCCATCAGTTCGTCGAGCAGTCGACGGGCGGCGTCCTGCTCCGCGGCGCGGCGCGAGCGGCCTTCGCCCTGGGTGGCCAGGCTCAGGGCCGGCACCGCGCATTCCACGGCAAAGGTCTGGTTGTGGGCCTGGCCACGGGTCTCGGTGATGCGGTAGCTGGGCACGGCCAGGCGGCGGGCCTGCAGCCATTCCTGCAGCGCGGTCTTGGCATCCTTGGCCCAGTTGTCGCTGCCGCTGCTGGCGATCAGCTCGCCCAGCAGGCCGCGCACCACCTCGTGGGCGGCTTCATAGCCCCCGTCCACGAAGGCGGCGCCGATCAGGGCTTCCAGGGCATCGGCCAGGATGGAGGGGCGCTGGGCGCCGCCCCCGCGGGCCTCGCCCTCGGAGAGGCGCAGCACCTGGGGCAGGCCCAGCTGCAGGGCCAGCCTGTGCAGGCTGTCTTCGCGCACCAGATGGGCGCGGATGCGGGTCAGGTCGCCCTCGTCGGAGCCGGCGTAGCGCTCGTACAGCAGGCTGGAGACGGCCAGACTCAGCACCGCGTCCCCCAGGAACTCCAGGCGCTCATAGTGGTCAGCCCCGAAGCTGCGATGGGTGAGCGCGCGCATCAGCAGGCCCAGATCACTGAACTGGTGACCCAGGCGCTGCTGCAGGGATTCGAGGGACGACAAGGCAACCATGTAAGGAACGATACAACAGAGACTGCCCGACTTCAGTTCGAGTGGCCTTGGTACTTGATCAGCAGGGAGACGGGGCCGAAGAGCTCGACCTGGCGTTCATAGGCAAAGGAGATGCGCACCTTGTCGTTCTCCTTGCTCACCTCCAGATCGTTGCCGGTGATGCTCTGGATGGAGTACTCGATCTGCCGGATGCGCTCGAACTCGGCCTTGGCCGCCGGCACGGTGGCCGGGTTGTTCTTGGCGATGCGGTTGACGGCGCCCTGGATGGTGTAGAACTCCATCACGGTGGGCGCCACGCGCGCCACGACCACGCCGCCGCAGGCCAGGAACACGGCCCAGAACAGCAGGCCGATCAGGCTGATGCCGCGCGCGCCCGAACGCCCGCTCATGCTTAGCTGACGCATCGATCCAGTCCCTCCAGATAGGTCTTAGATGGCGCCGGCCGGCTTCATCAGTTGAAGCTGCCGATGCGCTTGAGATTACCGAAATTCATCCAGACAAAGAAGGCTTTGCCGACGATGTTCTCGTCCGGCACAAAGCCCCAGAAGCGGGAGTCGCGCGAGTTGTCGCGGTTGTCGCCCAGCACGTAGTAATGACCGGCCGGCACCGTGCAGCGCACGCCCTCGGGGCTGTAGCGGCAGTTGTCCTGGTAGGGGAAGGGGCCGTCGCGGCGGTCGGCGCGGAACAGGGGCTCGCGCTTGGGATCGACCAGGATCTGGTGCTCCTTCTCGCCCAGCTTCTCCATGAAGTGGGGTCGGTAGACGCGGCTGTCCTCGTCGTAATAGTCGCCCTGGGGCTGCACCGGAGCGGGCTGGCCGTTGATGTACAGGCGCTGGTTGATATAGGCCACCTCGTCGCCGGGGATGGCCGCCACGCGCTTGATGAAGTCCAGGCTGGTGTCCTCGGGGTAGCGGAACACCATCACGTCGCCGCGCTTGACCTCGTTGTTGGCGATGATCTTCTTGTTGATCACCGGCAGGCGCACGCCGTAGTGGAACTTGTTCACCAGGATCAGGTCACCCACCAGCAGGGTCGGCACCATGGAGCCCGAGGGGATCTTGAAGGGCTCGAACAGGAAGCTGCGCAGCAGGAAGACGATCAGGATCACCGGGAAGAGCCCGGCGGTCCAGTCCAGCCACCAGGGCTGGCGCAGCACTTCCTGGCGGGCGCCTTCCAGATCACCGTCCACGCGGGCAATGCCCTGGGCCGAGAGCGCGGCGCGACGCTGGGCATCGCTCTCGCTGAGCTGGGCCGCGGCACGCTGGCGGGCCGGCGCGAAATGCAGACGCTCGGCCAGCCAGTAGGCCATGGTGACCGCGGTCAGGATAAACAGCAGCAGCGCGAAATTGCCACTCCAGTAGCCGGTGTACCAGCCGCCCAGGTAGGCGATCAGGACGGCGTAAAGAATTCCGGTCAGGGCACTCATCGGCTTCAGTCGTTCCTCAGTCTTCAACTTGGAGAATGGCCAGGAAGGCTTCCTGCGGCACCTCGACGGAGCCGATCTGCTTCATGCGCTTCTTGCCGGCCTTCTGCTTTTCCAGCAGCTTGCGCTTGCGGGTGATGTCACCGCCGTAGCATTTTGCCAGCACGTTCTTGCGCAGCGCCTTGATGTTCTCGCGCGAGATGATGTTGGCGCCAATGGCGGCCTGGATGGCCACGTCATACATCTGGCGCGGGATGATCTCGCGCATCTTGGCCGCCACCTGGCGGCCGCGGTACTGGCTCTGCGAGCGGTGCACGATGATGGACAGCGCGTCGATGCGGTCGCCGTTGATCAGCATGTCTACCTTGACCACGTCGGAGGCGCGGTACTCCTTGAACTCATAGTCCATGGAGGCGTAACCGCGCGAGACGGACTTCAGCTTGTCGAAGAAGTCCAGCACGATCTCGGCCAGCGGGATCTCGTAGGTGAGCATCACCTGGCGGCCGTGGTAGGCCATATTGATCTGCACGCCGCGCTTCTGGTTGGCCAGGGTCATGACCGGGCCCACATAGTCCTGCGGCATGTAGAGATGCACGGTCACGATGGGCTCGCGGATCTCGGCGATCTTGCTCTGCTCCGGCATCTTCGAGGGGTTCTCCACCTCGAAGACCTCGCCGTCGCCCGCCACCACCTCGTAGACCACGCTGGGCGCGGTGGTGATCAGGTCCTGGTCGAACTCGCGCTCCAGGCGCTCCTGCACGATCTCCATGTGCAGCAGCCCCAGGAAGCCGCAGCGGAAGCCGAAGCCCAGGGCCTGGGAGACTTCGGGCTCGAAGCGCAGGGAGGCGTCGTTGAGCTTGAGCTTCTCCAGCGCGTCGCGCAGCGAGTCGTACTCGCTGGCCTCGGTGGGATAGAGGCCAGCAAAGACCTGGGGCTGGATCTCCTTGAAGCCGGGCAGCGCCTCGGCAGCGGGGCCCAGATTGTTGGGCAGCTTCTTTTCCAGCGTGATGGTGTCACCCACCTTGGCGGCGGCCAGTTCCTTGATGCCGGCGATGATGAAGCCCACCTCGCCCGCATTGAGCTGCTCGCGGTTCTCGCTCTTGGGCGTGAACACGCCCAGATGCTCGGCCGGGTAGACGGCATCGGTGGCCATCATGCGGATGCGCTCGCCCTTGCGCAGCGTGCCGTCCACCACGCGGACCAGCATCACCACGCCCACATAGGCGTCGTACCAGGAGTCGATGATCATGGCGCGCAGCGGCGCCTCGATCTGCCCCTTCGGCGCGGGCAGGCGCTTGACGATCGCTTCCAGCACGTCGGGAATGCCGAGGCCGGTTTTCGCCGAGATCAGCACGGCGTCCGAGGCGTCGATGCCGATGACCTCCTCGATCTGGTCCTTGATGCGATCCGGCTCGGCGGCCGGCAGGTCGATCTTGTTGAGCACCGTCACCAGTTCGTGATTGTTGTCGATGGCCTGGTAGACGTTGGCGAGCGTCTGGGCTTCCACGCCCTGGCTGGCGTCGACGACGAGCAGCGAGCCCTCACAGGCCGACAGCGAGCGCGAGACCTCGTAGGCGAAGTCGACGTGGCCGGGCGTGTCGATGAGGTTCAGCACATAGGTCTCGCCGTCATTGGCCTTGTAGTGCAGACGCACGGTCTGGGCCTTGATGGTGATGCCGCGCTCGCGCTCGATCTCCATGTTGTCGAGAACCTGTTCCGACATCTCGCGGTCGGCAAGGCCGCCGGTCGACTGGATCAGCCGGTCGGCCAGCGTCGACTTGCCGTGGTCGATATGGGCCACGATCGAGAAATTGCGGATATGGTTCATGCTTGATCGCGATCTGCGCGGCCGGGGGTGACAACGGCGCCGCCGTTGCAGTGAAGGCTCTCAATCGCGCAGCGATGTGATGGCCTCGGAGAGGCCGTGCCGGACATAAAAAAAAGGCACGTCGAAAGAGGTGACGCGCCTTCCAACAAAACTTATGGCAACTGCTTGTTGGGCCTTCATTGTAGCCAAAAGCCCTTGGCAGAAAACCGCGGAACCCCAGGATTGGCCGTCGTTGCAGCCCGCCAACAGCGATTTATTCACAAGTTATCAACAAGTCGCTGTGGATGGCCTGGGGATAGTGGAAAGGCCCGGCGCTTTGTATCGCGTAACAGTCGCAAACAAAGGCTGGCAGGCCTGGATTCTATCCGAGTACCCACACAATCCAGCCTGCTTCGTGCAAGTTAGCAAGTGCCAACCCTGCAAAACAAAGGCGGCGGGCTCTCACCTGGTGAAAAGACCCGCCGCGGTACTGGGTCGGGGCGCCAGCTCAGCGACCGGGGCGCAGCAGCAGGTAGTTCACCACATTGCCGCGACGCACCAGCATATTGATCAGCTTGGCTTTCTCCAGCTTGGCGATCACGCTCTGGAACTGCTTGGCGTTCTGGATCTCGGTGTTGTCCACAGCCAGGATCAGATCGCCTTCGCGCAGACCGGCGCGGGCCGCAGCCCCTTCCACCGATTCCACGCGCACACCACCGCGCAGCTTGAGCTCGCGCTTCTGCGCCTCGCTCAGATCGGCCACGCCCAGCCCCAGGGTCGGCGCGGGCTTGGGCGCGGGCTCGGCATTGCGACGGGCGCTTTCATCCTCCAGCTCGGCCACGGTGATGGGCAGATCCTTGTAGGCGCCACGGCGCCAGACCTGCATGCTCACCTGGCTGCCGGGCTTGGTGGCGGCCACGATGCGGCGCAGATCGGCGGCGCGCTCCACGGCCTTGCCGTCGAACTTGACGATCACATCGCCGCCTTCCAGGCCCGATTTCTCGGCCGGGCTGTCTTCCAGGATGCGGCGCACCAGGGCGCCTGCGGCCTTGCCCAGGCCGATAGCCTCGGCCACCTCCTTGCTCACATCCACCGGCTCCACGCCGATGCGGCCACGCACCACCTTGCCGGCCGCGCGCAGCTGGTCGGACACGCGCACTGCCTCATCGATGGGGATGGCAAAGGAGATGCCCATGAAGCCACCCGAGCGGCTGTAGATCTGCGAGTTGATGCCCACCACCTCGCCGCGCATATTCAGCAGCGGGCCGCCGGAGTTGCCGGGGTTGATGGCCACATCGGTCTGGATGAAGGGCAGGAAGTCGCCGGTGTCGCGCGCCTTGGCGCTGACGATGCCGGCCGTCACCGTGCTGTCGAAGCCGAAAGGCGAGCCGATGGCCAGCACCCACTCGCCCACCTTGAGGCGCGAGACCTCACCGATCTTCACCGCCGGCAGGCCGCTGGCCTCGATCTTGACCACGGCCACATCGGTGCGCGCATCGGCGCCGATGATCCTGGCCTTGAACTCGCGCTTGTCGGTGAGCGTGACCCAGACCTCGTCGGCGCCGTCCACCACATGGGCATTGGTCATCACAAAGCCATCGGCGCTGAGGATGAAGCCCGAGCCCACACCGCGGCGCTGGGGCGTGTCGTCCTCCTCGCCCTCGCCGCCACCACCGCCACGCGGATTGCGCTGGTTGGGCACCGGGATGCCGAAGCGGCGCAGGAACTCGAGCATCTGCTCGTCCATATTCGGGCCGCCCTGGGCGCGGCGCACGCGCTCGGCGGTGCGGATGTTCACCACCGAGGGGGCGCTGCGCTCCACCAGCTCGGTGAAGTCAGGCAGCTCCCGGGCGGCCTGCGCATGAGCAGCAGGCAGATGCAAGGCGGACAACCCCAGGGGCAGCAGAGCCGCAGCAGACCAGCGCAGGAGCGCACGACGGAATTTGACAGAGGTTTGCATCATCGGTTTCTGGAAAAGGCTGCCGGCGCTTGCCGGACGCGCAAGCATCGCACAGGCCGGTAATTTACGTGCGACAGCGCCGCCTGACCTCAGTCACGGTCGGCGACCGCAGCCTCGGCGGGCGCATCCAGGTCCAGCGGCTGCGCGCCCGGCGCGGCCGCCGACTGGGCAAAGCTCAGCGCGCCGGGCGCCATGGCGGCAGCGCTGCCGTGACCCCAGACAGGCAGCGGCGGCGCCGCAAGCCCGGCCCGCGCCTGCAGCACCCCGGGCTCGCGCAGACCGCCCGGCGCCATCAGGCTGCCCAGCCCCACGCCCAGAGCCACGAAGCTTGCCGCCACGGCCAGGGGCGCCCACCAGCGGGCCTGCTGGCCGCGCGGCTCGGCGCGCGGTGGCAGCGGCGGGCGCGTCTGCGCCTCGGCCGCCAGGCGCGGGCGCAAGGCCTCAAGCAAGGACTGGCCGCGCTGCGTATCCGCGGCCAGGGCCGCGGCCGGATCGGCCCGGCGCAGCCCCTCACCGATCAGCTGATAGGCCTGCCAGCGCAAGCCCAGATCAGGCTGTTCCTGCAGCTCGCGCAGCAGGGCGCCCAGGGCCTCGCCCTCCAGCTCGCCGTCCCGCAGCGCGGACAGGCGACTGTCTTCCGGCGCCCCCTCGGGCACGGCATTCTGTGTCGGCAGCGTCTTCAGCAATCGCATCTCCATCCAGCCATGGCACTCACCGGCGCCGCGAACCCCGCACCTCCAGCAAGGGCCGCAGCTGCGCCGCCACCGCTTCGCGGGCGCGGTGAAGGCGCGAGCGCACCGTCCCCACCGGGCAGCCGAGCAGCTCGGCCATCTCTTCATAGCCCAGGCCCTCGATCTCGCGCAGCAGCAAGGCCTCCCGGAACTCGGGCGGCAAGCGCTGCACGGCGGCCTCCAGGGCCTGCGCCAGTTGCTGGCCCGCCAGCAGGGTCTCCGGCGTGGCCATCTCGCTTGGAGTGGCCTGGCTGGGCAAAAGTTCCCCGTCCTCCTCCCCCGGAATGAGGGAGGACTCGGTCTGCACCGGATCGCGGCGCAGGGCAGCCAGCTGCTTGCGCGCGGCGTTCAGGGCGATGCGGTGCAGCCAGGTGTAGAAGCTGCTCTCGCCGCGAAAGCCGGGCAGCGCCCGGTAGGCGCTCAGAAAGCTTTCCTGCACCACATCGGCCACCAGATCGGGATCGGGCAGCACCCGCGCCACCAGCCGGCCAATACGCCCCTGATGGCGCAACACCAGCAGCTCGAAGGCGGCCATCTCGCCCTGCTGGGCGCGGCGCAGCAGGGGCAGATCGGGATCGGGCTCAAGCATGGGGCGAGGCCTCGTCATCCAGATCGGGATGCTGGGCGGCGAGATGCAGGGTGGCGCGCAAGGCGCCCCAGTGCAGAGGCTGGCTGGCGCGGGACAGCGCGATGTAGCGCCCAGGATCCCATCGCCCGGGCTGGCGCACCTGCAGCAGCAGCCAGTGCTCGAAATCCAGGGCCACGCGCAGGCGCACCGGTTGTTCGGGCCGGCTGCCCGGCCGGGGCGAGCCCAGCCACCAGGCTTGGCCATCCCAGTGCAGCTGCAAGGGCGGATGCGCCGGCAGGCGCCAGCCCAGCCAGGCCGCCAGCGGCAGGGTCGGCAGCGCCAGCCCCCACCAGGCCCAGACGGGCAGCCAGGGCGGATGGGCGACCGCGCTGTGGCTGGCCAGCCAGGCCAGCAGGGCCGCGGCCGTGAGGATCAGGAGGCCGGCGGCCGCGGCGCGCAGCCGCGGTTCGGACTCCACGCGCAGCACAAAGGCGCCGGCATGGCGTGACAGGGCCGTCATGGCCCCGGCCTCAGACGCGCTTGAAGATCAGCGTGCCGTTGGTACCGCCGAAACCGAAGTTGTTCTTGGCGGCGTACTCGATCTTCATCTCCCGCGCGGTGTTGGCGCAGTAGTCCAGGTCGCACTCGGGATCCTGGTTGAAGATATTGATGGTGGGCGGTGCCACCTGGTTCTGCACGGCCAGGGCCGTGAAGACGGATTCGATGCCCCCGGCCCCGCCGAGCAGATGCCCGGTCATGGACTTGGTGGAGCTGATGACCATGTTCTTGGCGTGATCGCCAAAGGCCAGCTTGATCGCATTGCTCTCGTTGACGTCGCCCAGCGGCGTCGAGGTGCCATGCGCATTCATGTACTGCACCTGGTCGGGATTCAGACCGGCGTTGCGCAGGGCCGCGCGCATGGAGCGCTTGGGGCCGTCCACATTGGGCGCGGTCATGTGATAGGCGTCGGCACCCATGCCGAAACCCACCAGCTCGCAGTAGATCTTGGCGCCGCGCTTCTTGGCGTGTTCGTACTCTTCCAGCACCAGCACGCCGGCACCCTCGCCCAGCACGAAGCCGTCGCGATCCCTGTCCCAGGGACGGGACGCGGTCTTGGGGTCGTCGTTGCGGGTGGACAGGGCACGGGCGGCCGCGAAGCCGCCAATGCCCAGCGGCGAGACGGTCGACTCGGCACCGCCGGCGATCATCACGTCCGCATCACCGTACTCGATCAGGCGGCCGGCCTCGCCGATGGCGTGCAGGCCGGTGGTGCAAGCTGTCGCAATGGCCAGATTGGGGCCCTGGAAACCGTATCTGATCGACACGTGGCCGGAGATCATGTTGACGATCGAGGCCGGCACGAAGAAGGGCGAGACGCGGCGCGGACCGCGGTCGGTCAGCTCGCCGTGGGTTTCCTCGATCATCGGCAGGCCGCCGATGCCCGAGCCCACCAGCACGCCGATGCGCTCGGCCTGCTCTTCCGTCAGCTGATCCTTGGTGGGCAGACCGGAGTCCTGCACCGCCTGGATGGCCGCCGCCATGCCGAAATGGATGAAGGTGTCCATCGTGCGCGCCTCTTTCGTCGAAAGATAGGCGCCCACGTCGAAGCCCTTCACCTCGCCAGCAAAATGGCAGGCGAAGACGCTGGCATCGAAACGGGTGATGGTGTCAATGCCGGACTTGCCAGCCAGGATGTTGGCCCAGCCTTCAGCCACCGTGTTGCCCACGGGGCTGATCAGGCCGAGGCCCGTGACGACAACGCGACGACGGCTCATGCGGTTCGGGGATCAGTTAACGGAAGACAGACCTGGGCGCGACAGCGCTCGTCAGGCCTTCTGGTGCTTGACGGCGTAGTCGATCGCCAGCTGCACGGTGGTGATCTTCTCGGCTTCCTCGTCCGGGATCTCGATGCCGAACTCGTCTTCCAGGGCCATCACCAGTTCCACGGTGTCCAGAGAATCGGCGCCCAGATCAGCCACGAAGGCCTTCTCATTGGTCACATCCGCTTCAGGCACGCCGAGTTGCTCGGCGATGATTTTCTTGACACGTGCTTCGATATCGCTCATGACTCCTCCAGGAGGGGTTTGCTAGGAACAGCCCGGGATTCTAAGGCCTCTAGGGTGGCGCACCTAAGTTCAGGCTTGGCAGCACCCCGGAAGGCCCTCACCGGCCGGGCGAATCCGGTGGGCGGGGCCGCGAGGCGCCCGCCACAATCTTTCAATTCATGAACATGCCGCCGTTGACATGCAGCTCGGTGCCGGTGATGTAGCCGGCCCCCGACGAGGCCAGGAAGGCCACCGCGGCAGCAATCTCTTCGGGCGCGCCCAGGCGGCCCAGGGGAATCTGGCCCAGCAGCGCGGCCTTCTGGGCCTCGGGCAGGACCTCGGTCATGTCGGTGGCAATGAAGCCGGGGGCCACGCAGTTCACGGTGATGCCGCGGCTGCCCAGCTCGCGCGCCAGGGCGCGGGTCATGCCGGCCACACCGGCCTTGGCCGCCGCGTAATTGGCCTGGCCCGGATTGCCCGAGGCGCCCACCACCGAGGTGATGCTGATGATGCGGCCATAGCGCTGCTTCATCATCGTGCGCATCACGGCGCGGCTCATGCGGAACACGGCCTTGAGATTGGTGTCCAGCACCGCATCCCAGTCCTCATCCTTCATGCGCATGGCCAGGGTGTCGCGGGTGATGCCGGCATTGTTGACCAGCACCTGCAGGCCGCCATGGGCCTTGACGATCTCGTCCACCGCGGCCTCGCAGGCCGGGCCGTCGTTCACATTCAGCACGATGCCACGGCCGCCCTGCGGGGCCAGGGCCTCGCCGATGGCGGCGGCACCGGCTTCGCTGGTGGCGGTGCCGATCACGAGATAGCCCTGGGCGGCCAGGTGCTGCGCGATGGCGCGACCGATACCGCGGCTGGCGCCGGTGACCAGCGCGACTTGCTTGCTTTCGCTCATAGATTCTTCTGCTTCTCAGCCCAGGAGGTTCTTGGCCTCGGCCAGGGAGGCCGGGTCCAGCACGGTGCAGCTCTGCAGCTCGGCGTCGATGCGCTTGACCATGCCGGCCAGCACCTTGCCGGGGCCGCACTCGATGATGTGCGTCAGGCCGCGGGCCTTGAGCGCCTGCACCACCTCGACCCAGCGCACGGGGCCGAAGGCCTGGCGGTAGAGCGCGTCGCGCAGGGCCTCGGCGCTCTCGGTCACGGCCACGTCGATATTGTTCACCACCGGGAAGGCCTGGGCGGCGAAGCCGATCTCGGCCAGCCGGGCACGCAGCACCTCGGCGGCGGGCTTCATCAGGCTGCTGTGGAAGGGCGCGGACACCGGCAGGGGCAGCGCGCGCTTGGCACCCGCGGCCTTGAGCAGCTCGGCGGCCTTCTCGGCGCCGGCCTTGCTGCCCGCGATCACGGTCTGCTTGGGATCGTTGAAGTTGACGGCCTCGATGACCTCGCCGCTCTCGGCCGCCGCCTGGGCACAGCCGGCGCGCACGGCCTCGCCATCCAGACCCAGGATGGCGTACATGGCGCCTGCGCCCACGGGCACGGCCTGCTGCATGGCCTGGGCGCGCAGACGCACCAGGGGCAGGGCTTCGGCCAGGCTCAGCGCACCGGCAGCCACCAGGGCCGTGTACTCGCCCAGCGAGTGGCCGGCGGCCGCGGCGGGCAGCAGGCCGGTCTCGGCGATCCAGGCGCGGTAGCAGGCGATGCCGGCCGTGAGCATCACGGGCTGGGTGTTGGTGGTCAGGTCCAGCTGTTCCTTGGGACCGTTCTTGATCAGGGCGCCGATGTCCTCGCCCAGGGCCTCGGAGGCCTCGGCCAGGGTGCGCAGCACCTCGGGGTGATCACCCCAGGCATCCAGCATGCCCACGGCCTGGGAGCCCTGGCCGGGGAAGACGAAAGCAAACTTCGCAGTCATGTGTTCTTGTCTCGTGGCTTGAATCAGAAGTCCAGCAGCACCGCGCCCCAGGTGAAGCCGCCGCCCATGGCTTCCAGCAGCACGAGATCGCCTTCCTTGACGCGCCCGTCGCTCGCGGCCGTCGCCAGCGCCAGCGGAATGGAGGCGGCCGAGGTGTTGCCGTGCAGGTCGACGGTGACGACGACCTTTTCCAGGGGAATGCCGAGCTTCTTGGCCGAACCGTCGATGATGCGCTTGTTGGCCTGGTGCGGCACCAGCCAGTCGATATCGGCATCCGTCTTGCCAGCCTTCTCCAGCACCGAGCGCGCCACCTTCTCCAGCACGCTCACCGCGAGCTTGAAGACGCCCTGCCCGTCCATCTTCAGGAAGGGATGGCCGGTCACCACGCCGCCGGCCACCTGGCCGGGCACGCAGAGGATGTCCACATGGCGGCCATCGGCATGCAGCTCGGAGGCCAGGATGCCCGGGGTCTCGGAGGCGCCCAGCACCACGGCGCCGGCACCATCGCCGAAAAGCACGCAGGTGGTGCGGTCTTTGAAGTCCAGGATGCGCGAGAAGACCTCGGCCCCCACCACCAGGGCCTTGCTCGCGGCGCCGCTCTTGATCATGGCGTCGGCCACGGTCAGGGCGTAGACGAAGCCCGAGCACACAGCCTGCACGTCAAAGGCCGGGCACCCCGCCACGCCCAGCTTGCGCTGCAGCAGGGCGGCGGTGGAGGGAAAGACCATGTCCGGCGTCGAAGTGGCGACGATGATCAGGTCGATGTCCTCGGCCGTGATGCCGGCCGACTCCAGGGCCGCCTGGGCCGCTGGCAGGGCCAGGTCGCTGGCCGTGACCTCGGGGGCGGCGAAGTGGCGCGCACGGATGCCGGTACGCTCGACGATCCATTCGTCCGAGGTCTCGACGCCGTCACGCGCCAGGCGCTCGGCCAGCTCGGCATTGCTCAGTCGCTGGGGCGGCAGATAGCTGCCAGTGCCGAGGATGCGGGAATAGCGGGGGGAAGATGTGGAAGAGGCGCTCATGCAGCTTGCGGAGCCGCTTGCGGCCCCTTGTCTCCTGCATCGCCATCGTTCTGCGCGGGCATGGCCTGCAGGGTGGCGATGATGCGGTCGTGAACCCGGTCCAACAACCGGTTGCGGGCGGCATCATACGCCCGGTTCAGGGCCTGCTCGAAAGCGAAGGCATCGGCCGAGCCGTGGCTCTTGAAGACCAGGCCACGCAGACCCAGCAGGGCTGCGCCGTTGAAGCGGCGATGATCCAGGCGGTGCTTGAAGCGCTTGAGCACCGGCAGGGCCAGCAGGGCCGCGGCCTTGCTCAGCGCGCTGCGGCCGAACTCCTCGCGCAGCATGGTGCTGATCATGGTGGCCAGGCCTTCAGAGGTCTTGAGGGCCACATTGCCCACAAAGCCGTCACAGACCACCAGATCGGTCGTGCCCTTGAAGATGTCATTGCCTTCCACATTGCCGTGGAAGTTCAGCAGGCCCGCGGCACCGGCCTCGCGCAGCAATTCGCCGGCGCGCTTGATGGTCTCGCTGCCCTTGATCACTTCCTCGCCGATGTTCAAGAGGCCCACGCTGGGCTCCTCGCGGCCCTCGACGGCAGCCACCAGGGCCGAACCCATCAGCGCGAACTGCAGCAGATGCTCGGCCGTACAGTCCACATTGGCGCCCAGATCCAGCACCGTGGTGTAGCGCCCGGTCTGGTTGGGCATGACGGTGGCGATGGCCGGCCGATCAATGCCTTCCAGGGTCTTGAGCAGGTAGCGGGCCACGGCCATCAGCGCGCCGGTATTGCCCGCAGAGACGCAGACCTGGGCCGCCGCGGACACGCCGTCCGCCGCCTTGAGCTGCTGGATGGCCACGCGCATGGACGAGTCCTTCTTGCGGCGCAGGGCGACCTCGACCGGGTCGTCCATCGTGACCACCTCGCGGGCCGGCACGATGGTGCAGCGGGGCCACTGGGCCGCCTCGGCCAACGCCTCGGGGCGCCCCACCAGCAGCAGCTCGGCCTGGGGATGCGCCGCCAGAAAGGCCCGGCAGGCCGGCAGGGTCACGGACGGGCCATGATCGCCCCCCATGCAATCAACGGAGAGACGCACGGGCTGGCTGGAATCGTAGGAATGCATCAGGGCAGGAGACTGCGGTGCAGGTCTGATGTGTGAAGGCGCGACCTTACGCGAGGCCTTGGTGACCAGCAAGCGGGCGCACCCGCAGACCGACACCGAGGCACAAACACAAAAACCCGGCACCGCAGCATGCAGTCCGGGTCTTGCGTACCTTCATGCCTGGCGTCGCGCGGGGCGCGACGCAAACAGGATTTAGGCGTCAGCCTTGGTCTTCAGGACCTTGCGGCCGCGGTAGAAGCCGTTGGGGCTGATGTGGTGACGCAGATGCACTTCACCGGTGGTCGGCTCGATCGCGGTGCCCGGATTCACCAGGGCATTGTGCGAACGATGCATGCCACGCTTGGAAGGCGACTTCTTGTTTTGCTGAACGGCCATGATTTTCTCCTATGGGCTTCGGTAGCTGAGGCCTGCATGCCAGGCTTTGTTCAAGCCTGCTACCGCCGCCCCAAAATTTCGACGTTTCGAGGTTCCCGGGCGCTACTTCTCGGGCCATGCGCACCGCGCGCAATCGACACCTCAACCGGGAAAGCCAAACATTCTAGCACAGCATGGAAGATATCTTCCATACCGCCCGCCCCCTACTTCTTCTTGAGCGCGGCGAGCGCCGCAAAGGGATTGGGCTTCTCGGCCTCGGCCTGACTCAGCGCCTCCTCGCCCACCGCCTGCGGCAGGGCCTCGGGGCAGACCTCATGGCGCGGCACCAGGGGCAGGTCCAGCAGCAGTTCGTCCTCCACCAGCTCCTGCAGATCGAGCGAACGCGTCAGGGCCAGCACCTCGTCATCACTGTCGGCATCGAGCTCGGCGGCCTCAGCCTCATCGCGCACGAAGCGGAACCAGCGCGAGAACTGCAGGCTCTCGCGCACCGGCTGCAGGCAGCGCTGGCAGCTCAGCGCCACCTCGGCCGAAGCCTCCAGCAGCATCCAGGTCTGGGCTTCGCCCCCGCGCGGCTGGCGCAGCTCACCACGCACCGACCACTGCACGGCCGGCCAGCCCGCCGCCGGCGCCTCGGGCGCGGCCGCATCGGCCAGACGCTCCAGCTCAACGGCCGGCCACTCGCCGGACAGAGACTGACCATCACGGGCCAGGGCGGCCACATCGAGCTTGCGGGGGGAAGGCGGCTTGCTGGCGCCGCGGGCTCTGCGCGTATTCATGCCCTCAAGTGTAGAGGGCGCCCCAAGCACAATGGGACAATCCCGCGCATGTCATCCCCCGCCCTCCCCGCCCTCCACGCCGCGGACGCTGGCGCCACCGCCCCGCACCGCCTGATTCTGGGCAGCAGCTCGCCCTACCGGCGCGAGCTGCTGCAGCGCCTGCGCCTGCCCTTCGAATGCCACAGCCCGTCCATCGACGAGCGCCCCCAGCCCGGCGAAGCCCCGGCCGATACCGCCCGGCGCCTGGCCCTGGCCAAGGCCCACGCCGTGGCGGCCCAGCAGCCCGGCGCCGTGGTGATCGGCTCGGACCAGGTGGCCGAGCTGAACGGCCAGCCCCTGGGCAAGCCGGGCACCCATGAGCGGGCCGTCGCCCAGCTGCGCGCCATGAGCGGCCATCAGATGCACTTCCACACCGCGGTGGCCGTGCTGGATGCGCAAGGCCTGTGCGTGGGCCAAGCCCTGAACACCGTGCGCGTGCGGCTGCGCACGCTGAGCGAGGCTGAGATCGAGCACTATCTGCGTGCCGAGCAGCCCTATGACTGCGCCGGCAGCGCCAAGGTCGAGGGCCTGGGCATCACCCTGCTGGAGGCCGTGGAGTCCGACGATCCCACGGCCCTGATCGGCCTGCCCCTGATCGCCACCACCACCCTGCTGCGTCGCGCGGGCTTCGCCCTGCCCGGCACCGGAGGCGCCGCATGAATGCCCCTCAGAAACCCTCAACAGGTCGGCTCTATCTGATGCCCAACACCCTGGACTTCGGCGTGCCCGGCGCCGAAGTCCCGCTGGACCATGTGCTGCCGCGCCTGGCCCTGGAGGTGGCGGCGCGCCTGCGCTGCTGGGTGGCGGAGAACGCCAAGACCACACGCGCCTTTCTGAAGCGGGTGGATGCCGTGCGCCCGCTGCAGCAGCCCCTGCAAAGCCTGCAGATCACCGAGCTGCCCCGACCGCCCAAGGGCGGCGGCGCGCACAAGCCTCTCAAGGAAGCCCAGGCCGGCAGCGGCAAGAATGAGTGGCACGGCCTGCTCGCGCCTGCCCTGCAGGGCGAGGACCTGGGCCTGATCTCGGAGGCCGGCCTGCCCGCCATTGCCGACCCCGGCGCCCAGCTGGTGGCTGCCGCCCATGCAGCGCGGATCGAGGTGATTCCGCTCGCCGGCCCCAGTTCGCTGCTGATGGGCCTGGCGGCCAGCGGCCTGAATGGGCAGAGCTTTGCCTTCGTGGGCTATCTGCCGGTGGAAACCACGGCACGGGTGGCGCGCATCCGCGAGCTGGAGGCCCTGTCGGCCCGCCAGCAGCAGAGCCAGCTGATGATCGAAACGCCTTACCGCAACGAGGCTCTGCTACAGGCCTTGCTGGGTGCGCTGAAGCCGCAGACGCGACTCTCGGTCAGCTGCGGTCTGAGCCTGGCCCAGGGCTTCACCCGCAGCGCCACGGTGGCGCAATGGCGCGCCCAGCCCAGCACGCTGCCGGACAAGGTGCCGGCGGTGTTCGCGCTGCTGGCCTGAGCCCACACCAACCCATGAAAAAAAGGGGCGCCGGTGGCGCCCTTCTTGTTTATTGCGGCTCAGCGCCAGCTCAGGCTTGCGGAGCCTCGGCCTGGGCTGTCGCCTGGGAGGCGGGAGCCGCTGCGGGCTGCGGCGCCGGCTTGGCGCCAAAAAGAGCCGCCACCTTCTTCTTGGGCTTGATATAGGGCGAGAGGCCGCCGCGGCCGGCCGTGGCCGCAGCCGGCGCCGACTTTTCCCAGGCCGGCTTGGCATCGTCCGACAGGCTGGGCTCGTAAGGCTTGTCGAAGAAGGGATCGCGCGAGGCCGGCGCCGGGCGCGGCGCACGCGGCGCGGGGGCCGGGCTGGCCGCGTAGGACGAAGCGCCCGACGACTCGCCATAGCCTTCGCGACGCGGCGCACGGCGCGGACGCTCGTCTTCCAGCTCCAGGGCTTCAAGCTCGATCTTGCGCTTGGTCAGCTTCTCGATCTCGGCCGTCAGGCGGGCATCGGACTTGGTGACCAGGGTGACGGCAATGCCCGAGGCGCCGGCGCGCCCCGTGCGGCCGATACGGTGCACATAGTCTTCGGCGTTGAAGGGCACGTCGAAATTGAAGACGGCGGGCAGGTCGGCGATGTCCAGACCGCGCGCGGCCACGTCGGTACAGACCAGCACATCCACCTCGCCACGCTTGAAGGCGTCCAGGGCCTTGAGGCGCTCGTCCTGGGACTTGTCGCCATGCAGGGCATTGGTGCGCAGGCCATCACGCTCGAAGGAGCGCGCCAGGCGGGCACAACCCAGCTTGGAGTTGACGAAGACGATGGCCTGCTTGATCTGGCGCTCGCGCAGGATGTGGATGACGGCGCGACGCTTGTCGTCGTCTTCCACACTGAAGAAGCGCTGCTCCACGGTGGAGGCCGTGGCATTGGGCCGCGCCACCTCCACCAGCTCGGGGCTCTGCAGATAGCTCTGAGCCAGGCGCTTGATCTCGGGCGAGAAGGTGGCCGAGAACAGCAGGGTCTGGCGCGCCTTGGGCAGGTAGCTCAGGATGCGCTGCAGATCGGGCAGGAAGCCGATGTCCAGCATGCGGTCGGCCTCGTCCAGCACCACGTACTCAACCTGGTTGAGCACCGCGTTCTTGGCCTCGATATGGTCCAGAAGGCGCCCCGGGGTGGCGATCAGCACCTCGACCCCACCCTTGAGCTGCAAGGTCTGGGGCTTCATGTCCACGCCTCCGAAGACGCAGGCCACCCGCAGATTGGTGTGCTTGGAATAGGCCTTGACGTTGTTGGCCACCTGGTCGGCCAGTTCGCGGGTGGGCGCCAGCACCAGGGCGCGCACCGGATGCCGGGCCGGCGAGGCGCTGGCGTTCTCATGCTTGAGCATGCGCTGCAGCAGGGGAATGGAGAAGGCCGCGGTCTTGCCGGTGCCGGTCTGCGCAGCGCCCATCACGTCGCGGCCGCTGAGCACGATCGGAATGGCCTTGGCCTGGATCGGCGTCATGGTCGCGTAGCCCTGGTCGGCCACGGCACGCAGCAGCTTGGCATCCAGCGGCAGCGTGTCGAAGCGGGCGGGCGGCGGAGTGATGGTTTCTTCGGTCATGGGGGCGGATTATCGCCCAGGGCGCTTGTCCAGCGGGATTCCCCGGGGCTCAGCGCTCACCCAGGCGTGATTTGTCCGCGTTCGCTGTGGCGCGGAACACCAGCCACTTGGGGGTGCGGAAGCGCACGATGCGCCAGTACAGGCCCACATACAGCACGCCGAACACCAGCATGCAGGCGGCCAGCACGGCGGTGGAATGCCAGAACAGCAGAGCCGGCACCAGGGAGGTGACGCAGAGCATCCACAGATAGGGCGCGGTCATGGAGTTGCGCCGGGTCAGGGCGCGGGCGTCGCGGGCCCCCACCGCCCAGCGCATCAGGCGGCGGTAGACCAGGGAGTGCAGGTGGATGCCATCCGGATCCCCCGGCGAGACATCGCGCAGAAAGCGGCGCCGGTAGATGGAGAACACCGTCTCGAACACCGGGTAGATGCAGACCATCAGCGGGAACAGCGGCGAGACCTGGGGATGGCGCGCGATCAGCAGGATGCCGATCTCGGCCAGGAAGAAGCCCATGAAATAGGCCCCGCCATCACCCAGAAAGATCAGGCCGGCCGGGTAGTTCCAGACAAAGAAGCCCAGGATGGCCCCCACGCCCGCCAGCGCCCAGAGCGCCAGCTCGGTATCACCCAGCTCATAGGCCACATAGGCGAACACCAGCAGCATCAGGCTGACGCACATGGAGGACAGGCCATTGAAGCCGTCGATGATATTCACCGAGTTGGCCACGCCCGCCACCACAAAGACCGTGACCAGCATGGCGCCCACGGTGGTGGCCACCACCCAGTCCAGACCGGGAATGTCGGTGCGGGTGATCAGGGCGCCGATGAACCAGCCCCCCAGCGCCGCAGAGACAGCGGTGGCCAGCAGGCGCTTTGCCGGGGATACACGCTTGGTGAAGTCCTCCACCAGACCGGCACCGAAAGCGGGCAGGCCGCAAAGCAGGATCAGCAGGCCCAGAGGCATCGCATCAGCGCCACCTTGCCAATAAGCCAGGAGCACACAAGCCGACAAGCCGGCAAAAATGCCTACACCACCAATACGGGGCACGGGACGCGCGTGAAACTTCTGGGGCCCCGACAGGTCGTGATCAGCCGACAAATGACCATGCTTCGCGGAAGAGTGCACCACCACCAGCGTGACCACGGCTGCCACCAGAAAGGAAGCGAGCAAAAACAACATCGCGGCAGTGTACGAGCCCAAGCTGAAGCAAAGCCTCAGAAAGCGGCAAAACGCCCCCTTAGAATGTCGCGCTTATCTCACACTCGCCTTGCCTTGCTGGAGGGCGGGATCGTCACGAGTTCACTCGCCGAGACCGTACATGAATGTTCGCGCCCCTCGCGTCGCCCTGGCGCTGCGCCCTGTAGTCGTCGCCCTGCTAACCTGCGTTTCGCTGAGTCTAGTCAGCCCCATCGCCTGGGCCGCAGAGCAATACGGCAGCTCCGACACGAACGACAGCAGTGTGGGGCCCGTGCGCCTGGGCAACACCCGCAACCAAAGTACAGACAATCAGAGCGCCCGCGACAACACGACGGGGCAGACGGCCAATCGTGAGCGCAAGCCCCAAGCCTACAAGCCGGGCGAATTCGAGATCTATGTGAACAAGTTGCTGGGCTGGAAGCCGCTGCCAGACGACGGTGCAGAGTCGAGCTTTATCACGCTGCCCAACGGGCAAGTCCGGGAGAAGGAGCGCGAGTCAGAGCGCGAACTGATGGTGAAGCGCCTGGGTGCCGAACTTATGGTGCCGGCTACAGGAGACGAGCGAGGTGCCGAGGCCCCGCGTCAAGTGCCTCTGGACTATGTAATCGGCATCGGCGACGAGATCCAGCTGACCCTCTGGGGCTCGGTGGATGGTGATCTGCGCCTGACGGTAGACAACGCCGGGCGCATCGCCGTACCGCGCGTCGGCCCGGTGCTGGTCGCCGGTCTGCGCTATGCAGAGCTCAATGACGCCATCAGCCGCCGTGTTGGCCAGGTTTTCAAGAATTTCCAGGTTAGCGCTTCGCTAGGCCGTTTGCGAGGCATCCGTGTCTACGTGACCGGCTTCGCCCAACGCCCTGGCAGCTACAACATCAGCAGCCTGTCCACGATTGTGAGCGCCCTGATGCAGGCGGGCGGCCCCTCTGCCGCCGGCAGCTTCCGTCAGATCGAGCTGCGCCGCGCCGGCAAGCCGGCCGTCAAGTTCGACCTCTACGACCTGCTGTTGAAGGGCAATCGCGCCGCCGACCTACCCCTGCAGTCCGAGGACGTGGTGCATATCGGCCCCGTGGGTGCGCAACTGGCCGTGCTGGGCAGCATCAACAAACCGGTAATCGCCGAGCTCAAGCCCGGCGAAACCATCGAGGACGCACTGAACATGGCCGGCGGCTTCAACCCCGTGGCCGACCGCAGCCGCCTCTCTATCGAGCGCCTCAATGACCGCAATGATCGCCGCGTCACCGAGCTGAGCTTGCCGGCCGGCGCCATCCAACCCCTGAGTAACGGCGATATTATCCGCGCCTTCAGCAGCGTGGCCGCCACCCTGCCCCAGCACAAGCAGTACAAGCGCGTGCGCGTGGAAGGTGAGGTTCAGCGCCCGGGCGAGTATGTACTGGGCCCGAACAGCACCATCAATGAAGCCATTCATGCCGCCGGTGGCATGACGCCGCTGGCTTTCGTCTTCGGCACCGAGTTCTCGCGCGAGAGCGTGCGGGTCAAGCAGCAGGAAAACTACGATCGAGCCTTGCGCGATCTCGAGACCGAATTCGCCCGTGCCGCCAGCACCCAGCGCGCACTGACCGCCGATGAGAGCACCGCACAGGCAGCACGCGCCGCGAGTACAACGCGCCTGATCGAGCGCCTCAAGGCCGTCAAACCCACGGGCCGTGTCGTGCTGCAACTCGCCTCGGATACCAGCACGCTCCCGGATCTGACATTGGAGGAAGGCGACCGCATCCTGATCCCTCCGCGCCCCACCACCGTGGGCGTGTTCGGGAGCGTGTTCAATAACGGCAGCTTCCTCTGGAAGAACGGCAGCTCGGTGGATGACGCCCTGCGCCTGGCCGGCGGCCCAACCCGTGGCGCCGACACCAGCAGCACCTTTGTGCTGCGCGCCAACGGCAGCGTGATCAGCGCCCAGCAAACCAGCGGCGGCTGGGTCAACTTCGGCAGCGCGCTCAGCAATGTGGCCGCCCTGCCCGGCGACACCGTCTTTGTGCCCGAAGAGATGAACAAGACCACATTCATGCAGTCGGCCAAGGAATGGACGCAGATCCTGTATCAGTTTGGTCTGGGTGCGGCTGCGCTGAAAACGATCAAAAACTGACGGTATCCAAAGTGAACAACACCACTCAGACATTTGATCGGTCCGAGGCTGCTGCTGGTACAGAGCCCTCTGGCTTGATGGACCTCCTTGAATTCCTGACTCCTAGGTGGAAGCTTCTCGCAGGCGCAGCTGTTGTCGGGGCATTGCTGACCTATGGAGCAACTTTCCTTGTGAAACCAGTATTCACAGCGCGGGCTAGCTTTGTCAGCCCCCAGCAGCAGCAAAACTCAGCGATGGCTGCGCTTGCTTCCCTGGGTTCGCTTGGCTCTATCGCAGGCGCAGCAACGGGGATCAAGAGTCCAGCTGATCAGTATGTGGCGCTAATGCAGAGCCAAACGATCAGTGATCGAATCATCAAGCGATTCGAGCTGATGGAAATCTATGACGAGAGGTTCCAAGTCGACGCGCGACGCGAATTGGATAAAAACGTCCGGATCACGGCGGGCAAGAAGGACAATTTGATTGTGGTGGAAGTCGATGATGTTTCGCCTACGCGTGCCGCGGAGATGGCCAACGTCTACATCGAGGAACTCCGTGAGCTCAGCAATGGCTTGGCGTTAACGGAAGCCAAGCAGCGCCGCATCTTCTTTGAGCAACAACTCAGCACAACGCGCACTGCGTTGAACAAGGCGCAGGCTGAGTTGCAAGACACTGGCTTCCGCGCTGCAAACTTACGTAGCGAGCCCAAGGCTGCGGCAGAGAGCTATGCACGAACCAAGGCTGAGCTCACCGCGAATGAAGTGAAACTGGGAGCTCTTCGACGCTCTCGGACCGACGCTTCGCCTGAAGTGCAGCAACTGACCGCAGCTATTGACAGTCTGCGCCGCGAGTTGGCCCGCATTGAATCTCCCGATGAGAATGGGCAAGGCCAGAACTACACAACAGCCTATCGCGAGTACAAGTACCAAGAGTCGCTGTTTGAAATCTATGCGCGGCAGTACGAACTATCGCGGATGGACGAGGCTCGGGACGGGACATTCATTCAGGTCGTTGATGCCGCAACGCCGCCGGAGAAGAAGAGTCGTCCGAAGCGCTTGCAGTTGACCATCGCAGGTTTCTTTGCCGGCCTGATCACCGCCGCCGCAACACTTACCGTCGCCGCCCTGCGCCGCTCGCGGGAACATCACGCCCCCGCGTCCAGTCACGCCGTTTGATTGAATGACCATCAAGGCCAGGGTCGCTTATCAAGCGATGCTCTTCTTCAACTCAACGCTGTTGTACGCGTTTGTCGTCCACAGCACCGGGTCGCGCGACTTGCTGTTTTTCTCTGCCTTCCTCGCGGCGCTATCGTTGACAGCCAACTTGGCAGTGCAGTTGTCTGAGTCCCAGTTCCGTAGTGGTATTTGGGGCTTGAAGATGGCCTCCGTCGCGGTACTGACATGGGTCTGCCTTAACACTGGGATAACTCCGCCGGCAATGGCGCTGGCGCTCGGCATCTCCGCCGTCATTGTTACCAATCGGGACGCGCTGGCGGGTGCACCAAGCCGCTTGACCATGGCGGCCGCGGCGGTACCGACCCTCACCACCGCGGTCTTGATCGTTCTGGTTTGGGGTAAGTGGATCGCGGTCGACGCCGACCTCCTGCTAATGCTGCTCATCCTGCCGTACCTGCTGACGGCGCTCGCCAGCCGCCGCGGGGTAACGGAAACTCGCCAGGCCAGCGTCGCAGGCGAACGCCTGCACGCGTGGACGTTGATCGTGTCGCAGTTGCTCCCGACAGCGTCGTCCTTCGTAATGCTGACGCTGGTGTCGTACGAGAAGGACGCGACGGCAGTCGCCAACTTCGTGATGCTGGAGCGAGCCGTCGCCATCGGCGGCAGTCTGGTCTATTTCTATGCGCGGGTGAAGGGGGCCTTCGGCGCGATGGCGAAGCGCTGGGTCGCTGCCTTCGTGCTCGCCGCGGCGCTGATCTTGGGCTCGTTTGCCTTCGTCGACATCCCGAGCTTGGCCATCTCCGCCTGCTATCTCGCCGCCGGCTGTCTTTTGTCCTGGGGGACCGTATCGCTCGGCGCAAGACATGCACGCGGCATCCTTGCCATCAATGCGGTAGCACTGGGCGCCATCCTGGTGGCTTCCGGTCACCTCACCGGCATCAAGCCCGTGCAGACCCTCGCCGTCTACATCTGCCCCCAGCTGCTGCTGATGGGCGCACTCGTGGTTCTCGCGTCTCGCCAGCATGCTTAGCCTCCTCAAAGATCTCTTCGTCGCCGCTGAATACAAGCGCAGCGCCGCCTCCCTCAAGCATTCGCTGCGCCGCAACAGCGTTGGCTCGCCCGGCTCGCTCGTGCTGATGCTCTACCGCCTAGAACCGCGCTCCGGCGGCTTGCGCAACACCGCGCGCATCGCCAACGCGCTGGCCGCGCATCTGGGAAAGTCGCTGAAGCTCTACATCCAGGCGCCGTCAAAGATCGATGCGGGTCTCATCAAGGAGTACGGCTTTAAGGGGGAAACCGTTTCCGAACTGCCGGCCCGCGCCGACCTCTACGTTACGACCAGTTGGATCTTCAGCCTGAGCCTACCTGACGCGCTCGAGGATCTCGGTGGTAAGTGGATGCACGTGATCCAGGATTACGACGAGCTCTTCTTCCCTGTTTCGACGAAGTACTACCACGCGGCGAAGGTCAAGGTCGGACCCGAATCGTTTATCGCCTCCGGCAAGTGGATGAAGTTGCCAGGCAAGACGGCATATCTCCCGTTCCCGGTGGACACGGCGATCTATCACGCCCGGCCCGCTTCGCCTGTGACGCGCGACATCGACGTGCTGTTCTTTCACAAGCCCGAACTGCCCCGCCGCTGCGCTCTGCTCTGCGAGCAGCTGGCGGAGGTCCTGCTTGCGCGCCAGCCCGACCTGCGCATCGCGTTCTATGGCTCGGCGCTATCGAAGCGGCTGACCAGCGTCGGGGTGCAGCATCTCGGCGCATTGCCCTCGCTAGAGGCGCTCGCGGACGTGTACCGCCGTTCGCGCATTGGCGTCTCGTTCAATCTCACCAATCCGTCGCTGATTCCGTTCGAGCACATGGCCTGCGGCTGCCTTCCGGTGTCGCCGTACGTCGACATCCCAGAGGAGTTCTACCTCCCCGGTGTACATGTGGACGGCACACTCAATCAATTGAGTGCTCACATTCTTCAGGAGCTGGCGACGACGACGCTGGAGAAGCGCGCGCAGGCGCTGTACCGCGAATACTCTGACCAAGGCTATCTCTGCCCTAAGGACCGCTTCGATGCGGCCATAGTCGAGGCCGTCGAGGCACTGTGAACATCAGGCTCCCCATCCGCCTGATCGCAGGAAGCCTGTGCTTCCTGTATCTGGTACTGCCCATCGTCTTCGTGCCGAGCGTGCGCGAGGTGCTGGGACTGACGCCGATCGCGGCGGGGGACTACTTCATCGGTGCCTTCTACTCGCTGCTGACCTTCCTCATCGTTCTGCAGGCGCCGCGGGACGTGGTCATCCGCCCGGGGGAACTGCGCCTACACGAATCGGTCGCACGCGCCATCGCATGGCTAAGCATTCTCGGTTCGGCCTACTTCTTTGCAAATGCGCTGCTGAGCCTGGACACCTTGATCTACTTCGACAAGGTGGTAGCTCACATGGCCTACGAGGAGATCAACCTGGAGCATAGGCTGAGGCTTAAGTACAACATGCTGCTCTGCGTCTTCCTGCTCAGCAGCATCAAGGCTCGCATGAAGGGATGGGGTACCTTGTTCTTCCTCGCACCGGTGCTTTTCGAGGTAGTCTTCTCGAAGCACAACTACGCCACCCATCTGCTGACGTATCTCTTCCTCCTGACCTGGAACTCGAGCGTCTCCCGCCGCACGGTCGTGACCGTGTTCACGCTGGCGGTGCTTACCCTGTTGGGCCTGCGCTTCGCGTTCTACTCAGACTTCCAGAACAGCGCGATGCAATCGCTTGCGGCAATGCTGGGCGAATTCACCATATCCTGGCAGAGCATCCCATCGGCGCTGACCTTCCATGGCAGCACGTTCACGTCGCCGAACGAGTGGTACTCGGACGTAATTAGCAGTGCCGCAGGTTTGGAGATCGGATTGGCAGGCAATCCTGTCGCCGAGGCGGTCTTCTACTTCGGCGATTGGGCCGGTCCGATGATCGTCGCCAGCGCGCTCGGCTTTGTTGTGGTCGCGCATGGTTCACGTCAATCGCTGACGGGTGGCATCGCCCTGATGGTGACGGCTTACTATCTGCGCGACTGTTTCCGTACCGGCTGGAGTCTCGGCGCATCCGTCTACCTCAAATCTCTCGTCATCTTCTTGACGGCGACGCTGTTCGTGAACGGTACACGCTGGCTCGCCACGACAATGAGTGAGCGCGCCTCGAAATCGGAGGCGTCCACATGAACTACGCAGTCACCGCCGTCATAGTGACTTACAACACCCCCGCTTCCAGATTGGATGCGGCGTTGTCGGCACTTCTGAGCCAATGCGCAGTGGTCGTGGTGGACAACTCGACGCAGGCGATCACTGCCACCAAGATTCGTGGTGCCTGCGAACGTCATGGTGTCGACTGCCTCTCGCTTGGAGGCAATTTCGGTATCGCTCATGCGCAGAATCGGGGCATCGAACATGCGTTAGCGCGGGGCGCTGCAGATATTCTCCTGATGGACGACGACAGCGTCTCGCCTCCAGACTTGGTGCAGGGTCTCTTGTCCGCGCGAGTCGGGTCGCCCGTTCAGCCGCTCGTCGTCAGTGCCCGCATCGTCAACGAGCTGGGTCGTGACATGAGCAATTGCCGAGGGCTATCGGAGAACGGCCTGACGCACTGCAGCGAGCTAACCAGCTCCGGTACCTTGGTGCCGGCCTCGGTCTTCAGGCACGTCGGGCTGTTCGACGAGACGTTGTTCATCGACTGCGTCGATTTCGAGTGGGGCTGGCGCGCGTTGAAGAACGGCATTCCGCTTATGCTGAGCGATGACGTCTCGATTCGGCACCGTCTGGGCGAAGGCGAACGGATGGGACTCAAGATTCCGAGTCCAATCCGACACTATTACCAGTACCGGAACGTCATGCGAATGATCTTTCGTTCCGCGGCGCCGTTGCGTTGGCGCGTGCAACAGTCCGTCAAACTTCCTGTGAAGTTGATGTTGATTGCACTGCTCGCAGATCGTCGATACCTCCGGCTTCGCTACGCCGCCTGGGGTCTTTGCGATGCGCTCCTTGGGCGCTCCGGACAATTCAATCATTGAACGCTTTTCATCTTCTCGAGAGCCGTAATTACATGAACGTTTCCATCATCGCCGGGGGTGCCGGCTTCGTCGGATGCAACCTGCTGCCCCTGCTCGCCAAGGAAGACCGTCACCTGATGGTCCTGGATAACTTGTGCCGAGGCCGCGAGGAGTATCTCGACGCCGCACGCGTCGCCGCGCCAAGCCGTGTGCACTTCGTCCACGTCGATCTGTCAGATCGCGTCGCGACACTGCAGGCGTTCGAGGCCGCCCTAAAGCTGGGAGCCATCGACGAGGTCTGGCATCTGGCCGCCAACTCCGACATCCCCGCCGGCGTCATGGACGCCAACGTCGACCTGCGCGACACCTTCATGACCACCTTCTCCCTGCTCGAGGCGATGAAGCTCTACAAGGTCCCAGCCCTGCATTTCGCATCCAGTTCGGCCATCTATGGTGACCTCGGCGGTGTGCCGCTGCACGAGGCTATCGGCCCATTGCTGCCAATATCAAACTACGGCGCCATGAAGCTGGCATCAGAGGCACTCATCTCTGCTGCCGCCGAGTCCTACCTGGAACGCGCGAACCTTTTCCGCTTCCCTAACGTCGTCGGCGCTCCTGCGACCCACGGCGTGATCCTGGACTTCATCAACAAGCTCAAGACAGACTCCGGGCGCCTTGACGTTCTTGGTGACGGCACCCAGCAAAAGGCCTATCTGCATGTGTCGGACCTCGTGGACGCCATGATGCACATCCGTGCCGCCACTCACCTGCCCAAGATTTTCCCGGTCAACATCGGACCGGTCGACGACGGCGTAACAGTCCGCTTCATCGCCCAATCAGTCATCGCGCGTGTGAGCCCCCAGGCTGGCATCCACTTCGGCACCGGCAACAAGGGCTGGATCGGCGACGTGCCCAAGTTCCAGTACTCCGTTGAGCGCCTGCGCGAGGCGGGCTGGGCTCCCAGCCGAAACTCCGCCGACGCCGTGCGTCACGCGATCGACCAAATTGCGACACAGGAAGGCTTCGCGGCAGGCGTCACGAATGGATAACACCCCGAAGGTGACGCTCCTCGTTCCGGCCTTCAACGAGCCGGAGCATATCCTGGAGCAGAGCCTGTCCAGCGTGATGGAGCAGACCTTCACCGACTTCGAGTGCATCGTGGTCGATGAAAGTACCCGCCCGGAAGCCGCGCTGGCCTGCCAACGCATCTGTGCGCGCGACCCGCGGTTTCACTACATCCATCCGACCGAACGCTTGGGTCTACCTGGTAGTCTGAACCTCGCGATATCTTTGGCGAGAGCGCCGTTGCTGGCTCGCTTCGACTCCGATGACGTCTGCCTACCGGAACGGCTCGCCATCCAGGTGGCGTTCATGGACGCGCATCCGGACGTCGGCGTGGTCGGCGCAGGGCTGCAGTTGATCGATGAGGCAGGCCGACCGACTGCAGAGCGCCACTACCCAGAGCGCTCCGAAGACATCGCGCGCAAGCTTCAGTTCACGACCACGCTGGCGCATCCGACGGTCATGTATCGTGCCGATATCGCGAAGCGCTTCGGTAGCTACGATCCGACGTTCCGCTTCGCAGAGGATCTCGACCTCTGGCTGCGGTGGCTGAATCGTGGTGTGAAGTTCGCGAACGTCCCGGACGTGCTAGTAAAGTACAGGCAAGCGCAGACGCGCCGCCATCCGAACCACTGGCGCTTCAACCTCCGAGCGCGAGTGCGGAACTTCGGCCCCAGTCACTTGCTGCGCCGAATCGCCGGCATCGCCTGTATCGGCACTTGGTCAATCCTCCCCGCCCCCGTGCAGGAGTCGGTCTTCCGGTTCATGCTTCTACGTGTCCGTCGATAAACAGCACCATGACGTCGTCCCCCACGTTCCTCTGCAACGTCGCCATCCTCGCGGGAGGCCAGGGCACCCGCCTCGCCAGCCGCTCCGGCGACCTGCCCAAGCCCATGGTCCCGGTGATGGGCAAACCGGTACTGCAACACCAAATTGAACTCTGTCGCAGGCACGGATTCACCGACATCGCCCTGCTGGTCCATCACCGACACGAGACCATCTCTGACTTCTTTGGAGACGGCTCGCGATTCGGCGTGCGCATACGCTACGAGGTCGAGGACGTACCGCGCGGCACCTCCGGCGCACTGCGAGACGCGCTACACGCACTCAAGCCGCAGTTCCTGCTGCTGTACGGCGACACCTATCTCGATATAGACCTACGCCGGTTCTTCGACGCACATCTGGCCTCCGACGCGAACGCCACGCTGTTCCTGCACCCGAACGACCATCCCTACGATTCCGACCTAGTCGACATCGACAATCAGGGGCAGGTACGCGGCATCCACCCCTATCCACATCCGGAAGGACAGGACCTGCGCAACTTGGTGAACGCCGCGCTTTACGCCATCCGCAACGAGTCCCTGGCCTCAGTCACACCCGAAGCCGGCAAGGCTGACATCGCCAAGCACATGTTCCCCGCAATGCTTGCCCAAGGCTTGCGACTACACGGCTATGTCACGCCTGAGTACATCAAGGACATGGGTACACCGGACCGTCTCGACAAGGTCGAGCGCGACATCGAAGTAGGTCTGCCAGAGCGCCTGTCCTGGCGTGGGCTACGCAAAGCGGTTTTCTTGGACCGGGACGGAACCTTGAACCGCGAGGTAAACCACCTGAAGTCCCCCGATCAGATCGAGTTGCTCCCAGGCGTCGGCGAGGCTGTGCGGCAGCTCAACCGAGCAGGTCTGCTCGCTGTACTCACGACCAACCAGCCCGTTATCGCTCGTGGCGACGTAACGATCGAAGAGCTTCATCAAATCCATGCACGCTTGGAGAGCCTGCTTGGCACCCAGCGCGCCTACCTGGACGCGATCTACTACTGCCCGCATCATCCGGACAAGGGATTCGAGGGCGAGGTGCCAGCGCTGAAGATCGTCTGTGACTGCCGCAAGCCTGCGCCCGGCATGATCGAGCAAGCCTCGCGGGATCTCGCCATCTCCCGCGAAGGCTCCTGGATGGTGGGCGACACGACCGCCGACATCGAGGCGGGTCGGCGCGCTGGCGTTCGCACGATGCTGCTGCACACCGGGTACGGGGGGCAGGACGCCAAGCACGCCGGACGCCCAGACTATGTCGCCACAAACCTGGCTGACGCGGTGCAGTGGATCACTGTGGGTCACGCCCGTGCACGGCGCCAGTTGGCGCCCATTGCGCTGGCTGCGCTGGACCGCCGCGTCATCCTGATCGGCGGTCTGGCACGATCGGGCAAGTCCTCCGCAGCGCAAGTGCTCAAGGAACTGCTGGCGGTGCTGGGCAAGCACGCCCACATCGTCTCGCTGGACGGCTGGCTCAAGCCCGGCAGCGAGCGCGCCGAAGGCGCGGGCGTACTCAATCGTTACAACCTAGCGGCCGCGGTGTCCCGGCTCGCAGAAATCGCCGGGGCGACGCAGCGCGTAGAGTTTGAGGAGCCGGTATATGACCGCTTCACGCGTACCATAGCCCCGCACGGTGAACGCCATTCAGTCGGTACAGATGACCTACTCATCATCGAGGGCGTACCAGCACTTTGCCTATCCGCGCTGACACCACCAGCTCGCACCCTGAGGCTATTCATTAACGAGTCAGAGGATATCCGCCTCAAACGATTGAAGGACGACTACACCGCCCGCGGCTACACGGAAGAACAGACAACTGAAGTTCTGAACAGCCGAGCCAGCGACGAAACCGCGACAATCCGCAGATCTGCAGAATCTGCGGAGCACATGATTGATTGGGAGAAGTAAGTGATTGTCAGCAAGACTCCCTTGCGGATGAGTTTTGTCGGCGGTGGCAGCGACCTGCCCGCCTACTACCGCGAGGAAATCGGCGCCGTGCTGTCGACATCGATCGACAAGTACATGTACATCTGCGTCAACAAGAAGTTCGATGGGCGCATCCGGCTAAGCTACACCAAGACCGAGGACGTCCAGTCGCGGCATGAGATCGAGCATCCGCTGGTCCGACAGGCGCTGGATGTGGTTGGAATTGACGGTGGCATCGAGATCGCCTCTATGGCTGACATCCCGTCCAAGGGTTCAGGCCTGGGATCCTCCAGCACCTACACCGTGGGCCTGCTGAATGCGCTGTACGCCTACCGCAACCGCTTCGTCTCGAAGGAGACACTGGCGCGGCAAGCCTGCGAGATAGAAATCGACCGCTGTGGCGAGCCAATCGGCAAGCAGGACCAGTACGCGGCGGCCTACGGCGGCCTCAACCTCATCCGCTTCCACCCGGACGACTCGGTGTCGGTCGACCCAGTCATCTGCAAGCCCAGCCTGCTGCAGGAGATGGAGGATTCGACCTTGGTCTTCTTCACTGGCCGTACCCGCAGCGCGTCCGCCGTGCTGGCCAGCCAATCGGCGGCGATGCAAGCGACCGACCGCCGCGCGCTGATGCGCCGGATGGTCCAGTTAGCCTTCGAGATGAAAGAGCAGCTCGAATCTGGCACGCTTGAGCATCTAGGTACGCTGCTTGACGAGAACTGGCGCCTCAAGGCCCAACTAACGTCAGGAATCTCCGATCCGCAGATCGACAGCTGGTACGCCGCAGGCTTGGCCAATGGCGCGCTGGGCGGGAAGCTGCTCGGCGCCGGCAATGGAGGATTCATGATGTTCTACGCCCCTCCGGAGCGCCACGCGCAGATCACCGCTGCGCTCAGCGATCTGCAGCCTGTGAAGTTCCGGTTTGATCGCACCGGCGCTCAGATCGTTTTCTATCAACCCACCGAATGACGCTTCCCATGTCCACCGAATTCACTGTCTCCAATTACCTCGCCGCCCACGCCCGCCTTGCTCAACAGCTGGATACCACGGCGTTCCAGAAGGGTATCGACATGGTCCGCGCCGCATTCGACGGCGGCAAGAAAATCCTGACCTGTGGCAACGGCGGTAGCGCGTCGACCGCGTCGCACTACATCACCGACTGGAACAAGATGGTCAACCTGGCCACCGGCAAGAAGTTCCGTGGCGTGTGCCTGTGCGACAACATGGGCCTGATTACAGCCTATGGCAATGACCTGTCCTATGCTGATGTGTTTGCAGGCCAGGTAGACGCACTGATGGACGAAGGAGATCTCCTGATCGCCGTGAGCGGCAGCGGCAACTCACCCAACGTGCTGAAAGCTATCGAATCGGCGCGTAAGGCTGGCGGCAAGGTCCTCGGTATCGTCGGTTACGACGGTGGCAAGATGATGCCGATGTGCGACCACAGCGTCTGGGTGAACTCATTCGACATGCAGATGTGCGAGGACGTCCATCTGATGTTCGGCCACATGGTCATGAAGACTTTGTGCAGCACACCCATCAAGGAATGATCGAGCTGTTGAGTGCTTGACTTGTAAAACTACGGGGCTTGAATGCCCCGTTACTACTTCAACCATCTCAAGCCCGACTCACAACATACTCAGCGGGGAGAAGATCCCGAAGAGCAGTGCGCAACCTATCGTCACTGCTCACGCGATCGGCGAGTGTCTGTTTCAGCCAGACAACAACCGTTGAAGCAGCTTCCCTGCTGTTCAGCCTGGCGATACTGAGAGATGGGATAGATGTCGGTAGCGAGTTGTCCTTGTCAGTGAGCAACTCCTCATACAGCTTCTCTCCAGGCCTCAATCCCGAAAACTCGATCCGGATATCGCGCGGATCTTTCCCACTCATCCGGATCATCGTCCGCGCCAGATCGGCGATCTTCACCGGCTCCCCCATATCCAGCACAAACACCTGCCCCGACTCCCCAATCGCCCCAGCCTGCACCACCAACCTCGCCGCCTCCGGAATCGTCATGAAGTAGCGGGTGATGTCCGGGTGCGTCACCGTCACCGGCCCGCCCTTGGCGATCTGTTCCTTGAACTTGGGGATCACGCTGCCGCTGGAGCCCAGCACATTGCCGAAGCGAACGGCCATGAACTTGGTGGGCTGGCCTTTCTTCCCGCATTCGCCGGCCATGTGGCTGATGACCAGCTCGGCGGCGCGCTTGGTGGCGCCCATCACATTGGTGGGGTTGACCGCCTTGTCGGTGCTGATCAGCACAAAGCGCTCGGTGCCGTGCTCGGCCGCGGCCTGGCAAGCGTTGTAGGTACCCAGGGTGTTGTTGCGCAGGCAGGCCCAGGCGTTTTCTTCCTCCATCAGCGGCACATGCTTGTAGGCCGCGGCGTGGAAGACGATCTGGGGCTTGTACTTGCCGAAGACGTAGCGCAGATGCTCCAGGTCCTTCACATCGCCCACCAGGCGCACCAGGGGGATGTGGGGGAACTTCTCGCCCAGCTCCTGCTCGATGGTGTAGAGCGCGAACTCGCTCAGCTCGTAGAGCACGAGGCTTGAGGGGCCGTAGCGCGCCACCTGGCGGCAAAGCTCGGAGCCGATGGAGCCCCCGGCGCCGGTGATCAGCACCACCTTGCCATTCAGGCATTCGCTGATGCCGCCTTCGTCCAGTTCCACGGGCTCGCGGCCCAGCAGGTCCTCGGGCTCGATATCGCGCACCTGGTCCACATGACGGCCGGCCAGCAGCTCCTGGCTGCTGGGCACGGTGAGCACGGGCAGGCCCGTCTGGCCGGCCAGATCCAGGGCCCGGCGGCGCTGCGCGGTGCTGGCCGCGGGCATGGCCACGATCAGGTGGGTGATGCCGTGCAGCTCGGCAAAGTGCTTGGCCTGCTCCAGCGTGCCCAGCACGGGCACACCGGCCACGCGGGCACCGCGCTTGGCCGGCGCATCGTCCAGATAGCCCACCACCACCCAGCCCTGGCTGTGCTGGATGCCGGCCACCAGCAGGCGGCCCGCATCGCCCGCGCCCATCACCAGAGCACGGCGCTGCTCCTGGGCGCTGCCGCTGATGCGGCTGCGCATATGCTCGTAGAGCATGCGGTAGCCCATGCGCAGCATGGCCAGGCCCATCAGGGTGAAGAGCGGGTGCAGGGCCAGCACGGCGCGCGGCACCTTGCTGAGCTGGGCCATCAGCACCACGGTGGCGCTCACCAGGCCGGCAATGGCGCAGGCCAGGGCCAGGCGCTTGACCTCGCCAAAGCCCGAGAAGCGCCACATGCCCTTGGGCACCTTCAAGCCCTTGAGCACCAGGGCGTACAGCACGACCAGGCCCAGCAGCACCCAATGGTCATAAGCCGGCCGCGCGCTGAACCAGCGCTCGAAGCCCAGGCGGAAAAGATAGGTCGCTTGCCAGGCCAGGGCCATCACCAGCAGGTCCAGGCCCAGGGCCAGGGCCTCGCGATGCGGGCGGATGCGAGTCAGGAAGGCATCCAGGGACAACCAGTTCATAGTGTCAACAACAACTCATCAGGGGCGCAGCGCGCCCAGGGTGGCCAGGATCACGCGGAGATCGGTGCGCAGCGTGGCCCGGCGCACATAGGCGGCGGCCAGACGCAGCTTGGTGGGCATCACCACCTCCACATACTCGCGCTCGGGGTCGGCCGCGGCCGCCAGCAACTCGCTCTCGTTGCGAAAGCTCAGCGAGGCCGGATCGGTGATGCCCGGTCGCACCGAGAGCACGATCTCGCGCAGCTTGGGCGGGTACAGCGCCACATAGCGCGGCACCTCGGGCCGCGGGCCCACCAGGCTCATGGCGCCGCGCAGCACATCCCAGAGTTGGGGCAGCTCGTCCAGCTTGGCGGCTCGCAGAAAGTGGCCCGCACGGGTGATGCGCGGATCCACGCCCACGGTGATCTGCAGGCCCGCGTTGTCCACCCGCATGGTGCGGAACTTGTGGATGAAGAAGGGCCGGCCGAAGCGCCCTACCCGCTCCTGGCGGAAGAACACGGGGCCGGGCGAATCCAGCTTGACCCACAGCGCGATCAGCAGCAGCACAGGCGCCAGCAAAAGCAGGCCCAGGGCCGAGAGCAGCAGATCGAAAGCGCGCTTGGCCATGGACTCAGCTCAGGGCAATTTCGCGCACGGCAGCAATCACGCGCTGCACATCGGCATCCGTCATCGCGGTGTAGAGCGGGATGCTGAGCATGCGCTCGTAGGCTTTTTGCGAATGCGGGAACTGTGCGGGCGTGAGGCCGTAGCGATCGCGCCAGTAGGGATGCAGATGCAGGGGGATGTAGTGCACGCTGCAGCCTATGCCCTTGGCATACATGCGCTCGATGAAGACATCGCGCTCAAGGGCGCAATCGTCCGCCACCCGCAGCACATAGAGGTGCCAGCTGTGCGTGTCGCCCTCCGGCGCCTGCGGCGGCAGGATCAGGGGCAGGTCGGCAAAGGCCGCGTCATAGGCCGCGGCAATCTGCTCGCGCCGTGCCTGGAAGGCCGGCAGGCGCTTGAGCTGGTGCAGGCCCAGGGCCGCGGCGATGTCGGTGAGGTTGTACTTGAAGCCCGGCGCCACGATCTCGTAATACCAGCTCGGCACCTTGGCGGTGAAGCGGTCGAAGGCATCGCGGTTCATGCCGTGCAGGCGCATCACCTTGGCGCGCTTGGCCAGCTCGGCGTTGCGCGTCACCAGCATGCCGCCCTCGCCCGTGGTCATGGTCTTGTTGGCATAGAAGCTGAACACCGTGGCGTCGCTGCCCAGGGTGCCGATCAGCTCTTTCTCCAGGGTGGTGGGCAGGGCATGGGCCGCGTCCTCCACCACGCGCAGACCGTGCTTGCGGGCGATGTCCAGCACGGCCAGCATGTCCACGGCCAGGCCGGCGTAATGCACCGGCACGATGGCCTTGGTGCGCGGCGTGATGGCGGCCTCGATGGCGGCCACATCGATATTGAGCGTGGCGGGGTCGATGTCCACCAGCACCACATCCGCACCCAGATAGCGCACCACCTCGGCGGTGGCGGTAAAGGTGTGGGTGGTGGTGATGACCTCGTCGCCCGGACCGATGCCCAGGGCTTCCAGCGCCAGATGCAGGCCGGCAGTGGCCGAGTTCACGGCAATGCACTCGAGCTGCGAGTCCCCGGCGTTCTGCGTCAGAAAGGCGGCAAAAGCCGCCTCGAACTGCTTGGCCTTGGGGCCGGTGGTGACCCAGCCGCTCTTCAGCGTGTCCACCACCTCGGCAATCTCCTCCTCGCCGATCTCGGGCAGGGCGAAGGGCAAAAAGGCTTGTTCAGTGCTCATACAAATTCGATTCGGCAGAGCCGCACACAGTTGGCAGTCCGCATTTTCCCAACGGGCAGCGTCGGTCCGGCTTCGCCGGCCGACCGGTGCCGCCCCCTGGAGGGGGCGCGCGCAGCGCGTAGGGGGTGGGTCAAGGTTTCTCGATCACGGCCAGCACATGGGTGCGCAGCCAGGGAATGCTGTTGAATACGGTGTAGGCGGCGGGGTGGGCGCGGCAGACCCAACGGGCCAGCGGCGGCGCCAGGGTCAGGCGCTGCCAGCGCAGCCGGCCCTCGGGAAAGAGCGCACGCACGCGCGCCAGCGGCACGCCCCGCACATCGCGGTTGCGTGGATTGTCGACGATGAAGTCATACCAGAGCACCGCCCCACCCGGCCGCAGCCAGCGCCACATGGCCTGGGCCAGGGCCTGCTGCACGCCGTCGTCCAGGATGGAGGAGAACACGGTGGACTGCAGCACCAGGTCCTGGCTGGCCTCGTCCACCCCCGCCTGCGAGGCATCTCCCAGGCTCAGCTGCACGGGCGCCGGCAGCACGGCCCGTGCCAGGGCATGACGCTCGGGCAGCAGCTCGATGCCGGTCAGGTGCTCGGGCGCCAGGCCCAGGCGCAGCATCTCCAGCAGATTGCCGCCGGCGCCGCAGCCCACCTCGGTGAGCCGCCACTGCTCGGGGCGCCCGGGCCGGCGCGCCAGCTCGCGCAGCAGGGCGCGCTGGCGCTCCTGCAGCATCTGCCAGACCTCGGGGCGCAGCAGGCTGTAGCGGTCGCGCGCCACGGTCTCGGCCCGGCGCGCATAGCGCTGGGCGATGGCTTCCAGTTCCTGCTGCTTGCGCGGCGGGCTCATGACACGGCTTCGATGAACCGGCGCGCCAGCACCGGGTAGGTGTGGTGGGCCAGCACAAAGGCCCGGCCGCGCTCGCCCATGGCGGTGCGCTCCTGGGGGCTCAGCGCGGCCAGGCGACGCAGCCCGTCGGCCACAGCCTGAGCATCCTCGGGCGGCACGGTGAGGCCGGCGCCGGCCTCGGCCACGGGGTCGTTGCCGGCCTCCACCGAATGCAGCACCGGGCGGCGCGCCATCAGGTAGTCCATCAGCTTGTTGGGTGCGATGCCGAAGCGGTAGATGGGCGTGCGCTGCCAGCCGATGTAGGCGACATCAAAGGCCGCCAGCAGGGCCGGGATCTGGGCCTTGGGAATGGCGTCGAACATCGCCACGTTGGCAATGCCCTCGGCGCGCACCCGCGCGGCCAGGCGCGCCTTCTCATGGCCGCCGCCCACCATCACGATGTGCAGGGGCGGCTGGCCGGCGCTGCCCTCGGCCTGCAGCAGCTTGGCCGCGTCCAGCAGCACATCCAGGGCATTGGGCAGGCCGTGCGAGCCGGCGTAGCCCACCACCAGCTTGCCGGCGGCGCGCTGGGTGGCGATATGGGCGGCAATCTCGGCCTGCAGGCCAGGGGCCTGGCTCTCGTCCCACTCGTCCAGCGTGATGCCATTGGGCACGATGTGCAGCTTGCTCAGGTCCAGGCCATGAGCGGCCATGTGCTGCTGCACCTTGGGCAGCATGGAGACCACGCGGTCGGCATCGCGGTAGGCATCGTTCTCGGCCTTCTGGCACAGCAGCGCAAAAGGATGCCAGGGCGACATGCC